>JBIJDX010000031.1:0-17418 GCA_044343855.1 Flavobacteriales bacterium
CCGAGCACCACCATCACTTCGCTTACGCCCGGTGTGACCGTCGTTGAGTGGACGGTCGGCAACGGTCCTTGTGCGAACGGTACCACGAGCGATCAATTGCTGATCACCCTCTTCGATGCGAACAACCCGTTGGCTGATGCCGGTCCCGATCAGGAACTGTGCACCCCCACCGGCACCACCACGGCATCGGCCCTGCAGGGCAGCAATGTGATCTTCCCTGCAGTCGGCACCTGGACGCTCGTGGGAGGTACCGGTGACATCGCAGACCCCAATGACCCGAACAGTCCGGTGACCGGTCTGGGCATCGGCGAGAACGTGTTCCTGTGGACGGTGCTCAACGGTGAATGCGCCGAGCCCATCAGTGCCGACATCATGACCATCCGCGTCTATGATGAGAACAACAGCGACGCTGATGCCGGACCGGACCAGCAGATATGCACCCCGGTTACCAATGCCTTCATGAATGGTGGCCCGGTCATCTTCCCGGCCATTGGTACCTGGACGCTGGTCAGCGGACAGGGCACCATCGTGGACCCGAACGATCCGGAGACCGAGGTCACCGACCTGGGCATCGGCATCAACATATTCGCGTGGACCGTCGACAACGGAGCCTGTGCCAACGGGGTCACGAGCGACGAGGTGACACTCGTGCTGTTCGATGCGCAGGCGCCCCCAGCGAACGCAGGTCCCGACCAGGAGCTCTGCGCGCCGGATGAAAGTGCGGCCCTGGTCGCCAATGCACCGGTGGGTTCCGCCCAAGGCCAGTGGAGTATCTTACAGGGGGTGGGCGTTGTGGACGCGGGATCAAGCCCCAATGCCGTGATAACCGGCCTGCAGGTGGGTGAGACCATTCTCACCTGGACTATCAGCAGCGGTGACTGCATCACTACGGTGGACTCCATCAGCATCTTCGTCTTCGACCCCGCCAACGCCGATGCCTTCGCAGGGCTGGACCAGGAGCTGTGTGTGCCGCAGGACAGTGCCTTCATGGCCGCAAGCACGCTCATCTTCCCTGCAACAGGTACCTGGAGTGTGATCTCAGGGGCCGGCACTCCGGTTGCGCCGAACGATCCGGGCACCCTGATCAGCGGCTTGGCCACCGGGGCGAACGTATTCCAATGGGAGGTCTACAACGGGCCGTGCACCAATTCACCCACCACCGACCAGGTGACCATCACGCTGTACAGCGATAGCACTTCGGCGGCCAATGCCGGTCCCGATCTGGAAACCTGCCTGCCGGTGACCACCATCAACCTGCAGGGCGAGCAACCGATCGCCCCGGGTTTGGGCACCTGGACCTTGCTGAGCGGAGGAGGTACCATTGTCGACCCCAATGACCCGAACTCACAGGTCACCGGTCTACCGCAGGGCGAAAGCATATTCGTATGGACGCTCGAATGGGATCCCTGCCCGAATAATGGCCTGCTCACGGATACGATGACCGTCCGTGTGTTCGATCCGTTCGCACCCGCAGCGGATGCGGGTCCGGACCAGGAACTATGCACCCCGCAAAGCAGCACCACCCTGGCAGGCAATGTGCCAGCCACGCCCGGAGTGGGCACCTGGACCGTTGTGTCCGGCAGTGCAGTGGTTACCGCGCCCAATGACGCCAACAGCACGGTGACCGGCCTCACTGTCGGTGTGCATGTGCTCGTGTGGACCATCAACAACGGTGATTGCGGGTTCGGTCCCCCGAGCAACGACACGCTGCAGATCCGTGTTTACGATGGTGAGGCCGATCTTGCACAGGCCGGTGGTGACATCAGCTTGTGTACGCCACAGGACAACTCCGAACTGGTCGCCAATGCACCGGTCTTCCCTGCCGTGGGTACATGGACCGTGGTCAGCGGCACAGCTGTCATCGCCAACCCTGCCGACCCGCTGACCACGGTGAGTGGCCTTGGTGTGGGTGAAGTGGTGCTGCGCTGGACCATTGACAACGGGGCCTGCGGAAGCAGCAGCGATGACATCAGTGTCTTCATCTTCGACGGATCCAGTGCCGCGGCAGATGCCGGTGATGATGCAACGTTGTGCCTGCCGACGACGACCGCGATCCTTGGCGGCAATGGGCCGGTGTTCCCAGCCAGTGGATCATGGGAGGTGCTGCAAGGAGGCGCCGTACTGGCCGATGCCACCGATCCTGCTACAGCAGTGAGCGGACTCACCCTTGGGCCGAACACCTTCCGCTGGACCATTGTGAACGGCCCCTGTGGGACGACCAGTGATGAGGTCACGATCCTCGTTTACAGCGACCAGCAGTCGCCGGCCGATGCGGGTGCCGATCAGCAGCTCTGCACACCGGCGAGCACCGCCACCCTGGCAGCCAACAGTGTCATTTTCCCTGCCTCCGGTTCTTGGAGCGTGGTAGGTGGGACTGCTGTCATCGCCGATGCTGCCGATCCGCTCACCACCATCAGCGGCCTTGGCGTGGGTGAAGTGGTGTTGCGCTGGACAATTGACAACGGTCCCTGTGCAGGTGGTTCAACGAGCGATGATGTCGTCATCCGCGTGTATGACAGCAGCGCAGCACCTGCAACGGCAGGCCCCGACCAGTCGTTCTGCACACCCATTGGCCAGTCGGTCACCATGTTCGCATCCGGTGCGCCCTCGCCCGCCCTTGGAACATGGACCCTTGTCAGCGGACAGGGCTCCCTTGCCGACGCCAATGATCCCTTCAGTGCGGTTACCGGACTTGCTTTGGGATCCAACGTATTCCGCTGGACGATGGACAACGGTGCATGTGGCATCACCAGTGACGAGGTGGTCCTGGCCGTGTACGACCACACGGTTCCTCCCGCGGATGCCGGAGTTGACCAGCAGTTCTGCCAGGATGTGAGCAGCACCTCCATGGATGCGCTGCCTGCTTCAAGCACGGCCACCGGCTCCTGGGCGCTCATCGCCGGTTCAGGCACCCTGGCCGATCCCAACGATCCGGGGAGCGGAGTCACAGGCCTGGAGTTGGGAAGCAATTGGTTCACCTGGACCATCACCAACGGCCCCTGTCCCGCATCGGTGGATAGCGTGATGATCTTCATCCGCGACTGCCTCACCATCGACATCCCGAACGCATATTCACCGAACGGGGACGGTGTGAACGACATCTTCCGGATCACCAACATCGAGTCCTACCCGGGCAGTTCCTTCCAGGTGTTCAACCGATGGGGGAACAAGGTGCTCGACCAAAGTCCCTATGCGAACGACTGGGATGGAACCAGCCAATTCGGCTCCGCCTTTGGAGAGCAGCTCCCGGAGAGCACCTACTACTATGTCCTGGACCTCGGTGATGGCAGCGATGCCTACACCGGCTACATCTACCTGCGCCGATGAACACCTGCGTCCGATCCATCAGTAGCGCCATGTTACGTACTGTCAGACCCCTTGTCCTGCCGCTTCTCACAAGCGTGATCGCCACTGCGGCGATGGCCCAGCAGGACCCCCAGTTCACCCAGTACATGTTCAACATGCTGGCGTTGAACCCGGCCTATGCGGGCAGCGCGGAGCGCATCAACGTGAAGGCGTTGAGTCGTCACCAATGGGTGGGTTTCGAAGGTGCTCCCACCACGCAGACCATCACCATCCATGCCCCCGTGTGGCACGAAAGCCTGGCACTGGGTGGGACCCTCATGCGTGACAGCCATGGCCCGATTACCCAGTACAATGTGATGGCGGATGTCGCTTACCGTATTTTCATGGGTGATGCCAAGCTGGCCTTCGGCATCAAGGGTGGTCTCAACCTGCTTCAGGGCCGGTTCGGTGAATTGAGCCCGGAACTGCCCGGCGATGCCGTTTTCCAGCAGAACGTAAGCACCAAGCTCGACCCACAGTTCGGCTTCGGGGTGATGTACTACAGTGACCGTTACTTCATCGGGCTGAGCACGCCGAAGATCCTCCGCACGGAATTCTTCGATACCGATTCGCTCGCGTTCATCAGCGAGCCCGGCCAGCGTGCACACTATTTCCTGAGCGGTGGTTATGTGTTCGACCTTGGTCTCTATCACAAGTTCAAGCCCACCTTCCTGCTGAAGGCCGTGGAAGGGGCACCGATCAGTTTCGATCTCAGTGCCAACTTCCTGTTCCTGGAGAAATTCTGGTTGGGTGCCATGTACCGGCATACCGATGCGGTCGGAGCAATTGCCCAGTACCTGCTCACGAACGATCTGTCAGTGGGATACTCCTACGATTATCCGCTTTCCCCGCTGCGCAACTTCAGTGGTGGTTCACACGAGATCATGATCGGCTATGAGTTCGGAAATGCACTGAAGGGTATCCGTTCACCGCGTTACTTCTGACCATGTTCACACGCATGTACCACCCACGCCGTATCCTCTGTCTGGCACTGCTGCCTGTGTCCGCGGCATTCAGCCCGGTGAGCGCGCAGAAACTCCAGCAGCGCATGGTGGAGCGCTACAACGAGACCTTCGACCATCCCCGGGTGGCTGCCCTATGCGAGGACCTCGAGGCACGCGGAAAGGCTGATGCATCAACAATGCGCCGGCTCGCCAACGCATACCGGAAAATGGACCGATCTGCTGACGCTGAAGCGGTCTATGCCCGGATGATGACAGCAGGGGATGTACAGGCCGCGGACATCCTCGCCTATGCGGACCTGTTGCGCGCCAACGGCAGGTACCGGCAGGCCCTCGAACGCTATGCGGAGTACGACAGGAAGGTGCCTGGCAATGCTCGGGTGCAGGCCTATCTGAAACAGCCGCAACTGTTCGATCGGCTGATGACCGACAGCACGCGTTCAAGGATACGCACTGTGCCCATCAACTCGCCACAGGCCGATCTGGGCATGAGCGTGCTCGATGAACTGCTGTTGTTCTCCAGTGCACGCGGTGAAGGTGCCGGTGGCGGGCGCACCTACCGTTGGGACGAGCAGCCATACCTGAACCTGTATTCCGCCCTGCTCAAGGGCGCCACTGCGGAGGAACCCATGGTGATGCGCAATGACATCAACAGCCGTTACCACGATGGAACGGTCAGCTATGACTCCCTTGCTAAGCGCATGTATTTCACGCGCAACAACTACTTCTACGGGGTGAAGGACAAGAGCAGTAAGGGAGAGTTGAACCTCGGCATCTATTACAGTGATGTGGTGACCGGTGAGTTCGGCCAGCCGGAATGGGGGGGGCTGGTGCCCTTTGACCACAATGATGCCGAATTCAATTATGGGCATCCCTTCGTATCGCCTGATGGCAGGCGTCTCTACTTCATCAGTGACAGGCCCGGAGGTGAGGGCGGTACGGACATCTGGTTCTGTGACAACCTCGGCAACCAATGGTCACCTCCCCGCAACGTGGGTCCCAAGGTGAATACGGCAGGGGACGAGATGTATCCGCTGATCACCCCTGACAGCGTTCTGTATTTCGCAAGCGACGGGCATCCCGGTCTGGGCGGTCTCGACCTGTTCCGCACACGGTTGGGTCCCGATGGGCCGGGATATGTGTTCAACCTCGGCTATCCCATCAATACCCGGTGGAACGATCACAGTCTGCTGCTGCTCAATGACAGTGTTGGATTTCTGGCCAGTGACCGCACCGGCGGTTCGGGAAGTGATGACATCTATGGGTGTACCATTGCGCCTCCCATGCTCTATCTCGCAGGTCGGGTGGTTGACAAGGCCACGCGCCGACCGGTGGATGGCGCATTGATCTCGCTGAAGGATGGCAGTGAACGCTTCGTCAGGAACTACACCGTGACCCCCGAACCTGAGGGACGCTTCACCATAGCCACCGAGCATCATGACCGGTTCGAGGTGCTCGCGAACAAGGCGGGTTACATGCAGGGCACCGCGAAGATCACCACCGACCGGGATGAATTGGGCGCCATTCTGATCGAGCTGGTCAAGTATGATTATCTGGCCGAAGGGTCGGTGATGCATGGGGAGACAGGTGCACTGATGGACAGCGCCACAGTGTCACTCACCGACCCACAGGGCAATGTGCTCGCAACCATCATGACGGATGCGAGCGGACGTTACTCCTTCCCACTGATGCCTGACCTTGACTACCGCCTGGTGGCGGAGCGTGCCGGGTATTTCAAGCAAAGCACAAGGATCACCACAAAGGGACAGCCGAACGGCATGCTGCGCAACGATTTCCGGTTGTTCCCGCTAAAGGTCAACACCGTGGTCAGGCTGGAGAACATCCTGTATGATTACAGCAAGTGGGATATCCGGCCTGACGCTGCCTTGGAACTGGACAAGCTGGTGGAGACCCTGCGTGATAATCCATCAGTGCGCATCGAGTTGAGTTCACACACGGATTGCCGCGGCAAGGAAACGTACAACATGACGCTGTCCCAGAAGCGTGCGAAGAGCGCGGTGGACTATGTCATAAGCAGGGGCATTGACAGAACGCGCGTGGTGAGCAAGGGATACGGCAAGACCAAGCCCACGGAATCCTGCGCGTGTGAGAAGTGCTCGGAGGAACAGCATCAGCGCAACCGCCGCACCGAATTCAAGGTGCTCGGTCTATAGGAGGAAGGTCTCGGGTTTTGGGACCAAGGGCGGAGGGGGCTGTGGCGTAAGCTGCGGCCCTCTTCCCGTTGCACCGGATAGCATCACCCATGCAGACCCAGCTGCTGGTGCAATGCGTGCCGCATCGCCTTGCGCAGATCCTCAACGGCAAGGGGAAGTGCCCGTCCGCGATGCAGCATCGCATGGCAGGTGGGACAGACGGGAACCAGGTCGCGCGCAGGGTCGAACTCGATGGACATCCCCCGTTCAACCTGGCGATGTACTTCATGCGCCTCAATGAAACCTTCCGCCAGCGCACCATAGCGTTGGACCAGATCGATGTTGCAGACAGCACATGCCATGCCATGGCGGATGAAGCAGAGTGCACGGTTGAGGGGGTCCCGTTCACGTGCATTCACCACGATGCGCTCCACATGCTGGGCCTCCGACCAGAGATGCTCACCTGGATAGCGTTCCAAGTGGATGTCCAGCGCTGTGGCCTCACACCCCTTGCACCGGCGTATGATGGCATTTGGCGTTTTGCGTGATGCGAGTGCAGTACGAAGCAACGATGACAGGTCCGTGCCACAGAACTTGATCCAGCTGCCGGTGGTGAAGCCTTCCGCACCCCGTGTATTCCGAAGGCTCCTTATGTGCGGACAAGCCGCGGCATGCACCACCATGTCGCCTTGTTCCGCATTGCGCCTCGCATTCACCACGAAGCCGTACGGATGGTCCACCAGCCAGTGCAGGTAGGGGACATCACCCGCATCAAAACGATCACATTCCGATCGGGCTGGCTTCCTTGCTGCCATTGTGTTCCATGGACTCCGCAGGGCAATCTATGAGCAGCCGGTGTCGGGCACCCGGGGTTTGCGATCATTTAAGGCTGGCTTTGCATGCTGGTATCATTGAGATCGGTGATGCTTAAACCATTGGATCGATGGAAACCCTACAGCTACAGGTGCTTGAAGGGTGGAGAGCGGACACAGGTCACATCGATCCGCGAACTGCACACATCGTAGATCAAACATAACGGTCGGTTAACATGCCGGCCGCCCGTGTCTGTTGACCTTCGCCGACCGAATCCAAGTTGCCCATGCGCATCGCTTTGTCCCTGCTGGCCCTGGTCCTGTTTCATGTGGATTCCTTTTCACAAGGCACCGTTCGCGGTGTGGTCAGTGACGCCCAGGGTGAAACACTGATCGGGGCCACCATCGTCCTGAAGAGCGACCCCGGAAAGGGTACCATCACCGACCTCGATGGCCGTTACAGCCTTGCCATTCCATCCGGCGCTCCTGTCGTGCTCGTCTATTCATTCGTGGGCTACAGCCCTGTGGAGCGCACGTTGACCGTTGCCGATGGCGGGGTTGTGATGGAGAATGTGGTCATGGGTGAGCAACGGGTCGAGATCAAGGAGTTCGAGGTGCAGGCCAAGGCACGTAGGAGCAGCGACACGTATCTGGACCGCATGAAGAGCAATGCACCGGCCGCCCTCGATTTCATTTCACGGGATGTGATGCTCAAGACCGGTGATGCGGATGCCGCGGCGGCGGTCAGGCGCATTTCCGGCGTCAGTACCGTGGGTGCGTTCGTAACCGTTCGTGGTCTCGCGGACCGCTACTTGGTTACGACGGTGAATGGAGGCAGGGTGCCAACGTTGGACCCCTTCACCAACAATCTCCGTCTCGACCTGTTCCCAACGGGCCTGATGGACAACATCGTCATCACCAAGACGCTCACGCCGGACCTGCCCGGTGATTGGGCCGGTGCGTACATGAGCATGAACACCAGCGACTATCCCGACCGCTTGCAGGTGAGCGTCAGTACCACCGTTGGCTACAATCCCAACAGCACCGGGAAGAACATCGTTTCGAGCGTAACGAGCGGAACGGACCGCTGGGGTTTCGATGATGGTCTTCGCGCCATTCCGGAAGGTGTGCCAACGCGGGTGGAGGACTATCCCTCCTTCATCGATCCAACCCTTTACCAACAACTTTCCGCGTTGGGCCTTTCATCCACCCTGCAGGGTTATGGCATCACAGCATCCACCACCGGATTCAATGTGCCCGGTGGACAGATGAACATCGGCAGCACGCAGCAGCACCTGGCCCTTGTGGAGCTTGGCCTGCTCCCTCCCGCGCTCCTGTTCGATGCCGCCGCCGTCCAGAACGCTGTTTCCGTGTACAACAGCACGTATGACCTGGCCTACTTCTCCCCCCGATTCAATTCCCAATTGGCGGATCTCAATAAGCGCTGGGACAATTCTGCGTGGCGTGTGTCCGAGTCAGTGGGTGCACCCAACATGAACATGAGCCTCACCATCGGTAACCAGGTGGATGTGTTCAGGAAGAAGGATGAGCCCTCACAGCTCGGATTCCTGCTCGGTCTGCGCTACTCAACGGAAACGCAGAACGATGAGCGGAGTTCCCTCCTCCGCACCATCGAGCGCTTCGAGGACGAGGACCCTGGTGACACCTTCAACAGGAAGGGTGAACAACGGGTCAGTGTGGTGAGCAATGGATGGAATGCGCTCGGGAACGTTTCCTTCAAGCTCGATCGCAACAACAGCTTTTCACTGATGGGCATGGCCAACGTGCTGGGCCAGAACAATGCCCGCAAGCTTGTTTTCCTCGACCCAACCGTGAGCGGAGAGACGTTCGTGAGCGAGGACCAGTTCTGGGAGCAGCGAAACATGGTGGTGCTTCAATACGGCAGCAAGCATTTCATCCCGGCGCTCAACATGACGCTCAATGGGGATGTTTCATACACCACTGGTAATCGTGATGTGCTCGACCTCAAAGTGGTGCAGTACATACAGCCGGCGGATGGCGGGGATATCAATAATGTGGATGGTGCACTTCGTCCTCCCGGCAGGATCTTCAGGTTCCTCAACGAGGACCTCCTTGATGCCCGGTTGAGCGCGGAGTTCCCGCTGAGCGACAAGGAGCGCACCGTGCGCAAGTTGAAACTGGGTGGTGCCTATCGCTGGAACGAACGCACCAATGACCAGAACTACTACCAGGTTATCGGTGCACCCGGTCCCACCCAATGGAGTGATGCAACGCGCTTCGAACTCCGGCCCGACGGGCGGTTCACCACGCTCTATGCCCCCTTCGGCAGTTTCAAGGACAATGATATCGGTATCCTCACCGTGGCTTCGGTATTCGCCATGACGGACTACAACCTTACCGAGCGTCTGCGCTTCGCTGGTGGCATCCGGGCTGAGCACACCGATCTGATCTCCGATATCCGCGAATTCTACGAGCAGGGTATTGCGGCCGATGACCCCGCGCGCGGTACGGTTGGCGATCTCGCCATCGGTGGCGCCTCTGCGCCAGAACCCAAGCCGGCGGTGCCCGGTACGATCGAGCAATGGGACCTGCTCCCCAGCGCGAGCCTCATCGTTAAAATGAGGCCGTTGGATAAGCCCGCACTTAATCTTCGGGCCAGCTATTTCCGGTCGCTGAGCCGCCCCAGCTTCCGGGAGTTCAGTGTGGTGCAACTCTACGACTACCTGCTCCAGGCACCCGTATATGGTAATCCCGATCTGCGCATGACGGCTGTGGACAACTATGACCTTCGTCTCGAGCGCTTTTTCAGGAGCGGCGACAACGTAAGCCTCAGTGGATTCTACAAGTCCTTCACAGACCATATCGAGCTGCTGCAGACCGCACAGGGAGGATTCACCTGGCGGAATGCGGAGCGCAGTGAGGTCTTCGGCCTTGAGGTCGAGGGTCGCGCCCGTCTGGTGAAGGGGCTCGAGGCACGCGGCAATGTCACACTGATGGAATCGCGCTCCGAGCTGGTGACCGTGCTCAATGGGGAGGAAGTGCGATACGAGACGCCCATGTTCGGTCAGGCTCCCTACATCCTCAATGGCACGCTTAGCTATTCGCTGGACAGCCTGAAGACCACGATCAGTGTCTCTTACAACGTTCAGGGACCCAAACTTGCAGTGACCAATGCTGAGCTGGACCCAACCGGCATCAGGGCCTATGAAATGCCGCGCAACCTCATTGACATCACGCTCAACAAGCGATTCGGTGAGCATTGGGGTGTGCAGTTCCGTGTCCGCGATCTGTTGAACTCCCCGGTGCGCCGCACCTATCGTTTCCAACAGGGGTACATCGGCGATTTCGACAGTTTCGCCTTCGGGACCGAATACCTGCTCACCGTTTCATATTCCATCCGCTGATCATGAAGAGCACACGGATCACCAGCCTGCCCACCGCATTGATCGCCTTGGTGCTGGTCTTGCCATGCACCACCCGTGCCCAGAACCTCATTGAGGATGTGATCGTGGAGCGGTATTACGTGAGCGATGCCAACGATGCCACCGATCTTACGGGCGGTGGATTGGCTATCGGCTCGGTCACCTACCGCATCTTCATCGATCTCTGTGAAGGCTGTTCCCTGCGCGCTGTCTATGCTGATGAGAACCACTCCCTGCGCATCGAGAGCACCGCGCCATTCTTCAACCACCTTGACCGCGGACGGGTATACGGGCATGCCATCACCAATGGTGCGCTCGATGAGGGAACGGTGCCGTTGGATTCATGGCTCGCGATGGGTGCGGCAAGCAACGCCAAGCGTGCTGTGGTGAAGGGGGAGGATGATGATGGCAGCATCGTTGGAGGGTCCAACAATGATGGAGGTAGTGAGGGTGTGCCTGGGGGGCTGCTGGTGAATGCCGATGCGAGCGCCCTGCCGGCCCTGACCGAACGGGATGGTCTCGTGCCGCTTGCCCAGGGAGGTACTGCGCAGCCATCCAATTTCAATGTCACGGGCATCGATCCCACAGCGGTCTTCGGTGATGCCACCACCGGAGGCACATTCGCGACCAACGATTTCCGCATGGCGGCGACCGGGGGTGTCGCCGGTGCCACAGCCACGAACAGGGTCATCGTGGCACAGCTCACCACCACGGGGGATCTGAACTTCTGCCTTAATGTGGAGGTGCTTACTCCGCAGGGCGAGGTGCGGAAGTTCGTCTGCTCTGATGATGTTCTCCTTGATGGGGAGACACCCAGTGGACTGCTCGTTTATCCGCCCCAATGTGGGTGCACCGATCCCAACTTCCTTGAGTATGACCCCGCCGCCGGATGTGATGACGGAAGCTGCCAGACCACCATCGTGTTCGGATGCCTCGATACGCTTGCCTGCAATTACAACGGTTCCGCGAACTTCAATGTGCCACAGCTTTGCTGTTACGGACCCGGCAATTGCAATGGACTTGACATCTCCTTGGTCTGCGCTGATGTGGGGGTCGGGGAGAATGGGAACGACCTGGAGGTGGTGCTGGGACCGAATCCGTTCCGTGAGCAATTCTGGCTCGAACTGCCTGTGACGAACGGTGCCCTTCTTGCCATGTCGCTCTTCGATGCAGCCGGGATGTCGGTTTGGTCCAGTTCAAGGGTGCATGCTACCGGTCAACGACATGATCTGTCGGTGCCTGCGTTGGCTCCCGGCATATACCACCTCGTTGTCGCTGGTCCCGATGGCGTGGCGCGCAGGAGGGTGGTTAAGCAGTAGGGCCATCGCGATCAATTAATGCCGCTTAAGGTCTGATTAACGCAAAACCATTGATGCGTTTACATGGGCCTTTGCACGTCGGGGTAGTTTCGCGACCGCTCATCGATAGCCACCATGAACCGATCCATCACCTCCCTGCTTTCGCTCGTGCCACTGTTCAGCATGGCACAGTTCACGCCGCCCGACCCCAGTGGATTCGAGGGCTTGGTCGTTGAAACGTACTACGTTGCGGACGAGCAGGACGCAGCGGACCTCGATGGTGGCGGTGTGCTTCCCGTGGGGAGCATCGTGTACCGTGTGTTCGCCGATCTGAAGCCCGGCTACCGTGTACTTTCCGTGGGTGGATTCCCGGGGCATGCATTCAACATCAGCACCAGTACGAGCTTCTTCAACAACGAGGACCGTGGGGAGGCGTGGGGGCGCAGCATCCCCAACCAGCACCTCAACAAGAATACCGTTGCAATTGACTCCTGGCTGACCCTGGGGGCAGCGAGCACACTCCAATGGGGGGTTGTAAAGTCGGCCGATACGAACGGGTCCATCGTGGGCGGTGCGAACAATGACAACGGCTTGCTCATCAACCAGACGCCGACGATGGGCCTGGCGCTCACCACTGCCGATGGATTGGTGGCAACCGGAACCGCACCACCCACCCTGACGACGGTCGGCGATGGTCCTGACCTCTTCGACGCAGGTGGTGGCAACGCCTATTCCAACGACAACTTCGCATGGGCGATCCTCGGTGCATACACCGTGCCCGACCCGGGTAACCGCGTGCTGTTGGGTCAGTTCACCACGGATGGCCTGCTGGAGTTGTGCATGAACCTTTCCGTGAAGATCCCGGACAGCCTGGTGTGCAATGACCCAGGGTGCTATGACTTCATGGAATTCTATTGGGAGCTCATTCCCAGTGATACTTCCGGGCAGTTCGGTGAGGCCAACCGGTTCTCGCACCCGTCGCTGTGTTTCAGGTCCGATGCACTCATCACCGACTGCCAGGGCCTTCCCGGTGGTCCTGCATTCCCGGGAACACCCTGTGAGGATGGGATAGCCGAGACCACGAACGATGTGTACGCCGAGGATTGTACCTGCATTGGCGAGGACTGCGAGGGCGTGCTGGGCGGAAACGCCCTGCCCGGACAGCCCTGTGACGATGGCAATGAGGCCACCGTGAACGAGGTGTGGTTGCCCGGATGCCTCTGCGACGGCTCCGTGCAGGTGGATGGCATCATCGGTTCCGTGGGTGTTGCGTTGCGCCCGAATCCCACCGAGGAGCATGTGTTGCTCATACTGGATGGGTTGCAGGGTGAGACCATTGCCTACACCATGCGCGACCTGCGTGGAGCGGTCCTGGAGCAGCGCTCGCTCGGCACCTTGACCGGACCATGGAGTGGAATGATCCCCATGGCACACTTTGCACCGGGTGTTTATCTTCTTGACGTGCAGAGTGATGCCGGTCGTCGCACCCTGCGTGTGGTGCGCCAGTGATGGCCAGGTTCCTTTTCCTGTCCACGCTGCTCTGCATGGCGGGCCCGGTGGCCAGCCAGGAACGTGGTGTGGACAGTGTATGGGTGGAGTCGGTTGTGCTGAACGGATGGAATGACCAGGAGGGCAGGACGTTGGTGAGCCACCGCATCTGGGTGGATCTGGCACCCGGCTATGCCATGCAGGTGGTGTTCGGCGACCGGCACCACGATCTCGAGTTCTCCACCACGACCCGATTCTGGAACGATACTGCGCGCACGGTGGTATTTGCGGATGAACTGGATGAAGATGCCATGCGGACAGGTCGGGCATGGCGGGATTCCTGGCTCGCGATGGGATCCCTTGGTCGCAATCACTGGGCGGTGCCCATCGCTTCCGACCCTGATGGCAGTGTCATCCGGCCGCGCGCGAGGGATCGCATCAACCGGAGGGATGTTCCCCCGATACTCCGGCAGCGCGATGGGGCGATCCCTGCGGACAGTGTCCCGCGCACCACGGACTGGCGGTTCCGGCCTGGCTATCTCGCGGCAATTCCGGGCAGTGTGGTGCATACCATGGATGGTGCGTGGGCTGTGCTGGGTGGTACTGCAGGTCCCGCGGATGGTGGTCACATATTGATCGCCCAGCTGTGCACCTCCGGGGATCTTTCATTCCGCATCAACATCCAGGTGGCCGATGTGCATCGGAACGCCATCAAGTATGTTCATTCCAACCCGGTCGAAGGCGAAGTGCTTGCTCCATGGTTGGTTCGGACAGTGCCGGCTCGCGTGCGACCCTGAGGCCATGTTGATCCAGGGTCAAGCGATCATTTCGCAGGCCTTAAAAAATTGCGATCGCTTAACATGGATCGCCGCATTCTTCACATTGCGATCACCGAATGGTCATGAAATCATAGTCCTGCGCTAACCCTTGATGGACAAGGGTTGCTGCAGCTTTGTGGCGCTCGAACGAACCGAGTTTTTCACCCCAAAACCCATTAACCCAGACAGCAATGAGAACGCTTTCGAAACTGACGATGGCTGCCGGCTTGGTGGCCGCCACCGTCGATGCAGATGCCCAGAGCATCGGCACCGCTTGCGGTTGCCCCGCCGTGAGTGCCCGCACCACGGTGAACATGTCCACGCTTGTGGATGGCAGCCAGAACCTGAGCAGCGCCACCACCACGCTAACCTGCAACAACCTGTACGTGTTGGACACCCGCGTTTATGTGGACAACAACCAGGACCTCTTCATAGAGCCCGGAACCGTTATAAAGGCGAATTCCAATCCCGGTTCTGCATTCGCCATCATCGTTGCACGTGGTGGCCAGATCTGGGCCAACGGCAGCGAGGAGTGCCCGATCATCATGACCGCCGCCGCCGATCCCCTGGATGGCAGCTACAGCGTTACCAACCGTGGTCAGTGGGGCAGCCTTGTCGTACTGGGTCGTGCCTACACCAACAAGCGGGCGGCTGATGGTGATGTTACCGCCACCGCCACCGATGGAGTGGGTACCATCGAGGGCCTCGCCGCAGGTGACAGCCGCCATCTGTATGGTGCTGCCGTGGGTACTGAGCAGAACGACGACAACAGCGGTGTGCTGCGCTACGTGAGCCTGCGCCACGGCGGTCAGATCATCGGTGCCAACAACGAGATCAACGGTCTCACCCTCGGTGGTGTAGGTCGTGGCACCACGATCGACCACGTTGAAGTACTGAGCAACCTCGATGACGCCTTCGAGATGTTCGGTGGAACGGTGAACGCCAAGTACCTCGTGGCCATGCATTGCGATGATGATTACCTGGACTGGGACCAGGGCTGGAACGGCAAGGTCCAGTTCTTCTATGGTGTGCAGGGTCCTGATAACAGTGGTGGTGCCCTCAACCAGGGCGACAACGGCTTTGAGTGCGATGGCGATGACGCAGCCACCAATGCTGCGAATGGTGGTATCGCGAGCAACCCCACCGTATACAACGCAACGGTCATCTCCCGCACCCAGACCATTGCCCAGGCCGATGAAGGCATTGAGGCGAAGGAGCGCACCGAGGGTACCGTTGTCAACTCCATCTTCACCCGCTTCCGCTCCGGCCTGAACCTGGCCGGTGCCACCGGTACCAACGCCACTGCAAAGTGGGAGAACGGTCTGCTCAACGTGAAGAACTGCACGTTCGTGGATTGCCTCAACCCGCTGCGCATCAACGGTGTCAACACCACCAGCGGCACGGCATTTGACAAGTTCACCATCACCGATGGCAACGTCATCACCTCTTCTGCGATCATCGACTTCACCTACAGCATGACCCAGCCCGGCAACGTGCTGACGGATCGTGTGAACCCGGTGCCGTCTGCTGCCAACGCTGCCACCACCCTCAACGCTCCTGTTGACGGCTTCTTCACCGGCGCGAAGTACCGCGGTGCGTTCGCCCCCGGGGTGCAGCCCTGGACCAACGGATGGACCCTTGCAGCCCAGATCGGTCTGGACGCCGCTGCCGCTGCCGGTTGCACCGGTGACCTCAACAAGGATGGCCTCATCAACGCCAGCGACTTCACCCTCTTCGTGAACGCTTTCGGCGGCAACTGCTTCTAAGAATGCCCGGCAACGCCGGACCGCGCCCTTTCCATTGGTCGTGGTCCGGCAATGCCGACCCAACAAATCCTGATCATGAACACCAATTACTTCAGAACCCTGCTGGCAGGCACCGCCCTGGTGGGTGGCCTCACCGCCAGCGCCCAAGGTCTGCAGGGCATCATCGTGGAGGAATACCACACGGTGACCCAAGGCGACGCTGATTACATCAATGGTCTTGGTGGTGATTACACCATCAACCCTGGTGCCAAGGTGTACCGTGTCTATGTGGACATGGCACCGAACTACCGCTTCCTGAACGTGTTCGGAAGCGTTGATAACTCCAACCCGGTGAACATCCAGACGTCGACGACCTTCTGGAACTCGGCGGGTCTGACCGGTGCTTCCGCGGACTTTGGTCCCGGCCAGTCCCGGCGTCTGGCAGGTGGGAACGCGTTTGACAGCTACATCACCATCCACACCACGGGCAAGAGCGGTACCCCGGCCATTTCCTGCTCAGGTGGTACCACTGCCACTACTCAGCAGGTTGGTGTTCCACGGAGCGCCGACCCTGATGGTAACCTCACACTGTGCATCAACTATCCGGGCATCAGTGGGACGGATGGTCACATCACTAACCCCTTCGGTTCGGCTGTGCCCAACCTGACCACCAACCTGAGCGGTGCCATTGACTTTGCCGCAGTGGAAGCGGATGGCAGCCAGTTGACCTTCACCAACGACTCGTGGGCCACCCTGCCCGCCCAGACGGGTGTTGATCCCACGGGTGTGAACCGCGTGCTGATCGGCCAGTTCACCACGGATGGCACCTTCACCTTCCAGTTGAACGTGGCGTTGAGCGACCCCAGCCAGAACATCGAGGAGTATGTGCACACCACCGCCGGCGCTGGCCAGCAGGTGAGCCCGTTCCTCACCTTCCCCCAGGCCTGCGTGGCACCGGTGATCTCCGGCATCACCAGCAATGGTCCCATCTGCTCTTCCGCCGACCTGCAGCTGAACGTGACCGCCACGGGTGATGCTCCCCTGAGCTACAGCTGGAGCGGTACCGGCACCTTCTCGCCCAACGCGACCAGTGCCAGTGTATCCGTAAGCGGCGCCGCCACCGGCAACTACAGCGTAACGGTGAGCAATGCCTGCGGCAGCGACACTGAGACGATCGGCGTTGTGGTGAACCAGTCGACCAGCAACACCACCACGCAGAGCGCGTGCGACAGCTTCACCTGGAGCGTGAACGGCACCACCTACACCCAGAGCGGCACGTACACGAGCGTGAGCGGCTGCGCCACGGAGACCCTGGTGCTGACGATCACCCCGAGCACGAACAACACCACCACGCAGAGCGCGTGCGACAGCTTCACCTGGGGTGTGAACGGAA
>JBIJDX010000178.1:0-5947 GCA_044343855.1 Flavobacteriales bacterium
AGCCGGCTCCAGGCACCTCGAGGATGGGGCTGAAGAGGTTGCCATCCGTGCTCCGCTCCACCGTGAAGTAGGCGTTCTCGCGCTCGTTGGCGGTGACCCACTCCAGTCGCACGTTGTTCCCTTCGGCCTTGGCGGTGAAGCTGAGCAATGTGATGGGCAGGGGGTTTTCGCTGTTGATGGAAGCCAGGGTCCACGGGCTGAACAGGGTCTGGACACCATCGGAGAGCACAGTGCCGGAAGGTGCCAACGGAGAGGCACCGCCATTACCGCGGTCCTGCCAGATGCCCAGTCCGGCATCCCACCGCGCCACGCGCAGATCGGGGGGGGCGGTCACACCGCAGCTCTCTGGCGTATCCCAGGTCAGCTCCACCACGGCATTGCCCGCCCCCGCCGTGCGGTCGATGATCCAGTACTCGCAATCGCTGACATGGTCGATGGTGGGTTCCATGGCGGCACCCCACGTGTATGCGCTGACAGGGAAATATTCCGCCGTGAAAGCCCCGCTCGTAATTCCGCTCATGGTTGAAAGACCACAGGGACGCAGACTGACGCCCTTCCCCACCGGGAAGGTGAAGTTGGTGTTGCCCACCTTTTGCACCGGCCCATGCACGAAGCTGATGTCCGATGCGTTCGATACCGAGGATCCGGCACGCATGGTCAGCAGTTCCGATGCCGTGGAGAAGATGCGACCTCCGCTCAGGTCCAACTCGGCACGGACTTCCACGGGGCTTGACAGCAATAGATCGCCAGCGCTCTTGTTCAGTTGCAGTGCCCCGAAGACCTCTGCACCGGTCGCCGTTGCGATGGTTTGGTCGACATTCCCGTTGAGGATCACGCGCGAATTGAGGTCCTGGAAATGGAGTTCACCCTCAAGGTTCGTCCAGTTGCCTCCAAGGATCAGCGTTCCGCTGGTACCCACAGCTCCCTGCAGGTCCAGCAGGCCGCCCGTGCCGATGGTCAGGTCATCCTCGATCCTGATGGTACCACCGGCTTCACAGCGCAGGATGGCCTCGTTCACCGCCCCCGGAGTGGTGCCGGTCAGGCTCACTGATGTGCAATTCAACTCACTGATGTCCAATACGCTGGTGGTGAGTGCGCCCGCCACTGCGGTCCGGTTGATGGTGAGCGGGCCGTTGATGCTCAGGGAGCTGCCGTTACGCACGATCAGCTGGCGCGGAAGCCCTGATGAGGTATGCAGCACGGAGGCGCATTCGGCCGCGCTGCCGGGAGCAAGACCCACCTCGCAGTTGCGTGCGGCGAACGCCGCATCCACTGTTACGCTCGTGGCGATGGTGGGCACCCTTGCATCATCCCAGTTCTTGCAGTCGAACCAATCCGTGCTGGTGCTGCCACGCCAACGACCGGCCACGAAGGGGGCCACGGTGATAGGAAGGATGGGTGCCGTAAGCCAATTGAATCCGCCGGTGTTGTAATCGGCGCAGTTCGCATAACTCGCCCAGTTGGTCGGGTCGTCCACGCGGATGATCCAGTCACGCTGGGTTGCTGCGGTCATCGGGCCCACGTATTTGTTGAAATCGGTGGCCAGTGTGGGAGCCATGCTGAAGCACTGCAGGCCAAGCGGCAGGTCACTGCGTTGGTTGCTGGTGCACAACGCTGTCCATGGAACCGTTGGGTTGGTGGAAAATCCGTAGATGATGGTTCCGTTGAAACTCGCGTCGTGCGCATTGGGTGTGTTCGATGCCCAGGACCCTCCTTGGGCAAAGAAAAGTTGATCACCCCCGGAATTCAGATTCACCGCGTTCAACAGACCTGCGGCCCCGGTGCAGGACCAACCGGCATCCGGTGATACACCCGCTATGTTCCCGACACCGCTGGTGTTGGTGATCCGCAGCGTGATCACCTGGCCCGCGGGGATGGCTATGCCGGTGCGGATGATGGTCGCCGTTCCCTCCGTATTGCCCCACAACCCCGCTGTGCAGCGGCTGTAGCCATTGTCCGTTATCGTGAGGGTGGTGCCGGGAACGATCGGCTTGAACGAGAAGAAACTGACCTGGTCCTCGCCGGCGGATCCTCCTCCGCAGGCCAACGTGTTCGAATTGACGCCTACGATCACAAGATCTCCCGGTTCCAGGACGGTGGGGGGCGTGTCATTGTCACCGATCGTCAGGGCCCCCACGTTGTTCGACCCGATCGCACAACCTGCTGGCACACCAGTGATCGTGAAGGTGACCTGCTCGGTGGCTTCCGGGTTGAGGTCGTTGATGACCGTGGCGTTGAAACTGGCGGTGGTGGCGCCTGCGGTGAAATTGACGGTGATGAAGCCGCCCGCCCCTGCTGGTGCGGTGATGTAGTCGCACGGATTGAACCCGTAGCATACCCCGGCTCCGTTGGTGACGGCGATCGTGATGCTTCCCGCCACTGGCGCAGCAGGATTGATGCTCAGGTTGAAGGTCTGGGTGCCGGCGTTCTCCAGCACGGCAACGCTCAATGTGCTGAAATTGATGGTCGGTGTGAAGTCGTTGTCGGTGATGGTGAATACATGGCTGAGGGCGGACCCCAAAGCGATACCTGCCGATGCTCCGGTCAGCGTGAACGTTACGGTCTCATCCCCTTCCGTGAGGATGTCATCAACGAGGTTCACATTGAAACTGACCGATGTGGCGCCAACGGCGATGGCCGACGTGATGGTGCCTGCCGTGGTTGCCGGCGTGGTGGTATAGTCCGATGTATACGCGGCACCGGCGCCATTGGAGACGCTGATGGTGACCGTTCCAGCCACCGCTGCCGCAGGAGCGATGTTAAGGGTGATCGTTGCGCTGCCGGCGCTTTCCAACGCGCTGCCGGATGCGGCGGCCATGGTCACCGTGGGGCCGCATACCATGGTGTGGGAGCCGAGGCCGGAAACATCATTCACGGCAAAGCCGTCCCATTCCCCCAACATCGTGGTGAACGCACCCACTCCGCAGGGGCCTGCCGGGTTCGTAGTTACACCGGCACAAATGGTGGATCTCCTTCTCAGGGTGCGGTCCAGGGTGGAGAGTCCTGTCGCCGTCCATTGGGTCCCGGGGTCGCATGCAACCATGCCGAAAACATCCACGGGAGAAGCGGTGGAAATCCGCCAAAGCACCACGGCATCATCCCCGTTCCAATTGCATGCCGTGTTCACAATGCCTGCCGGATAGAGTGTGGCGGCACCATTGCGGTAAACGACAACCGCCCCGGCGGCCAGTGTTCCCGTCAACGGGGCATTGGTGGTCCATCCGGTGAACCCGGGGATCACCCCCCCGCCGTTGGCATACAGCCTCAATTGGTAGTCCGCCAGGTTGATCGGCGCGCTCGTTCCATTGTAAAGCTCAATGTACTTCTCGTTGCCGGCACCTTCAACATACTCCGAAATGATCAGGTCGGTCGGTTGGCCCAGCGAGGGGAGGGACACCAGCGTCCCGGCCAGGGTCGCCATAAGAAGAAGGCCGAGGTTCGCAAGCTGCCTGCCGGGGGGCGGGATGGCATGGACCATGTCACGCATAGCGCCGGCAAAGTTCGCGCTATCCGGCTTGGCCAGCGTTAAGCGATCCTTATGCATGCATGGTTTTTGGATGGCTCCTTCCAACGGCGTCCAAAAATACGGAATGCGCGCTACTCAATGCCACCGGTGGAGGCGGCAACCGCTGGCTCCCCTGCATGAGCCTTCATACGTGGTGGTTGTCCACCGTTCTCGGGGGCCGGTGGTGGGAGTTCTCCGGGCGGCATGGGCGCGAAGCCTGACCGCTGGATGGAAGGCCGCGCATTGGAGGCCGGGGGTAGGGGGGCGAACAGCGATGGATGGCCGAAATGGCGTCGGCATACCCGGAACGATCCCTTCCCAGCTGGCTCCCGACAGGCGGCCGCGCAACAGCTGCCGTCGCCCTCAGTGTGCGACCACGGGGCATCCAGCCCAGGCGCATCGGTTGTTTTCCACGATCCATCCACATATGTGCCGTGGGGTATCCTTGCTGGAACTCATGCCGATACCTTTGCATCCGAGCGCCCACCATCCAGCGTCCCCTATTCCATTGCCCGGTACCATCCTCATCCTTGACCACGGATCGCAGTACACCCAGCTCATTGCCAGGCGGGTGCGCGAACTGAACGTGTACTGCGAGATACATCCGTTCTCGAAGGCCTCCCACTTCGCCTCGGACCCCGCAATAAAGGGGGTCATTCTGAGCGGAAGCCCGAGCAGCGTGCACGATGTGAATGCTCCGGATACCGACCTGTCGGGTTTTCTGGGGCGCCTGCCCATCCTCGGGGTATGCTACGGAGCCCAGCTGCTGGCCAGGCGCAATGGCGCCCCAGTGGAGCGTAGCAGTGTGCGGGAGTATGGCCGTGCCCACCTCTCCACCATCGCGGACAGCCACCTGTTCGATGGCATCCAGGCGGGTACCCAGGTGTGGATGAGCCATGGGGACAGCATCACTGCGCCCAGCGAGGCGATGGATGTGATCGCCAGCACCAAGGACGTGCCCGTGGCCGCCTTCCGCCTCCGTGACCACCTGACCTTCGCCGTGCAGTTCCATCCCGAGGTGTACCACACCACCGACGGGCTGCAGCTGCTGCACAACTTCGTCATCGGTATTTGCGGCTGTCAGGGCAATTGGACGCCACACGCCTTTGTGGAGGACAGCGTGGAGCGGCTTCAGGCCCTGCTGGGCGCGGACCAGGTGGTGCTCGCCCTGAGCGGCGGCGTGGATAGCAGTGTGGCCGCCCTCCTGCTCGATCGGGCCATTGGCGACCGCCTTCATTGCATCTTCGTGGATAACGGCCTTCTCCGCAAGGATGAGTACAACCGCGTGTTGGAGAGCTACCGCCACCTCGGGCTGAACATCACCGGTGTGGATGCCCGTGCTGATTTCTTCAATGTGCTCCGTGGGCTTGATGACCCCGAGGCAAAGCGCAAGGCCATCGGACGCACGTTCATCGAGGTCTTCGATCGTGAGGCGCAGCGCATCAAGGATGTGAAATGGCTGGGGCAGGGTACGATCTATCCGGACGTGATCGAGAGTGTCAGTGTGAACGGCCCAAGTGTCACCATCAAGAGCCACCACAATGTGGGCGGGTTGCCCGAACGCATGAACCTCCGGGTGGTGGAACCGTTGCGCCTGTTGTTCAAGGATGAGGTGCGCCGCGTGGGACGCGAACTCGGGCTGGATCCGAACATCCTCGGCCGGCATCCGTTCCCGGGCCCCGGCCTTGCAATACGCATCCTTGGTGAGGTGACGCCGGAAAAGGTGGCCCTGCTCCAGGAGGTGGACCACATTTTCATACAGGGGCTGCGCGATGAAGGCCTCTACGACCAGGTTTGGCAGGCTGGTGCCATCCTGCTGCCTGTGCGCAGCGTGGGGGTCATGGGTGACGAACGCACGTATGAGAACGCGGTCGCGCTGAGGGCTGTGACCAGTACCGACGGAATGACCGCGGACTGGTGCCACCTGCCGTACGAATTCCTGGCACGGATCTCGAACAGCATCATCAACAGGGTCAGGGGCGTGAACCGTGTGGTGTACGACATCAGTTCCAAGCCCCCGGCTACCATCGAATGGGAATGAAGGTTGCGAAGGTATTGCTGGCCGGTCTGTGCAGGGCCGTGTTGATATCATCGGTCCTATGGGTGGCCGATGTGTCTGCACAGGAGGTGCGTATGGTGGAGGGACGGCGGCACATCGTCCACACGGTGCAACAGGGACAGACCCTCTACGCCATTGCGCGGGCCAATGCGATCAGCGTCGAGCAGTTGCTGCGCGCCAATCCCGGTGCCGCGGACGGGCTCAGCATCGGCGAGGAGATCCTGATCCCACAGGATGAGGTGGACAGGAAGGCCCTCAGGTCGGCCCCTCAACTTGGCAGCGATGGATCCCTTCGCCACACGGTGCAACGCAAGGAGACGCTCTTTGGCCTTTCCCGCTCGTACGGCGTTGCCATGGATACGCTATTGGCAGCGAACCCCGAT
>JBIJDX010000032.1:0-17249 GCA_044343855.1 Flavobacteriales bacterium
CTGTAGCGGTAATTCAGGTTCGTATCCTTATCGAGCGAAAGACCCAGATCGGCGTTGCGCGTGTACTGCATCATACGCTCGTATGGCATGCGGTCCAGCAGGCGCACCCTGTCGTTCAACCCGTGCTGTTCGACCAAGCGTTGCAGTACGGGCCAGGCATCGCCCCCCCCAACCACCAGCAGCAGGCACCCGGGCAACTCACGCATGGCCAGCACCGCTTCCTCGCCCCCCCGCTGCACGTTGATGCCACTGCCCTGCAGGATGAGGATGAAGCGATCCGCTGGCAGGCCAAGCTCCTCGCGCGAAGCCAGCGGCCCAAGATCGCGGTGCATGGGGATGTTCCGCACCACGACAGGGTGGACACCGTATCGCCTGCCGTATTCCCGCGCAATGCTGTCGTTGACCGTGATCACATGCCGCAGGCGGGGGAGGATGGCCCGTTCCAAGGCCAGCCAGATCCGACGGGCCGGGCGGCTGCCACCGTCCGGCCTGAACAGCTCGGGCACCTCGGTGAAGTACTCGTGGCTGTCATACACCAGTTCGCTCCCCTTCATCCGCGCAGCCAGAAAGGCGGCAGGCAGGGTGTCCAGGTCGTTGGCCAGGACCAACTGTACGGGCCTGGTCAACAGCAGCAGGAAGAGTCGCAGGTTGTACTCCGCATAGAACAAGGGGCCTTTGCGGAAGAACAGGCGCATGCGGCGTATGGCGTACGGCCGTTGCAAGGGGAGACTTCCCGGCAGGACCCGCCCCACCAACAGCACGTCCCAGCCCAGCTCGCGTAGGACCAAGCAACTGCGGTGCACACGGTTGTCGGTGCTCAGGTCGTTGGTGACGCAGACGATGGCGCGGCGCATGGCTTTCATCGGCACCCTGTGTACAAGACGGCGGGCGGGGCGGTGAAAGTAGAACGGGCGGCCGGTAAACTTGCCCCGACCATGGATATCATCCGCCACGCCGACCTGCGCCCCCACACCACCTTCGGGGTGCCCGCCAGTGCCGAGGCGCTGGTGCGCTTCAGCAGCGCTGATGAGTTGCGCTCCCTCCTGCGCAATACGGAACTGGGGGATCTTCCGCGGCTGTTCCTCGGCGGAGGAAGCAATGTGCTCTTTACGCACGACTGGCCCGGCGTGGTGCTGCTGAACGAAATTCCAGGGATGGAACTGGTGCGGGAGGATGCCCGGAACGTATGGGTGAAGGCCGGTGCCGGTGTGGCATGGCACAGCTTCGTGATGCACTGCGTGGAGCACGGATGGGGCGGCGTGGAGAACCTGGCATTGATCCCTGGCAAGGTGGGTGCCGCACCCATGCAGAACATCGGAGCTTACGGAGTTGAGATCAAGGACACCTTCTTCGAGCTGGAGGCCCTGCGCATCGCGGATGGGGAGCTGGTCACCTTCGATCGCGAGGCCTGCCGCTTCGGCTACCGCGAGAGCTTCTTCAAGCGGGAAGGACGCGATCGGTTCGTTATCCTCTCGGTCACCTTCCAGCTGAACAAAGGGCCACACACCCTGAACACCAGCTACGGCAACATCCACCAGGAGCTGGGACAGCGCGGGATCACAGACCCCACCATCCGCGATGTGAGCGAGGCGGTGATCGCCATACGCCGCAGCAAGCTCCCCGATCCGGCGCAACTGGGCAATGCCGGCAGTTTCTTCAAGAACCCGGTGGTGGAAGCCGGCCGATTCGAGGCCATCAGGGCCACCCATCCTGATGTGGTGGCCTATCCGGTGGAAGGGGGCTACAAGCTGGCCGCGGGGTGGCTCATCGAGCGCGCAGGCTGGAAGGGCCACCGCCGCGCAGGCTGTGGCGTGCACGATCGCCAGGCCCTGGTGCTGGTGAACCATGGGACCGCCACGGGCGCCGAGGTGTACGCGCTCAGCTCGGACATCGTACACAGCGTAAAGGAGCGCTTCGGCGTGGAGCTGGAGCGGGAGGTGAACATCCTCTGAGCCACAGACGTTCAGCCTTTCAAGCAAGAACGGCCATATGCCTTGCATGCCCAGCGCAGAATGGCCGAACTTAGCACTCCATGGCCCGGCGCTCATCCCTCCTGCTCATCCTGTTGGGCGTAGTGCTGGTCCAGGCCTGCCGGAAGGACCCCTCCACCGAGCTGGAGCAAGTGGTGGTGGACGCGTATCGCCCCACTCCCCTGCAGCTTGACATCCCCTCCTGGGCACTGGACAGCATCCATCCGGTGAACCTTCCCGGCAACAACCCGCTAACAGTGGAAGGTGTGGCCCTGGGAAGGCGGCTGTTCTACGAGAAGGCGCTCTCCAACGACTACAGCATGTCATGCGGCAGTTGCCACCAGCAGGCCCATGCCTTCAGCGACCCACGCCAGTTCTCGTTGGGAACCGACGGCAGCGTGGGCCGCCGGAACTCCATGACCATCCAGAACGCCGTGTGGGACCACTTGTTCTTCTGGGACACGCGCGCGGCCACGCTGGAGCAGCAGGCCTTCGCTCCGGTGACGAGCCACGCCGAGATGCGCAACACTTGGCAAGTGGTGGAGGGGCGGTTGCGCGCGCACCCCGAATACCCCGCTCTTTTCACCAAAGCCTTCGGTGACCCCAGGATCGACAGTGTGCGCGTAGTGCGCGCCATTGCGCAGTTCGAACGCACGCTGCTCAGCTTCAATTCTCCTTATGATCGCTACGTGCACGGCGGCGAACTCACGGCCATGACCGAGCAGCAGGTGCGTGGCATGGAGTTGTTCTTCGGCGACGCACATTGCGGCGACTGCCACACTGCACCGCGCATCCAGGACCATGGCGCACAGAACATCGGGCTGGGTCGGCACAGTGATGATCAGGGCATGATGGAGTTCACCGGTCTGGAAATGCACCGCGGGCGCTTCAAGAACCCCAGCCTGCGCAATGTGGCCGTTTCCGCACCCTACATGCACGATGGCCGCTTCAACACCTTGGAAGAGGTGGTCCGTTTCTACGCCGATGAGGTCGATGTCGCCGACCCGAACCTTGACCAGCACATGTTCGCATGGAGCTTCGGCTTCATCGACCTCGACGCCCAGGAACGGGCGGACCTGGTGGCTTTCATGCACGCCCTAACCGACGAGGAGTTCCTCACCGACCCGGCCTTCAGCGATCCGAATTGATCGGTTCGCCAGCCTGGCACCATCTTCACGGCCTCAAGATCGTACCCGAATGTTGCGTCGCTTCCTCCTTCCCCTCCTCCTCGCACCGGCCATCCACGCATCGGGCCAGCAGACCCTCACACTGCGCGACGCTGTGCTCAAGGCAGGAACGGACCTCGCGCCCGAGCGTGTCAGGGGCCTTCAATGGATCAAGGGGACGGGCAACTACAGCTATGTGCGGGACAGCCTGCTTATGATGGGCAGCACCGGCAAGGCGCCGGACAGGACCCTTGTGGACCTTGGCACCCTCAACAAGGCCCTGGGGAATGAACGCCAACTGCGCGGCATTCCCGCCATCACATGGATGGACCAGAACACCTTCCGGTTCCTGCACAACGGGCAGCTGATGCGATTCGATCTTAACGCGAACAAACTCGCGACCATCACTTCACTTCCAGCCGATGCAGCCAACGAGGACATCGAACCGACCTCCATGCACATCGCCTACACCATCGACAACGACCTGTATGTGCTGCGAAATGGAAGCCAGCCGCAACGCATCACCAACGATGGCGCGGATGGTATCGTGAACGGACAGAGCGTGCACCGGCAGGAATACGGCATCAACAGGGGTACGTTCTGGGCTCCGAAGGGTGAACGCCTCGCGTTCTACCGCATGGACGAACGGATGGTGACCAACTACCAACTGGAGGACATCAGCACCAGGCCCAGCACCTTCAACGCCATCCGATACCCCATGGCGGGCCAGACCAGCCACCAGGTGACCGTGGGCATCGTTGACATGCGCGATGGCAGCATGCGATTCCTGCGCACGGACGGCGCTGCGGATGATTACCTCACCAACATCGCATGGAGCCTGGATGGACGCCACGTGCATGTGGTGCACCTGGACCGCCGCACGGAGAACCTGCGCCTCGTCCGGTATGATGCGGCGACCGGAGAACCCGTGGCCACCCTGCTCACCGAACAGGACCCGAAGTACCTTGAGCCGGAACATCCACCGCTGTTCCTCGGGACAAGCCCGGAACAATTCCTCTGGCGCAGTAAGCGTGATGGCTGGGACCACCTCTACCTGTACGATGTACGCAAAGGCCTGGTGCGCCAACTGACCAAGGGTCCATGGAACGTGAAGGAAGTGCTCGGTGTCGATCCCACAGGGCGCTTCGCCATCATCGAAGGGTCGGCGACAATGAGCGAGGGTGCACCGGGCGGAGCATTGGAGACCCATATCTACCGCATGGACCTTGCCACCGGCCGCACCCTGCGCCTTTCCAGTGATGCCGGCACCCACTCCGGCGCGCTGAGTGACGACGCCTCATTCCTGATCGATCGTTGGAGCAGCATCACAGTACCGGGCAGGGTGGAATTGCGCAGCACCGGCAGTGGTGAACTGATCAGAACGTTGCTCGATGCGAAGGATCCGCTCGCGAACTACACGGTGGGCAGCATTGAACTGCTCACCGTACCGATATCCAACGGTGACCGCGCCAATGCACGGCTCATCAAGCCCAGCCATTTCCGGGAAGGGCGGCGCTACCCGGTGCTCATCTACGTGTATAACGGACCGCACGTCCAATTGGTCAGCAACAGCTTCCTCGGCGGGGCGCCACACTGGATGCTGGAAGCAGCCGAGCGGGGCTATCTCGTATGGACGCTGGACGGGCACGGAAGCGCAGGTCGCAGCAAGGCCTTCGAGCAGGTGGTGCACCGACGGCTCGGCCAGGTGGAGGTGGAGGACCAGATGGCCGGCGTGGCATTCCTCAAAAGCCTGCCTTATGCGGACCAGGACCGCATCGCAGTGCATGGATGGAGCTTCGGTGGACACATGACCACGGCCATGCTCACGCGCCATCCCGGTGTGTTCAAGGTGGGCGTGGCCGGCGGTCCGGTGATGGACTGGGGCCTTTATGAGGTGATGTACACCGAACGGTACATGGATACGCCGGCCGAGAACCCCGAAGGCTACGCCACCACCGCACTGCCCCCGCTCGCCGACAAGTTGCAGGACGACCTGCTCCTGATCACGGGTGGCGCCGATGATGTGGTGCTGCCTCAGCACAGCCTGAGCTTCATTCAAGCCTGTGTGGCCAAGGGTGTCCCCGTGGACTTCTTCGATTACCCCGGGCATGGCCACAACGTGCGCGGGAAGGATCGCCTGCACCTGATGGAGAAGGTGCTCAGCTACATCGACCAGCGGATCCAGCACCAGCGGTGATCACTGCTCATTGGGCCCGCACCACACGCAGGCTCTGCGAACGCCCCTGCGCGTCCTCGGCACGCAACACGTACGCGCCTGAAGGCCGGCCGGCCAACGGAAGCGTCATGCGGTGCTTTCCCGCAGGCAGCTGACCGGTCAGGAGCACCAGTACCTCACGCCCCAACGCATCCGTGAGGGTGCAACGATAGCGACCCGGCTCTGCAAGTTCCAGCCAGGCCAGCGCATCATCGGTGGCCGGATTAGGATAGGCGTACAGCTCCGCCACCGCAGGACGAACGGCTTCCTCCACCGACTGCGCTTCGCCTGAAGGCACGGCCAATGCGGCCAACGACGCCATGGAGAGCTTTGCCAGCTTCTCGTAGTACGGCACATCGAAGTGGATCACCCGGTCGTTCGGGGTATGGTAGTAGGGGTTGCCATCCGCACCGAACTCCTCGATCACCAGGATGGCGCCATAGCCTTCGGTCCAGAAGGAAGCGTGATCGCTGTAGGTGGCGCCAGGGTTGGTCAGGAGCAGGTCCAGGTCGATGCCATAGTCCTCCCGCACAGCGAACACCGTGTCTGCGATGGCCAGCGAATTGGCGATGGGCCGGGTGTGGATGCGGGCCTTGGTATCGCCGTTACCATCGTAGGCGATGGCGTCCATGTTCACCACACCCACGATGTTGAGGTCGTTTGCCGCTGCCACACCGGCGTAGAACTCACTGCCGATCTTGCCCTGCTCCTCCTCGTCCCAGAGCGCGAACAGGATGCTGCGTTCGAAGGGAATGTCCTGGACCAGGCGCGCCAGTTCAAGCACGGCAGCCACACCACTGCCGTCATCGTCGGCTGCAGGTGCCGCAAGGATCCCTGCCGGCATGGCATCGTAGTGCGCACAGAACACCACGTATTCATCGGGGAACAGGGTGCCGGGCTTGGTCACCAGCAGGTTCTTGCCCGTGGCGCTGAAGGTCTGCACCTGCACGGTATAGCCGAACTGCTGCAGCTTACCCGTGAGGTACTCCTGTGCCAGGATGTTGCCCGCGTTGTTGGAGTGACGGCTCACGATGGTCACCGGACCACCGGACAGGTTCACGGGAACCTCACCGGAGAGCTCGTTCACGTAGTGAAGCATGGAATCGATCTGCACCGCATCGAGGATGCCCTGGATCACCGGATGCTGCGCCTGTGCGCATGGTACAGCGCCCAACACAAGGGCGAACACGAGGTTCCGCTTCATGCATTCAAAGATACGCAGCGGACCGCTGGACGAAGGGCCGATCAATACGCCACAACGCGCTCCACCAACCGACCTGCCGCGGTCCCGAACACCACCACGTAGGTGGCCTGGCGCTGAGGCAAGGCCACCTGCCACTGACGTCGTCCCGCCGGCACGATGCTGCCCACCAGTTGCCCACCGATGGTGTACACCTCGATGCTGCGCACACGGTCACTGATACCGTCCACGCGCAGCAGACCATCCGCCACCGGATTGGGGAAGATGCGCACACCCAGCTCGCGGACGTTGTCCACCGCCACGGTCATGTCGTTGGTGGTCGCCTCCTTCACCAGTACCGGCGCTGGTCCGGCCGCTTCATACATGGCCCGGAAGGTGGTGATCTCCGGTGTGTCGAACGTGAACATCTCGGTCATGTACCGCGGTGGTGCGCTCTGGTACCATACGCGGGTCGTTACGTTGATCTGGCCGGCATAACCATTCATCGGAACCCGGTAATGGACCACATCCGTGCCGCTTCCCTCCATCCCGTTGCCATAGTGGTTGAAGTCCACATCACTGGACGGCACATTGGCGATGAGCGTGGTATCGTAGGATGGATGGCCGGTACTGAAGCCGAGGGGCGGCAACCGGTTGTCCTTCAGGGCGGACTTGCCACGCTCGAGCACCGTGGTGCGGTCGCCGTTCACATCACCCATCACCAACTCGTAGATCTGGGCCTGGTCCTCGCTGCGGATCACATCGTGGTGCGGCTCCCATGAGGCATTGTGACCGTTCACCTCATATTCAGCGTTCCATCCACCGCTGTGGAAGAGCGTATCGCCCACGGCGTTCTGCACCATCAATTCCACAAAGGCACGGCGGGCCGGATAGCCCGAGGGGAACTTGTGGCCGGCCAGGTTGGTCAACTTCACATCGATACCGACGGTGTCCAGGTCACGGGCCATCACCTGGGCGTCCAGCAGCAGGGTGTTCTGCTTCAACATGCGGTCGGCACGGGCGATGGTGCTGTCGAACTGGGTGGGCGTGGCAGTGATGCCGAGCGCCTCGATGTTGTCCCGCAGAAGTCCGAGCATGAAGGTGTTGGCACCGGCGAAATGATGCAGGCCATACGGGGTACGCCCCTGAAGGAACAGGTAGTTGGAGGAGATCACCACCGCATCATCTATACGCGGTGCATGGCACGACTGGCAGCTCACACCACCTTCGGGGTTGGCGTCGGTGTCATAGGAGGAGTTGACCCACTCGTGGTAGGTGGCCTGTTCCACGAACCTGTCGCCGGTGAGATTGCCTTCCAGATCGGCGGTCTCGGTGATCAGTGAGTGGCAGCCGGCGCACAGTTCTGCACTGGTGACATGCGCACCGAACAGGGGCTCGTAACCCACGAAGGACGTCATGGGCGAACCGAACACGTTCCCATACGGGCCGAAGACCACATTGTTGGTGTCGAAATGGAGGTTGCCGGAGAATTCCAGTCCGATGCCCTCCTCCTTCTGCATGTGACAGGCAAGGCAGGATACACCGTCCAGCGCCACCGTGTCGTGAATGAGCTCGGCGATGGAATAGGGCGTGCCCTCGGTGTAGAGCTTGTCGAACTTACCCATCGGCGCGTGGCAGCTGGTGCACTTGTCCTCCAGACCAACCTGGTGGGCCGGGTTCACGGACACCTCGTGGCTCACCTTGGCCCGCCAGAAGGGGTCCTTGGCGGAGTTGGCCATCATGGTGCTGCGCCAGTCGTCCGACACGTTCACATCCACTCCGTTGGCGTCCACCATGGAGTAGTTGTTCACCACATCGGGACCGTGGCAGCCGTAGCAGTTGCCGCTTGCCATGAAGAACCCGTTCTCGGCGATCGGCAGATCGGTGATGTTCCGCGCGCCACGGAACGCGGCCAGTTCCTCGGGGGTATGATGCGCACTGGCACGCGGCATCCGGCCTTCCCTCCAGGCAACGAACAGCCCCACGAGGGCGAGGGCGGCCGTGATGGTCAGCGTACGCGCGACGGATGCGTTCGATCTACCCATGATGACGGCTTCTCTGGTCGCAATTTAGTGGCTCCTGCCGGCGTCAGTGGGCACAGGCCACCGACAACCCTTGGATGCTTGAACGACCGGACCCTTGCCTGGGTTCGCTCACCCTCAACTGCCCCGCTGCGCGCTCTTGCGCATGGTGGCGGCCTTCGGCTTGCTTGCCGCTCCGCCCTTGGGTGCAACGATATCCGACTTGGCGGACTTGGCTACACCGGACTTGGCAGCCGACTTCTTGGGGGCCTTGGCACCGTCCTCCTCTTTCTTGTCAGCAGCTTTTGGCTCCTCCTTCCGGTCGAATTCCCCGCTCTTCGCCAACAGGCCGTACCAGGTGAACAGCTTGCGCAGGTCACTGGTATAGATGCGCTCGCGATCATGCTCCGGCAGGACCTCGCCCAGTTTCGCCCACAACTCGTTCTCAGCGGCCTTCGGATCGAGCTCACCGCGGCCATGCTGCACGCCATGCAATTTTTCAAGCACCTGAGCCAGGGGCACATCATCACCGGTGGTGAACATGCTGATCTCCTGCAGGGAACTCACCTTCACACTCGAAGGAACGGGCAGCCGCCTGCCATCCTCAAGGGACTCCACGATGAGGGCTTGGCGGCTTTGTGCGATGACGCGGAACAGGCCGGGTTTTCCGGCAACGGTTATGATCTTGCTGAGGTCCATGCAACAGGCGTTGTGTCCGCGAATGTAAAGGGCGGCGAAGGAATGCTCCGGGTCCGCTCAGGTCTTCTGCTTCTTCTTCCGCGCCGCGGGGAACAGGATATTGTTCAGGATGAGCCGATAGCCGGCGGAATTAGGGTGCAGTGCAAGGTCCGTCGGTGGGTCTCCCACCATGTGCTGGTAGTCCTCCGGGTCATGGCCCCCGTAATAGGTCCATTGACCCAGACCGAACTCGCCATGGATGTACTTGACCGTGCCCTGTGCCTTGTTCTCACCCATCACCGTGATGCCGGGCTTCACAAGCGAACTGCGGAAGGCGGTGGTCTGGCCCATGAACCCCCGGACCACCTGCTCATGGCTCTGGCACAGCATGCTGGGCACCAGGTCCCACTTGGCACTGAAGTCGAACAGGGTGAAGAAATCCCGGGTCTGCCCGATGCGGCTGTGGATGTCCGTGGCGTCGATATCGCTGAACTCGTAAACGTTCGGGTCCACCACGAGACGGTAATCCTTGAAGGCGAAGCCGCGCGCGAAGTCGATCCTCTGCTGTGCCTGTGGATCGATGGGGTCGTGATCGAACTCTGCGGTGCAGATGTCCACGCCCTCGGCGGCCAGCGCGATGTCGTAACTGTCCGTGCCGGAACACATGGTGAACAGGTAGCCACCGCCCGCCACGTAGTCACGGATGCGGGTGGCCACGGCCAGTTTCATCCCGCTCACCTTCGCGTAGCCGAGCTGGGCGGCCATGGCCTCGCTTTCCTGCACCTGCTGCTGGTACCATGGGGCGTTCCGGTAATTGCGCCAGAACTTCCCGTACTGGCCGGTGAAGTCCTCGTGATGCAGGTGCAGCCAATCGTATTGCGGGAGTACGCCGGCGATGACCTGTGCATCGTAGATGCGTTCATAGGGGATCTCCGCATAGGTCATCACCAGGGCCACGGCATCGTCCCAAGGCTGGAAGCCGTCGGGGGCATACACCGCGATCTTCGGAGCCTTTTCGAGGCGCACCACCTCCATGTTGACCGCCGGATCGGCGATCTCTGCAAGGATGGCGGCCGCCTGTCCATCAGCGATCACCTGGTAGGTGACGCCACGGATGGTCAGCTCCTGCTCCAACGTCTTGTATTGGTCCACGAGGAAACTGCCACCGCGGTAATTGAGCAGCCAGTCGATGGGCACGTCCCGCTGGAGCGCCCAGAACGCGACACCGTAGGCCTTGAGGTGGTCGCGCTGGCTGCCATCCATGGGGACCAGGATCCTGGCGGCTTGGGCTGCACACACCCAGAGGAATGCCAGTGCCAGGAGACTAGAACGGGGAGATGTCATCCGGTTCGCTGTCATCGTTCATGCGGCTTGGTCTCGTGATGGTGCGGAAGGGGTTGCCGGTTCCATCATCCGATCCCGTGCCACCAAGGTCGAAACCGCCACCCATCGTCTCCAGGTCAGTGAACTTGGCCAGCTCCGGAATGAAGCGGAGGCGCACCGTATCCACAGCACCATTCCTGTGTTTCGCCACGATCACCTCGCCCACGCCGAGCGTGCTGCCATGTTCATCCTCATAGATCTTGTAATACTCCGGACGGTACAGGAAGCACACGATGTCCGCATCCTGCTCGATGGCGCCCGATTCGCGCAGGTCACTGAGCATCGGCTTCTTGTCACCGCCACGGGTTTCCACGGCACGGCTCAACTGGCTCAGTGCGATGATGGGAACATCCAGTTCCTTGGCGATGCTCTTGATGGAGCGCGAGATGCTGCTGATCTCCTGCTCACGGTTCCCCCCCCTGCTGTCGCCCCCGGCGGTCATCAGCTGCAGGTAATCGATGATGATCAGGTCCACGTTATGCTGGCTCTTCAGGCGGCGGGCCTTGGCGCGCAGTTCGAAGATGTTCAGTGCGGGCGTGTCGTCGATGAAGATGGGCGCGTTGGTGAGGCGCGCGATGTGCTGGTGAAGGATGGCGAACTCCGAGTCGTTCAGGTCACCCTTGCGCAGCTTTTCCGAACTGATGCCGGCCTCACTGGCGATGAGGCGGGTCACGAGCTGTGTGCTGCTCATTTCCAGGCTGAATACCGCCACCGCACGCTTGTGCTCCACGGCGATATTGCGCGCCATGCTGAGCACGAACGCTGTTTTGCCCATGGCAGGTCGCGCAGCCACGATGACCATGTCACTGCGCTGCCAGCCGGCGGTGAGCTTGTCAAGCTGCACGAATCCTGTCGGAATGCCGCTCACACCGCCGGTCTTGTTCTTGGCGCTCTCGATCTGCGCAATGGCGCCCTGGATGAGTTCGCTCATCGGCTCATAATTGCGCTTCAGGTTGCCACTGGTGATGGTGTAGAGGTCCTGTTCAGCCTTGTCGAGCAGGTCGAAGACATCGGAGGTGTCGTCAAAGGCATCGCGCGTCATCTCACTGCTGATGCGGATCAGCTCGCGCAGGATGTGCTTCTGACTGATGATCCGCGCGTGGTACTGCACGTTCGCGCTGCTGGCCACCTTGTTGGTGAGCTGGCTGATGTAGAACGGGCCTCCCACGATGTCCAGTTCCGCCCGCCGCTTCAACTCCTCCGTCACCGTGAGAATGTCGATCGGCTGGTCGTTGCGGAACAGACCCAGAATGGCATCGAAGATCTTCTTGTGCGCCTCAACATAGAAGCTCTCGGGTTGCAGGATGTCGATGGCCTCGTTCACCGCATTGCGCTCCAGCATCAGCGCTCCCAGCACCGCCTGCTCCAGCTCAGGGGCCTGGGGGGGCAGCTTGCCGGCCTCCAGACCGATGTCGAGCATCGAGGGCGTGGCACGTCGCGCGGTGCGCGATCGATCGGAGGAACGGGATGACAGCGGAGTGGCCATGGATGCGGACGTGGGCAGGTGAAGCGGGAGCGGCGGTGAACCGTGAGCGGATGCACGCCGAAGGATGGTGCAAAAATAGCCCACCGGCGATGGCGGGCGGGGAACGATGTGAACAAGTCATCCCCATCGATCCAACAGTTCGATCGTGCAGAACGCCATCCCCGAACCGGCGGGCTTCCCAGGGCCTGCGGGGGAGCCACCTTCCCCTAACTTCGCTCCATGCCAGTGCGATACGGTCAGCTCCTATCCGCGTTCTCCGCGGTCGTGATGCTGTGGGCCTGTCGCAAGGAGATCGACAGCGAGGCACCCGTTGTCACGATACTCCATCCATCGGACGGTGTTGTGGTCCAGGTTCCGGATACCCTTGTGATCGAACTGGAGGTCCGGGACAACGAGCGGCTGAGGTCGGTCAGCGCATCGCTCACCGATGCACAGGGTGTGCCACTGACAGGCATCGTGACGCGCACACTCGATGGAACCTACGGCCGTATCAGCCTGTCCCTGCCGGTGAGCGATGAAACGCTCCAGGGGGGTATCCTGTACCTGACCGTGAGGGCCAGCGATGGCCGCAACGATGGAAGGGCCTTCCGCCAGGTGAACGTGCTGCCCGCACCGCTGCGCAGGCTCGCCATCCTGCTGGCGCCGGCACCCGGCACCACAGGCACCGTATTCCGCTTCGATCCATCGACGGGCTCCGAAGCCTGGCATGGCCCTGCCGACATCGGGCCGCTGCTCGCCGTTGGCCCTAACGTGTTCCTGGCCGGCAGTGACCTTGCGCCCCTGCAACGCAGGTCGTTCACCGGCAACTGGAGCACCCTCGCGGAGAACGGCACACCGGCCTCCTCGGGTCGTCCCTTCTTCCGCGGCCTTGGCCACGCCCCCTCGGACGACCGCATCTACGTCGGCATGGACGATGGCCGCGTGGCCGGCTATCTCAAGTCCGGAGCCCGGGTGTTCAACGGATGGTCCTTCCCCGGCACGGAGAGCCACGCCCTGCTGCCACTTGAGGACCGCGTGGTGAGCAGCGCCTTCGATGAGGTGGGCAACGCATGGCGGCTGACCGAACATGCCTACGTTTCGGGCGATGCGCTCACCTGGCGCCCCCTGGATCACGCCTGCACGGCCCTGCGCAGCGCCGGTGGGGAACGGGTGCTCTCCTTCGGCAACATCAACGGTGCCATGGCCATCCGATCCATCTACCTGGTGCAGGGCGGCACCATCAGTGAGGCCTACGTGCCCGGCATCCTGCTCCATGAAGTGGTGAGCTCCACCGGCGGCGATCACTTCCTTGCCACCTCCAACGGCATCAAGCGCTACAGCACGTCCACGGGGCTCACCGACGTTGCGAATACAGGACCTGTGTTGGGAATGGCACTTGATGGTGCCACGGGTAGCCTGTGGGCATTGACGGAGGGCCAGCTCAACCAGGTATCGCCCACGAACGGGGCCATTGTGGGCACATGGACCGTGCCTGTCGGGATGGCACAGGTGGAAGTGGTGCTCAACCGATGATCAGGCCTTTGCCTTCAGTACCACGCCCATCTCGCAGAACTTCCTGATGCGGCGCTCCACCAGCTTGTCGGCGTCGGTCTTCACCAACCTGGACAGGAGCTTCACGAGTTCGACCTTCACAAGGTCGCACGCTGCATCAGGGTCTGCATGCGCCCCTCCGACAGGCTCGGGCACCACCCCATCGATGAGCTTGTTGGCGAGCATGTCGGTGGCGGTCAACTTAAGGGCCTTGGCCGCCTGCTCCTTGTAATCCCAGCTGCGCCACAGGATGGAGCTGCATGATTCGGGCGAGATCACGGAGTACCACGTGTTCTCCAGCATCAGCACCTTGTCGCCGATGCCGATGCCCAGCGCGCCGCCTGAGGCCCCTTCACCGATGATCACACAGATCACAGGCACACGCAGCTGCATCATCTCGAAGAGGTTCCGTGCAATGGCCTCTCCCTGACCGCGCTCCTCAGCCTCCAGGCCGGGGAACGCGCCGGGCGTATCGATGAAGGTGACCACCGGCTTGTTGAACTTCTCGGCAAGCTTCATCAGCCGCAGGGCCTTGCGGTACCCTTCCGGATTGGGCATGCCGAAGTTGCGGTACTGGCGCATCTTGGTGTTGATGCCCTTCTGCTGGCCGATGAACATCACGGTACGCCCATCAATGGAGCCGAAGCCCCCCACCATGGCCTTGTCGTCCTTCACGGAACGATCACCGTGCAACTCGACGAACGTGCCGTTCGATACCCGGTCGATATACTTGAGCGTGTAGGGCCGGTCCGGATGCCGGCTCACCTGCACACGCTCCCAGGGGCTCAGTCCCGCATAGAGCTGCCTGCGCGTTTCATCCAGTTTTCGCTCCAGGTCCTTCAGCGTGGCATTCACATCCACATCGCTTTGGGCGCCCACCTCCTTCAGTTTGGCGATCTGCTCGGCCAGGTGCTGGATGGGCTTCTCGAATTCCAGGTAGGTCTCCATGCGCAGGGTTTCGGCTGGCGAAGGTACTGCGGTCGTTCACAACCGGACCGGGGCATGGCATCGCACGGCAGGATACCTTCGCGCACCATGCTCACCTTCCCGTTCGCCAAGATCAACCTCGGACTCAACGTGGTCCGCCGCCGCAGCGATGGGTACCATGAGATCGAAAGCGTGATGGTGCCCGTGCCGCTCACCGATGCACTGGAGATGCGCGTGGATGCGAACGGGCCGGCGAACGCCATCGTTTACACCCGCCATGGGGCCGCGATCGATGGACCCGTGGAGCAGGACCTGGTCCACAGGGCCATCCGCATGCTGCAGGGCATCCGTGAGCTGCCCGCTCTGGAGGTGCACCTCTTGAAGGCGATACCCATGGGTGCAGGATTGGGCGGAGGCTCCAGCGATGGTACGCACGCCCTGATGATGGCGAACTCCTTGTTGGACCTGCGGCTTGATGATGCGAAGTTGGCCGAAATGGCCGCCACGCTGGGTAGCGACTGCCCCTATTTCATGCGGCGGGAACCGCAGCTGGCACGCGGTCGCGGAGAGCTTCTGGAGCCGGTCGCACTTGACCTGCGCGGCCATCACCTGGTGCTTGTGAACCCGGGGATCCATGTTTCAACGGCCACGGCCTACAAGGCCTGCGCACCCACAGGCGGGCAGCTGGATCTGGGCGGTCGCGTGCTCCGGCCCATCGGTGAGTGGCGTGAACTGCTGCCGAACACCCTTTCGGCTCCGGTGATCGCCATGCATCCGGAGATCGGTCGAGCGGTGGAGCGGCTCTATGCCGCCGGAGCTGACTACGCCTCCATGAGCGGTTCCGGGTCTTCGGTGTTCGGGATCTTCAGGAGCGTGCCACCGGAACTGGAGTGGCCCTTGCATTACCGCTCCTGGAGTGCCATCTGGTAGGTGGCGCACCGCCATCTTAAGCCATCGGCACTTACCTAAGGGCCGGGATCGGGACCGAGCGCCTGCGTCGCTTCCGGGGCCCCGCGGGCCGAACGGGGTGATGGGGAAAAAAAGAACCCCGACCATTGCTGGACGGGGTTCAGATCGGCGACGACATACTCTCCCGGGCTTTTGACCCAGTACCATCTGCGCTGGTGAGCTTAACTTCTCTGTTCGGAATGGGAAGAGGTGGACCTCACCGCAATAGTCACCTGAAATCATCAATAAGATGACAGTTGTTGGACAGGACCAGAACAGCCGGTGATCGTTCCACGAGCGATCTGACTGATCGAAAGTTTACGGGTAATTAGTACCACTCGGCTTTGCCATCACTGACTTTACACCTGTGGCCTATCAACGTGGTAATCTTCCACGACCCTTAGAAGAAGTCTCATCTTGAGGTGGGCTTCGTGCTTAGATGCTTTCAGCGCTTATCCCATCCGAACATAGCTACCCAGCGGTGCCCCTGGCGGGACAACTGGTACACTAGCGGTTCGTCCACCACGGTCCTCTCGTACTAATGGTAGCTCCCCTCAAACTTCTAACGCCCGCAGCAGATAGAGACCGAACTGTCTCACGACGTTCTGAACCCAGTTCACGTGCCACTTTAATCGGCGAACAGCCGAACCCTTGGGACCTTCTCCAGCCCCAGGATGTGACGAACCGACATCGAGGTGCCAAACCATTCCGTCGATATGAGCTCTTGGGAATGATCAGCCTGTTATCCCCGGCGTACCTTTTATCCTATGAGCGATGGCCCTTCCATATGGAACCACCGGATCACTTTGCCCTGCTTTCGCACCTGCTCGACTTGTCAGTCTCACAGTCAAGCTCCCTTTTGCCAATATACTCAACGCACGGTTACCAAGCGTGCTGAGGGAACCTTTGGAAGCCTCCGATACTTTTTTGGAGGCGACCACCCCAGTCAAACTACCCACCACACACTGTTTCCGTGTTTTGCACGGATTAGACATCAGATGACAGAAGGGTGGTATTTCAACGTTGACTCCACGATGCCTGGCGACACCGCTTCAAAGTCTCCCACCTATCCTACACATCGGGCAGCCGATGTCAATGTGAAGCTATAGTAAAGGTGCACGGGGTCTTTTCGTCCCGCTGCGGGTATCCGGCATCTTCACCGAAACTACAATTTCACCGAGCTCGTGGCCGAGACAGTGCTCAGATCGTTACACCATTCGTGCAGGTCGGAACTTACCCGACAAGGAATTTCGCTACCTTAGGACCGTTATAGTTACGGCCGCCGTTTACTGGGGCTTCGATTCAAAGCTTCACCTTGCGGCTGACCTCTCCTCTTAACCTTCCAGCACCGGGCAGGTGTCAGGCCCTATACGTCATCTTTCGATTTTGCAGAGCCATGTGTTTTTGTTAAACAGTCGCCTGAGCCTTTTTACTGAGACCCCTCGCGGGGTAGCGCTTATCCCGAAGTTACGCGCTTAATTTGCCTAGTTCCTTAGCCACGGATCACTCGAGCGCCTCAGGATACTCTCCTTGACCACCTGTGTCGGTTTGCGGTACGGGCGGCTTGCATCTGAAGCTTAGAGGTTTTTCTCGGAAGTCTGATTAAGATCACTATCCGCTTGCCCGAGGGCTCGCGGTACTGTCCGGTTCGCCAGGGTCGGCGGATTTACCTGCCATCCCTATAGCTACACCCTTCAACGCACTATTCCGTCAGTGCGCGGATCGTTCACTCCTTCGTCACCCCA
>JBIJDX010000179.1:0-5908 GCA_044343855.1 Flavobacteriales bacterium
GCGCACCCCGGGGGGCCCGCCGCCGTTGTTGGGTGGTTCAAGCCAGGCAGCAGGCACAGTATTCGCTCGCCGGGTCGTGGATGAACGGAGCCGTTCCATGCACGATCTCCTCGGTAAGCGTGCACAGGATCCCGGTCACATCGCCGAGCATGTCCCGTGTGATGTCCGTTCCGTTGTTCACGCTGAGCCAGATACCCTCCGCACTGGAGGGCTGCTGCAATGGAATGAGACCGGTGCGCACCGCCTGCACGTCCGGGTGTCGGTGCATGTAGGCCCATGCATATGTCAGCAGTTGCAGCGCGTATCCGTGACCCGGCCTCAGTGCGCTGCGGTCCAGGGACCGCAGTTTGATCTGTTCCGGCCTCACATTGCCGGTCTTCAGGTCGAGGATGTGCACACGACCGTCGCGCATGTCCACGCGATCGCAGCGCCCCACGATGCGGAACCCGTTCGGGAGGAGCTGCTCCAGATCGAGTTCCACGGCCAGTGGTGTCACTGAGGAACCGTCGGCGATGCGCAGGGACTCGCTGCGGAGGTACCGGTCAAGGGCCTCTTCCGCCATGGCCAGGCTCAACATGTGATGGCCGCGGTCCAGGGCGGCATCCTTGAGCTCGGTGGCCACCTCGGCGGCAAGTCGTTGTGCGAGCCCCTGGCGCCAGCCATCCAGGTGTTCCGGGCGAAGGACCTGCCCAAGGTGTGGTTCGATGGACTTTCGAAGCACTTCGTGCACGGCACTGCCGAGCACCCGGCTTTCAAGGCGCGGGATATAGTCCTCGGGCTCCCGTACGCGCATGACACGCCGGAAGAAGAGGTCCATCGGACAGCGCAGCCAGATCGACAGCGTTGACGGTGAAATGCCCTTCGTGGCCATCCGCTTCAATTCCTCGGTCATCCATGGCGCACGTTCGATGTGAACGGCACCCCGGCTCGTGGAACTGGATGGTGCAACGACCGTCATACGTTGAATGCGTGTGCGGCTGACGGGTACCAGTTCATGCTCCCATTGGGCGATGAACCGGGTGGTCTCCGCAGGCTCGGGACCGCCCCCGGAATGCCCGATCAACACCAGCTCCCGTGTGCCCTGGACCAACCGTTGGAAATGGTAGGCCTGCACCGATGCGCTGTCGTTGGGCAGGGGCAGGCCCAGTGCCTTTCGCAGGTCATGGGGGATGAAGCTCTGTTGACCCGAGCTGCGCGGCAGGTGCCCTTCGTTCGCGCCGATCACAAGCACCCGCTCAGGGCTCAGCGCACGGGTCTCCAGCAGACCCATTACCTGGATCCCCTCCGATGCATCACCGAAGAACCCGATGGGTTCCGGGTTCATCAGGCGGTCACGCACTTCGCGGTGAACGAGTTCCTGCTCCACGGAAAGCCCGGCTCCGGAGACCAGCGCACACAGTCCGTTCCATGCATTGGTGGTCCGCAGCACCTGTTCCTGCACATGCTGCTCATTGTCCAGCAGGGCTGCGATGGCACCTAGGAATGCATTCACAGCAGCCTGTAATGCTTCCTGCTGAAGCCCTTCGAGCAGGGTTGATGCCATGTGCGATGCACCAATATGCTCCTGGACTTGATGCACGGAAAGCCTGGAGCGTTGGATCCTGCGCAGGGCTGCCGCCCCGGAAAGGTCGGCCTCGCTGCGGGCGATCAACGGGTGAAGCAGGTACGCCTGCAGCATTCCGGTGGGCAGGGTGCCGGTGCGTTGTTGTGATGCGAACAGGCTGATGAACAGGTCGAGGAGACCCTTCAGCGGCCAGTTAACCCATGGTAGGCCTGCCGAGATATTGACAGGCCCGCAGGACGCTGGCAGGGATGCCACGAGCGCGGGTAGCAGGCTTTCATCGGCCAGGAGGACGAGCGTGCTGGTCCGTTCGTTCCGGGCAAGCTCGTTCAGCCAATGGGCGGCGTACTGGGCCTGCGAGCGGGCATCAGGCACCACGACGGAACGAATGGTGCGTTCCTGTTCCCTGAAGAGATCACCCGGTGGCACGGCGCCGGGGCCCAGGGCCTCGATGGAACGCCGGATGAAGCGTCCAGCCTCCTGCGCGCCATCCTCCAGGTAGTACCTGTCCAGGTCCCAGGCCAGATGCAGCATTCCGCGGCGATCGAAGGCGCGGAGCACGGCTGTCGCGGCAGGTTCCAACGCATTGGCGCCAATGCACCAGACCGCTTTCCAGGGAAGGTCGGTGCCTGCGGCGCGTAGGGCGGCCTCACGGGCGATCCACCCGCTGGTTCCTTTGCGGTCCGCAGCCATCCGTGCATGCAGCAGGCGATGCAGTTCGCCGCTGCGGTTCCAAAGGGATACCGCCAGCTTCTGGCCTTCGCTCAGGTCCTCTCCGAGGGCCAGGCTCCATTGGTCGATCTCGGCAAAGGAGCGGAGGTCCCTGTACAGCTCATCCAGGTCGATCAGGTGATGGTCCACTTCGCTCATGTCGCGCAGCGTGGTGGGTGCCCATTGCAGGAATTCCTTCAGGTCGTTCGCCCCCGAGGCATCGATCGTGCCGTGAAGCCGGTGCAGTGTCAGCAGCAGTTCCGCCTGGGTGGCTTGGCGGGCGCCCGCCACTTCGGAGAGGAAGCGGCCCATGTCGAGCATCACCGGAGCCCAGAAGGGCCTGCCGATGATCCCGGCAAGGTACTTTTGCAGGTGTGCAGCGGCCCGCTGTCCGGGCACCACGATGGCCACCTGTTGCAGGTCGTGTCCGTGGCGGTCGATGATGGCGTGTGCGGTGCGCTGCAGGAAAGTGCTCATGGAACGGAGCGGGGAAGATACTCCGGGTGAACCGGACTCCTGGCCACAATTCCGGAAGATGGCCGGAGGCGAACGCTATTATGCCATCCATTCGCCCCGACGATTCACGGAACTGCAGCGCATGGGGGCACGCTGGCTCAGGTATGATGTGGAGGCCTCCGTGTATCCGGAACTGCTTCGGATCAGGGAAATGCTCTCCATGACCCATCCGTATGCAGCGGCCACCGCAGCCGAATGGGCCCGTTACTTCGCTGAGGCGATGGCGATGTAGCCGGTGATAGGGTGCGAGGCAACCTTTGTCCGTACCTTAGTGTCCTTCGTAAACGATGCGCACCCTGTCGCTCCTGTTGGGAATGTTGCCTGTTGGCCTGGTCCAGGCCACCCACATCATCGGGGGTAACATGTATTACGACCACCTGGGTGGCAACCAATACCGGGTGACTCTGGTGCTTTACCGCGATTGCGGCCCGGACAACGCCAACGGCACGGGCTTCGACCCGTCCGCCTCACTTGCGGTGTACAATGCTTCCGGTCAGGAGGTGAATTCCGCCAGTGTCGCCTTTGCCGGTGAGGTGCCGCTGCCGGTGGACCTGAACGACCCCTGCCTCACCATTCCCCCGACCGTTTGCGTGCGCACCGCGGTATACCAGCACATATTCACGCTGCCGCCGACGCCTGGCGGCTATACCATCAGCTACCAGCGCTGTTGCCGCACACCTGCCATGGCCAACTTGGCGGGCCAGCAGGGGTTGACCTGTTCAGCCACGATACCCGGCCCGCCCCTTTCGCAGAACAGTTCGCCCCGGTTCGGTGATATCCCCGCCATCGCACTTTGTCTGGGGCGCGATATGACCATCGATTTCAGCGCCACGGACCCGGATGGCGATGAGCTGGTCTACACCTTGTGCGCGCCTTATACCGGTGGGACGGCAACCAACCCGGCACCTTTTCCGGCGGCACCGCCATATGCCGAGGTGGCCTTCGGTGCGGGCTATTCCGCAACCAACCCCATCGATTCCGACCCTCCCGTCACCATCGACCCGACCACCGGTTTGCTCATGGTGAGCGCCACCCAGCAGGGTGTATACACCGTGGGTGTGTGCGTATCCGAATTCCGGAACGGCGTGGAAGTGGGCGTGACGCGTGGCGACTTCCTCTTCAAGGTGGTCGTGTGCGACGCTGAGGTGCTGGCCATTGTCGCGGAGCAGGGCGAAGCCACCCTTTGCAGCGGCCTCACGCAGGCGTTCGAGAATGAAAGCGTGAACGGCAATACATGGCTGTGGGACTTCGGTGATCCGGGAACGGATGCCGATACATCGGACCTGCAGGAACCGGTTTGGACCTATGCCCAGCCCGGGATCTACACGGTGATGTTGGTGGCCAATCCGGGCAGCACGTGTGCGGACACCAGTTATCAGGCATATGATATGCAGGCCCCGCTGGACATTTGGTTCGAACGCCCGCCGCCGCTGTGTCCGGGGGAGGAGGGGGAGCTCTCTGTGAGCGGAGTGTTCGGGTTCGGAGCGTCCTTCGGCTGGCAGGCGGGTCCGTTCGGAACACCGGATGAGGGCAGCGGTCAGTCCTTCACCGTGCAGTATGCCGATCCCGGTACGTATGCGGTGACCTTGACAGGCGGTTCCGGGGCATGCGCCGATTCCTACACGGATTCCGTGGTCGTGCTTCCCCCACCGGAGGCAGGGTTCCTCCAGGGGCCTGATGTGTGCGCGATGGAAGCCGTGGAGTTCGCAAGCACTTCCACCGGTGCCACCCCCTTGAGCTATGAGTGGCGCATCAATGGGGAGTTGGTCTCACAGGACAGTGCATTCATTCGTGTGTTCGAGATGCCCGGCACCTACTTCACATCCCTGACGGTCCGCACGGATTCGGGCTGTGTTGCCGAACGTTCTGCGCAGGCACCGGCTGCATTGGTGGTGCATCCGATCCCCGTGGCGGCCTTCACCATCGATCCGCAGGAGGTCAGCCTGTTGGAACCGGAGGTGGTGATCGCCGATGCTTCGCAGGATGCGGTCTCCTGGACCTATGAGGTGGAGGGTGTCATGCTGGACGGCCCGTCCCATGTGTACGAGTTCACCGATGGGGGAAGGCGGACGGTGCTGCTTGCGGTGACGAGTGAATTCGGCTGTGTTGACACCACCTCACGGGTCGTCACCGTGAGCGACCACCTGCTTTATGTGCCGACAGCGTTCACTCCCGATGGGGATGGTATGAACGACACATGGCTCCCATCCGTTCGGGGTGCGCGGCTGTATGAGCTCGTGGTGTTCGATCGATGGGGTCGCCAGGTGTTCGCAACGACAGACCCCCGCGCTGGTTGGGGTGGTGAAGGGGAGGGAGAGGGTGTGTACAATTACGTCATCCGGCTCGCCGAGTTCGGAGCCTATCACACGGAGTACAGGGGGCATTTCACCCTGTTGCGATGAAATTTCCCGGGTGTCATCAGTGCTCCCGGACCATGTCCACATGGGGGATGCCATCCCAGTCATAATCCGTTCCAATACGCCTGAATCCGTGCGCTTCATAGAAGCGTTCGAGCTGGCTTTGTGCCGCCAGGGCGCACGCGGTATTGCCATGGGTGGCCCTGACCGCGTCAAGCGCGCGCCGCATCATTTCGTGGGCGATGCCATGTCCACGGACGTCGGGATGCACCACCACCCTCCCAATGTGGGGCATGCCATCCGCACCGGGGGGAACGATGCGGCAGCAGGCTACGATGCGGCCATCATGGTCGGCCGCCAACAGGTGCAGGCATTCGGGATCCCTGCCGTCCAGTTCGGGGTAGGCGCACTTCTGTTCCACCACGAACGTATCCACGCGCAGCCTGAAAAGATCATGTACCTGCGTTGGTGACAACTCCGGGATGCGCGCCTGGATCCAGTTCAGTTCCATGGCTGCACGGCGACCAGTTCATCCTGGGTGATGTAGTAGAGCGCACCTTCCACGTGCGCGTGGCCCATGCTTTGCAATAGCGATAGGTAGCGTCCCACCTGGTCGTTGTGCTCGGGTCTCGGAGCGCCGGTCTTCAGGTCAAGTACACGCACACCACCTGCTTCAAATACGACCCTGTCCGGTCGCCAGGCCTTGCCTTCGGCATCAATGATGGTGGCCTCGTTGCGCGCGTTGGTGGCCCCCCCGTACCAG
>JBIJDX010000180.1:0-5896 GCA_044343855.1 Flavobacteriales bacterium
CAGCCCCGGCATCATCACGTTCTCCAGCGCCGTGAACTCGGGCAGCAGGTGGTGGAACTGGAACACAAAGCCGATGTGACGGTTGCGGAACGTGCTCAGGGCCTTGCTGCCGAGCTTGGTCACCTCCTCGCCGTTGATCACGAGAGAGCCACCATCGGCCCGCTCCAGTGTGCCAAGGATCTGGAGCAGGGTGGTCTTGCCGGCACCGCTGGCACCCACGATGCTCACAACCTCACCCCTGGCCACTTGAAGGTCAACCCCTTTAAGGACCTCGAGGTGCCCGTAATGCTTGCGGATGCCGGTCGCATGGATCATGTCCGGCAAAGGAACGCCTTCCAGCGTCCATCTCCCAACCCGCACCGTCGCTCCCTGCCCCTATCCATGGAATCATTACCGCCAAACCTCCAAACCACTACTTTCGCACGGCAAATTCCAGCAGGCGCATGAACCTTCACGAGTATCAGGGAAAAAGCATCCTCGCACAGCATGGTGTCCGCATCCAGCGTGGCTTCGTGGCTTACAATGCCGATGAAGCGGTGGAACAGGCCAAGCGCCTTGCCGCAGAGACCGGCACCAAGTTCTTCGTGGTGAAGGCCCAGATCCACGCCGGTGGCCGCGGGAAGGGCGGTGGCGTCAAGGTGGCCAAGAACTATGACGAGGTGCGCGAAAAGGCCGGAGCCATCATCGGCATGATGCTCAAGAGCCCCCAGACCCCCCCCCAGGGCAAGAAGGTGCACAAAGTGCTCATCGCCGAGGACGTTTACTATCCCGGGCCCTCTGAGACCAAGGAATATTACATGAGCGTGCTGCTCGACCGCGCCAGCGCACGCAATGTCATCGTGTACAGCACGGAGGGCGGCATGGACATCGAGGAGGTGGCCGAGCACCACCCCGAAAAGATCCGGAAGGAGTATGTGGACCCCCGTGTGGGCCTGCGACCGTTCCAGGCCAACAAGATCGCCACCAACCTCGGTGTTTCCGGTGCTGCCAAGAAGGAGATGGTGAAGTTCGTGGCGGCCCTGTACAAGGCATACGAGGGCTGCGATGCCGCCATGTTCGAGATCAATCCCGTGTTCAAGACCAGCGACGACAAGGTGATCGCCGTTGATGCCAAGGTTCGGCTGGACGGCAACGCCCTCTACCGTCACGCGGAATACGCCGAGATGCGCGACAAGACCGAGGAGGATCCCATCGAGGTGGAGGCTGGTGAAGCGGGTCTCAACTACGTGAAGCTCGACGGCAACGTGGGGTGCATGGTCAATGGTGCCGGCCTGGCCATGGCCACCATGGACATCATCAAGCTCAGCGGCGGTGAGCCCGCCAATTTCCTGGACGTTGGGGGCACGGCCGATGCGGCACGCGTGGAGAAGGCCTTCCGGATCATCCTGAAGGACGAGCGCGTGAAGGCGATCCTCGTGAACATCTTCGGTGGCATCGTCCGCTGCGACCGTGTGGCCCAGGGCGTGGTGGACGCCTACAAGAACATCGGCGACATCCAGGTGCCCATCATCGTGCGTCTGCAGGGCACCAATGCCGAGGAAGCCAAGAAGCTGATCGACGCCAGCGGCCTGAAGGTGCTCAGCGCGGTGGCGTTGCAGGAGGCGGCCGACCGCGTGAAGGAGGTACTGGCCTGATCACGGATCCGGTCGACCGGAACAGCACCGCAGGTTGATTCCTTAACAGATCAACGACCAGTCCTTGTTCATGCGTGGTTCCATGCATTCCCAAGGGGCCGTCCTCGTGCAGGCCACACTTGGTTTCTGCCTGCTCCTGTGCGTTGCATGCACTCCGAACGAACAGGCGTCCGAGATCCCGGCGGAGCCGCTCACAGGCCATAAGCTCGTCCGTTACGACTCTGTCGGCTATTACGGAGGGCTCCGCATACAGGCCATTGTGGACAGCGTCCTCGAGGTGTTCCTGCAGGGCCGGACCATGCAGCCGGTGGCTTTCCGTGATCGCCTCGCGCCGGCCAGGCATGGCGTGCGGCTGTTCAAGGTCACCTACAACTCCACCATACCCGAAAAGAGCGGTCAACCCGTGACGGCCCATGGGCTTGTGGCGATACCGGACAGCATCCTGCCGGGTGCGCCAGTAGTAAGTTACCAGCATGGCACCATATTCGACCGTTCCTGGTGCCCCTCGGATCCCGATGGCTCCATCGAGGTACAGTTCCAACTCTCACAGTTCGCATCACAGGGCTACATCGTGATCGCTGCCGATTACTTCGGCACGACAGCCGGCACCCAGGTTCCGAACAGCTATGGCATGACCGGTTCTGCGGCGCAGGCCTGCCTGGACATGCTCGCCGCATCGAAGGAATTGCTCAAGCAACGGAACATCACTCCCGGAAAGCTCTTCCTGAACGGGTGGTCGCAGGGCGGTGCCTCCACCAACGCCTTCCTGCAGCTTCTCGAGCGGGAGGGTTTCCCTGTCGCGGCGGCAGTGACCGCATCCGGCCCGGCGGACCAGGTCATTTTCCTCCAGAGGACCATCAACGAACCAACGCCATTCGTGGCACCCTATTTCCCGGCGGTCATCGGCAACATCCTATGTTCGTTCGAGGCCTACGCAGGGATGGAGGGCCTTCCCCAGCGGTCCATCAGACCTGAATACCTGGAGGCGTCGCGCAGGCTCCATGCGTTCGAGCTGCCCTTCGATGAGTACGTGCGGCAGGTGCTGCTCGATGCGAACGGGAAGTGGCGCACGAGCAAGGAGATCTTCACGGAGGAGTTCATTTCTGAAAGCAGGGTGGCGGCATCACCCTTCTGGAGGGCACTTGACGCCGCCAACGGCTATCGCTGGGCGATGCACACACCCTACCGCTGCTATTACAGCCATCGTGATGAAGCCGTGATGGCCGAAGCGGCAAGGATCATCGTTGATCACCAGAAGAGCCTCGGCAATGCGGCTGTTGAGGCGTTCGACGCTGGCAGGGATGCCGACCATGGTTGCGTTTACCTCGAGGCCATCATCAATGCGAAGCCCTGGTTCGACTCCCTGAAGTAGGCACCCGCCCAATACCGCACGCGACATCCAACCTGCCCAACAATGGTCAACTCCTCGTACCGCCCCGTAAAGCCCCTGCTCGCCGTTTGCTCCATCATACTTGCCGCGCACATCCTCGGTGGATGCGGTGAGTCCCCGGGTCCCGGGCCATCGGATCCAGCAGCCGCCCCGGCCGCTTCGTCAACGAAGACCGGCCTCATTGCCCATGAGCCCATACAGACCTATGACAGTATGGCCTTTGAGCGCATCCGTACGGTCGATCTGGAGAACTTCTTCCACATGGCCACCATGTCAGCCGCTGATTTCCGCAGCGGGTTCCCCACCACCTACAGGAACGTAGCCCTGCATCGGATCGCCTACGGTTCGGTCATTCCCGAGTCCGACAACGAACCGGTCACCGCCTACGGTCTTGTCGCCATTCCGGAGGGTGCAACCAACGAAACGCCGGTGCTCTCCTACCAGCATGGTACGGTGTTCGAGAAGGAGAATGCGCCCTCGAGCCCTGATGCATCCATGGAGACACGCCTGGCGCTGCTGCAGTTCGCCTCCCAGGGCTACATCGTCGTCGCTGCGGATTATTTCGGTAATGGTCCCAAGAGCACGGTCCATAACACCTTTTTCCTGAAACGGAGCATGGAGCGCGCCATGTTCGACATGCATGCCGCTTCGCTCGAATTCCTGAAGCAACAGGATATCCAGCCTGGCAAACTCTTCCTGCTGGGCTGGTCGCAAGGGGGATATAACACGATGCTCCACTTCCGCATGCTTGAGCAGGCCGGGATCCCCGTTACAGCCGTGGTCACAGCGTCCGGCCCAGGGGACCCCCTGCACCTTATCACCCGCGGCATGTTCGCTCCCCGTCCGTTCGATGCGCCTTGGGAGGCGGCGGCACTGTCCAACGTGATCTTCGCTTACGAGACCTACATGGGTCTGGCCGATTGTTCGAAGCGCTTCATCAAGCCGGAGAAATATCCAGTGGCACGTGGATTCTACGATTTCGAGCGCAGCATCGGTGACTTTCAGAACGCAGGGGGCGCCCACCTCGACAGCATCTTCACTCCGGAACTGTTCGATGCGGCGCGCACGCTGTCGCATCCGTTCTGGGAGCTGCTCGGGGACACCAAATCCTACCTGTGGCTGAGCAAGGCTCCCCTTCGTCAGTACTACAGCGCACGCGACGAGGTTGTCACACCCGTGCTGGGTACGGCTGCGGTGGATTACCAGACGAGCATCGGCAAAACGAACGCCACCAGCCATGATGCTGGGGCCAATGCCGATCACCGCAGCGTCTATGCCCGGGCTTTGCTGGAGGGGAAGACCTGGTTCGACTCCCTGAAGTAAGGGTGGACCTACGGCACGGTTTCTGCACCTGCCCATGAGCATGAATCCTGCCAAAGCGATCGATGCCCTGCTCGGTGTGGCCGTGGGTGATGCCGTGGGGGTCCCGTACGAGTTCACCCGGCGCCACGAAATGGCCGACAAGATGGTGCTCGGCATGGTGGGACATGGTACCCACGACCAGCCGGCCGGGACCTGGTCCGATGATACCTCGCTGACCTTGTGCCTGGCCGAGTCCCTGGCCAAGGGATATGACCTGAAGGATCAGGCCCGGCGCTTCATCCGCTGGTTGGATGATGCCCATTGGACCGCCCATGGCGAAGTGTTCGATGTGGGCATCATCACCAGCAAAGCCATCCGCAGGCTGGATCGGATGCTGCGCAACCAGCAGGGGCTCACGCTGAACACCCTTCGTAACGGTGCCACCGAGCGCGACAATGGCAACGGATCTCTCATGCGCATACTTCCGCTGCTCTTCCACATACAGGGCCGACCCATCGCCGAGCAGTTCGAACGCATATGGGAGGTCTCCGCGCTCACCCACGGGCATGTCCGGGCGGCCATGAGCTGCCTCATCCACCTCAAGCTTGCTGAACACCTGCTGGCTGGGGCTTCACGCGAGGTGGCCTATGAGGCCATGCGGGTTGAGGTCGCTGCGTTCTGGGATGAAATGGGGCTGGAGGCTGATGAACGGGCACATTTCGTCAGGGTCGTCCAGAACGATATCCGCTCCACTCACATTGATGACCTGCGTACCGGGGGATACGTGATCGAGGTGTTGGAGTCCAGCATCTGGTTCCTGCTCAACAGGCACAGCTTCAAGGATACCATCCTGTCCATCGTGGCCCTGGGGCACGACACCGATACATCCGCCGCCATCGCAGGGGGGCTTGCGGGCCTGCATTACGGACGGGAGGGTATGCCGGCGGAGTGGGTGGAAAAGATCGCACGTGTCGATGAGATCGTCGATCTGGGAAGGCGGCTTGGGGCGCGCTATCGTAAGTGAGGATCCACGCCGCCGGTGAGTGCTTCCAATGGAGACCTCCGGACCGGCCTCACCCCACCAGCCTCCTGATGATCTCCCTTACCGGCTCCACCCCCTTGGTGTGCCGGATGCTCGGCCCTGCCACCCACACGGTCTTGTAGGTCACCTGCTGGGCCGCCACCTCGGTGGCCTTCATGCCGATGTGGAAGCGGAACATCTTCACCCACTTCTTCAGCCGCTTGTTCTTGTTCAGCATCCGTTCGAGCCAGGGCGACCGCAGGCCCACTTTCTGCACATAAGGTGTGTTGATCACCGTGCAGGGCGTGCCGCTGATACGCTCGGTGAGCACGATGTCCTTGGCGTTGTAGTTCACGCAGGCCTGCTTGTAGTCGTCCGTGATGGGCGCTTCCGCCGAGGCGATGAACGGACTGCCCACCGAAACGCCCTCGGCGCCGTAGGCCAGCATCTGGTCCATCTCCGCCTTGTTGCCAACGCCTCCGGCCGAGATCACGGGGATGGTGCAGTGCTGCTTCAGCAGCTCGATGAGCTCCCGGGGGGATAGGTTGC
>JBIJDX010000181.1:0-5891 GCA_044343855.1 Flavobacteriales bacterium
CGAAGGACCGCACCGTGCAGTGGGTGTTCCCGGAGGGTGAACAGGGCAAGCCGGCGGTGACGCATTGGCGCGTGCTGGAGCGTTTCCGCTATGTGACCCTGGTGGAATGCAAGCTGGAGACCGGGCGCACGCACCAGATCCGTGTGCACATGCAATATCTCGGACATCCGTTGTTCAATGACGGCACTTACGGTGGGGACCGTGTGTTGAAGGGCACCACGTTCACCAAGTACCGGCAGTTCGTGGAGAATTGCTTCGCCCAACTGCCCCGGCAGGCCCTGCATGCACGCACGCTCAGTTTCGATCATCCGGTGACCGGGCGGCGGATGGACTTCCAAAGCGGACTTCCGGCGGACATGAGCGCTGTCGTGGAGCGCTGGCGGGTGTATGTGCAGGCTCGGCCGATGGATGAGCCTGGAGTGGAGGCGCCGGAAGGACAATAGGTTCGCATTGCCATGAACAGGAACGCAACGCACAACGTGGAGCAACTGCAGTTGATGGTGATCGGTGTGCAGAAGGGCGGCACCACCTCGCTGTCCAACTACCTGGCGGAACATCCTGCGATACGAAGTCCGTTGTGCGTGGAATTCACCTTCTTCACCGATGATGCGGAATACGTGAACGGGGCTGATGCCTATTGGAACAGGTTCCTTCCTTCGGATGAGCGCGCCGACCTGAAGCCGATCGCCAAGATGTCGACCCTGTACCACTCGCTTGAAGGGCTTTCCAGGTTGCGGGAACATGCGCCCGGCTGCCAGCTTGCCCTGGTGCTCCGCGATCCGGTGGCCCGGTGCTATTCAGCCTATCGGATGGCCTGTTTCGATGGCTGGCGGTCATTCGATCCAGGCTGGCTCAAAAGGCTCCTGCAGGAGGCATCACCAGGCGACGAGCTCCATGATCTGTTCATCGGGTATGGACACTATGCCGGCTACATCGAACGCATCTGGGACCTGTTCCCCAGGGAGCAGGTGCACATCTTCCGCTTCGAGGACCTTCAGCGTGACCCGCAGCAGGTATGTGACGTGCTTTTCACGGCGATGGGCATCGGACCATGGACACTTCAGGGCAAGGAGAAGGTCCATAACGAAACGGTGATGGCGCGCTCGGACAAGGCGGCACGTTTCATCCACTGGCTGCGTGAGGAGCGCAATCCCGTAAAGCGCGCCATCCGGCGGCTGATGCCCTATGAGGTCTACCTTCGCATTGCCGACGGGTTCATCGGGATGAACCGTTCCCAACGGCAGTTCCCACCCTTGGACCCGGATGTGCGGGCCGCGCTGGCAGAGCACTACAGGCCGCATGATGAACGGCTCGCCAAGCTCCTTGGCTGGGACCTTTCCCAGTGGACGAGCCAGCGCATCTGACGCCACTGCTCATCGCCTGATCATCTTGCCGCCGCTGGTGCGTTGGATCCGCCGGAGTGCCTGCACCCGGCGCGGCAATTCGTGCCGGTCGAGCGTGGTCATGAGCAGTTCCAATACCTCGGGCAGCACCTCCTCCTGGGGCCGCTCGGTCTCCAGCACCAGCATCACGGACTGGCCAAGCACGGCGTCGGGCACGGAGGTGAAATAATGGGGGTAGGGAATGATGCCGGCAGTGCGCGCCTCCAGCTGCTCCGGATGGATCTTCTTTCCGCCGCTGAGGATCACATTGTCGTGGCGACCCAGCCAGGTGAAGTGGTTCTCATCGGAAAGCTGCACCAGGTCGTTGGTGAGGTGCTGTTTCACGCTCAGGTGGGGTGTGTGCACCACGAGGCAGCCACGCGGGTCGCGGGCGAAGTGGACGTCGCCCAGGGAATGGAAGCGCCCGCTGCGATCGGGACCGTTCAACGCACGCAGTGCGATGTGGGACACCATCTCGGTGCTTCCATAGCTCTGGAACACCTTCACGTCGAGGTGCTGGAGGTCCTCCACCAGGGCATCGCTCACGGGACCGCCACCAAGAAGGATGGTCTCGAACTGGCGTTCCAGCCGTTCACGGTCCTCCTGCAGGCATCGGTGCAGCTGGAGCGGTACCATGGCCGTGAACCGGAACCTGTCCTCCGGGGCGAGCTTTTCCAGAATGCTGCCACGCGGGTCGATCACATGCAGGTCGAGACCTAGCACGCAGGCGCGCACCACCATCATCTTGCCCGCCACGAAGTCGCACGGCAGGCATAGCAGTACCCTGTCACGCGGCTCAAGGCCGAACGTTGCCGCGGTCAGCTCAGCGCTTTTCACGAGGTCGCGGCGTGGTATGCTGAAGCGCTTCGGAGGTCCGGTGGTGCCGCTCGTCCAGGCGGTCATGCCACCGCGGCCCCCCACCAGTTCCTTCACGGTCCGTTCCAGCGGCTCGCGCCACACCGCTTCCCCGCCGGGGTCGTTGAGCCTCCAGGCGCTGAAGTGTTCCGCCGCCTGCGCGGCATCAAGGGTGTGCCCGTCAACGGTGAGCGCCCGGCATCGCGATGGTGCGGTGGCATGGTCGGCCATGGTGGTCGAAGATCGCAAATGCCCGGTGAAAAAGCAGGCGTCAGCGTGCGAACAGGCCCAGGTCCCAGCCGCGCTCCGGACGATGGAACAGCTGCCCGCGGTGCACCTCGAGGGGGGAGGCGATGTTGTTCGTGTAGACACCACCGGTGCCGAGCCCCTGGGCACGGTCGATCGGCAGTGTGGCGGTAAACTGCGCGATCGCATTGAGCCCGATGCTGCTCTCAAGGGCCGAGGTGATCCACCATCCCATGCCCCGCTCGGTGGCCAATGCGATCCACTCACGCGCTGCCTGCCATCCGCCCACCAGGCTTGGCTTTATCACGATATGCCCCGGTGACACGGAGTCCAGCAATGCAACGCGTGCATCATGGTGGTGCAGCCCGATCAGGTCCTCATCCAGTGCAATGGGGATGGGTGACGTGGCGCACAACTCGGCCATCAACTCGTAGCGTCCAGCTGCAATGGGTTGTTCGATGCTCTCGACCCCCAGGTCGGCCAGTTGGTCAAGGATCGGCATCACCTCCGCCCCATCGAAGGCCCCGTTTGCATCCACCCGCACCTCCAGGTCGTCCGGACTGAACTCCCTGCGCACCTCCGCCAGCAGCGCCCGCTCGTCGGCCCAGTCCAGTGCTCCTATCTTCAATTTCACGACCCGGTAGCCGTCCGTGATGATGGATCGGATGCGATCACGCATGGTGGCCTTGTCACCCATCCATATCAATCCGTTGATCGGGATGCCGCGTCTTCCCAGGGTGAAATCCGTCGGCATCAGTTCCTTCGTTCCTCCGGCTTCAAGGTCGCACAGGCACTGCTCCACCGCGGCACGCACGCTAGGCACCGCCACGAGGTCGCCCTGCAGGCGCTGTGACCAGTCACCGGTATACTGGCATAGCTCCAACAACTTCGTGCGCACATCAGCGGGGAATTCGCGACTGTGCCCGGGAAATGGCGCCGCCTCGCCGATGCCGATGCACCCCGGCCGTTCGCTGTCCCACGCCACCAGGTACCACACGGTGCGCCGCTCAAGGATGCCCTTGCTGGTGCCCAGGGGGAACCGCGCCTGCAATACATGTTCGAACCAGCGGGCACGCAGCATGGCGGATCGTCATGATGCCAGCCAAAGGCCGGCTGAGAAGGCAAGGGCCGTGGCAAAAGTACCCAGCGCGAGCCGTTTGAGTTCAGGGTCGAGGCGCTGTGGGTCGGAGTTGCGGAGTACGGCGCGCAGATGGGTCGCAAGCATGGAAGTGGTAACCAGGAAGCCCCATTGAGGCATGCTGCGGAAGTGGGTACCGGTGAACGCCACGAGTCCGAGCAGGCCACCAACGACCAGCAGGCTGTGGTATGAGCGTGATCGCTCCGAGCCAAGGCGTACGGCAAGGGTTATCTTCCCACTGGCCTGGTCGTTGCGGATGTCACGCATGTTGTTCACGTTCAGCACGCCGGTGGCAAGCATGCCGAACGCCACGGCGGGTAGCAGCGCGATCGCATCGGGGCGTCCGGTGTGCAGGATGTGCGTTCCCACCACGCCCACCATGCCGAAGAAAAGGAACACACTTAGGTCGCCAAGGCCGGCATATCCGTAAGGCTTGCTGCCGTAGGTGTATCGCACCGCTGCGGCGATGGCGAGCATGCCAAGGACCAGGAACATGAGGGTTGACAGTGTGTAACCGAGCGCCACCACGATAAGGGCGCAGCCGGAGACGAGCGCAAGTCCCGCGCAGATCAGGACGGCGCGCTTCATGCTGCCGGCACCGATAGCACCGCTTTGGACGGCACGCGCGGGCCCTACGCGGTCCGCGTTGTCGGTGCCGTGCTCATGGTCCCCAAGGTCATTGGCCAGATTGCTGAGCACTTGGAGCAGGACGGCTGTGAGCAGGGCCAGCCCTGTGACCTCCGGCCGGTGTTCGCCCTGAAAGACCGCGAGGGAACTTCCCACGAGGATGCTGCCAACGGCCAGAGGCAATGTGCGCGGGCGGCAGGCGTCGATCCAGGCGTGGAATGCAGCCATGTTCAGCGTGCAAGGCTTGTGAAGTAATCGCGCAGTACACTGGCACTTTCCCGGGGCGGTGTCCGCACCACCAGCACGGCCGGTCCCTCGGACGCTTCATACAGCTCGTCCAGGGCGGCCGAAAGACCGGGCATGTCCCGTGCCTCCAGGCTGCGCAGCCCGAAACTCCGGGACAGCAGCAACGGGTCACGCCCATGGGGCGCCTCGAACCAGGGGAGCAGCTCCGGATCCGTGTCCGGTCCGGGGATGTAGCGGAAGATGTTGCCACCACCGTTGTCCATGACGATCACCCGCAGGTTGGCCGGCCTCAGGTCGTTCCAGAACGCATTGCTGTCGTACAGGAATGCGATATCTCCGGTGATGAGCGTGTTGGGTCGTCTGCTCACGTATGCCGCTCCCACGGCACTGCTGCTGCATCCGTCGATGCCGCTCGTGCCCCGGTTGCTGAAGTGATGAAGTCCTTCGCCACGCTCGAACAGCTGGGCGTAGCGCGCAGGGGTGCTGTTGGCCAGGTGCACAACACTGCCGGGGGGTATCCGTCCCATCACAAGGGAGAGTGCGGTGAGGTCGCTCCATGGTGCCCCGGCCAGGTACTGGTGATGCAACATCGTTGTGTGCCGGTCGACATGCTCCCATGCGGCGGCATAGACACTCTCGCTCGGCTGTACATGGGCGGCCAGCTGCGCAAAGAACACCTCGGGATCCACGGCGATGTCGTGGCTCAGTCCCTGGTAGGTGTCGTGGTGTCGCTGTCCGCCATCCACGTGCCAATGCTGTGCAGGGTGCCACTGCCGCAGCAGCCCCTTGATACGCTTGCTCACCACCGCACCACCGAACGTGATGAGCAGGTCCGGCGCGAACGTGTCAGCGCCGGCCTTTCCATCAACGGTGCGGGCGGTTCCCTGGATGGCGGGCAGCACGCGGTCTATGTGCGCAATGAAGGATGAATGGTGCAGATTGGACGTGCTTTCAGTGAGCACGACGCATTGCGGCAGCCGGGCAAGCTCGCCCAACTGTCGGTTCAGTCCAGGGCTCCAGACACCCTGTCCGGCGAGGATCATGACGCGCCTGGATGAGGACATCTGCTGGATGAGCCAGCGGGCCTGTTCGGGCAGTATGAAGGCCTCGGTGAGCACCTGGTTGATGCTGCGGGCCGGCGGGTCGGGAGCGTCGGCCCGGCCATACAAGGGCTCCTCGAACGGCACGTTGAGGTGCACTGGGCCCGGTACCGGCACAAGGGTTGAATTGATGGCCTCGTTGATGATCCTGCCGGCATGCCAGCGACCCAGGTCATCGTCGCAGCGCCTTGGCAGATGCAATGAATTGCGCATGTGCAGGGCCAGCACATCGCGCTGGCGTATCGCCTGCCCCTCACCCTGGTCCAACCACTCCTCTGGCCTGTCCGCTGTTACCAC
>JBIJDX010000182.1:0-5882 GCA_044343855.1 Flavobacteriales bacterium
CCCAGCCGCGACAGGGCATGAATTTCGAATCGCGCAAATACGTCCTCATCGCGGCGGTCCTCTTCATCAGCACCGTCTTCATCCTGCGCCTGTTCTACATCCAGGTGCTCGATCCCAAGTGGCGGGCCGAGGCGGCGAACATGGCCGAACGCAAGGTCACCGTTTTCCCATCGCGGGGCCTCATCCATGATCGGGATGGTGGCCTCCTGGTGGCCAACACACCCGTGTACGACCTGATGGTGGTTCCCAAGGAGGTGCTCCCGTTCGATACCGCCGCGTTCTGCGATCTGGTGGGAGTGCCGGTGGACGAATTGCGCGAACGCCTTGCACAGGCCACCGACTACTCACGCCACAAGCCAAGCGTGCTCGAGAAGCAGATCCCCGCCGATCAGTTCGCAGGCATAAGCCTGCACCTGTACAAATACCCCGGCTTCTACGGACAAAGCCGCACCCTGCGCACCTACCCGCCGCACATCGCCGCGCACCTGCTGGGATACCTCAGCGAAGCCAGCCCCGCCCGGATCGCGAAGGACCCCTACTACCGCGCGGGGGACGTCATCGGGGTCGGCGGACTCGAGTCCTTCTACGAAGAGGAGTTGCGGGGGCGGCGCGGCGTGAGCTACGTGGTGGTGGATGTGCACAACAACGTCAAGGGCCCGTTCAAGGAAGGCCGCTATGACACCCTCGCAGTCGATGGCAAGGACCTGTTCACCGGCATCGATATGGACATGCAGCGCCTTGGGGAGCAGCTGATGGTGAACAAGAAAGGCAGTATCGTGGCGCTCGATCCACGGACCGGAGAGGTGCTGTGCATGGTGAGCAGCCCGACATATGACCCGGAACTGCTCGTGGGACGGGTGCGCAACACCAACTATGGCATCCTGCAGCGGGACCCCATCAAGCCGCTCTTCGACCGGGCACTCCAGGCCCAATATCCGCCGGGGTCCATCTACAAGATCGTGCAGTCGCTGATCGCTCTGGATGAAGGTGTGATCGACCTCAACACGGGATTCGCCTGCCAGAAGTCGCTCGTGGGTTGCCACGACCATCCGCCGGCCGGCGACATCATCCGCGCGATCCAGTATTCCTGCAACCCCTACTACTACCAGGTGTTCAGGCGGATGATCGAGCAGGACAAGTACCCCGACCGCTTCCGTGATGCGGCCCATGGCCTGGACCAATGGCACCGGTACATGCTCACCTTCGGACTCGGTCAGCGCCTGCCCGTGGATCTGCCATCGGTGAAGGCCGGGAACATTCCCGATGTCGCCTACTACGACCGCAAATACGGCAAGGGGCGCTGGGCGTTCAGCACCATCTACAGTGTGAGCATCGGCCAGGGCGAGGTGCTGGTGGCACCCCTCCAGATGGCGAACCTCGCGGCGATCTTTGCCAACAAGGGCTGGTACTACGACCCCCACGTGGTGCGTGCGGTGGGCCACCCGGACAGCCTCCAGCGCAGGTACCTGGTCAAGCATCTGACCGGGGTCGACCCGAAATGGTACGACCCCATCCAGGAAGGCATGCGCAGGGTGGTGGAGGAACCCGGAGGAACCGCCCGCAGCGCGCTCATACCGGGCATCACCATCTGTGGCAAGACAGGGACCGCCGAGAATCCCCACGGACAGGACCATGCGGTCTTCGTATGCTTCGCTCCCATGGAAAACCCCAAGGTGGCCATGGCGGTGTATGTGGAGAACTCGGGCTTCGGCGGCACCTGGGCCGCACCCATCGCCAGCCTGCTCATCGAACAGTACCTTGCCGATACCATAACGCGACCGGACCTGATGCAGCGGATGCTTGAGGCGGACCTCATCGCCAAGGAGGCCACCTTTGTGAAGAAGCCCAAGAAACCGCGCCGACGATGAACGCCCGCGACAACATCTCGGCCAATTTCGACCGCCCCATCCTGGTGCTGTACCTGCTCCTGCTCTTCATGGGTTGGGCCAACATCTACTCCGCCGCCTTCGACGCAGCCCACCCCAGCATTTTCGACCTCGGCAAGGAATACGGCAAGCAGGCCGTCTGGATGGGCATCAGCCTCCTGCTGGGCAGCGGCATCCTCCTCATCCGGGGAGAACTCTTCCGCGATGCCGCATTCGCCATCTACGGCATCGTGCTCCTGTTGCTGGTGGCCGTGCTCCTGTTCGGGAAGGAGGTGAACGGGGCCAAGGCCTGGTTCGCCATCGGGGGGTTCGGCATACAGCCCGCAGAGTTCGCCAAATTCGCCACGGCGCTCGCACTCTCCCGCTACCTCAGCGGCCTCAAGGCCCTTGTGGATGTGCGCTCGCGGGTCATCAGCACCATCCTCATCATGCTGCCCGTGGCGCTCATCATGTTGCAGCCGGATACCGGCACCGCCCTGGTTTCAGGCGCCTTCATCCTGGTCCTCTACCGCGAAGGGCTCTCGGGCAACGTGCTCCTGCTCGCCATCCTCGCAGCCATCCTCTCGGTGATCTCGCTGTTGTTGAAGGACACCCGGTTCGTACTGCCCTTCACCGGGACTGAGCTCGATGGCACGCAAATGCTCATGACCACCATCGTCTGTGTCGCCCTGCTCGCCTGGTGGCTCACGCGTTCGTTCATCGTGAAACGCGAGCGGCGGCGCTTCCATGCCTACATCGCCATCGGTGCGCTGGCCTCCGTGTTCTTCATCAGCAGCGTGGACGTTGCCTTCAACCGGGTGCTTGCCAGCCACCAGCAGGACCGCATCCTGGTCATGCTCGGCCAGATGGAGGATCCGCAGGGGCTCGGATACAATGTGAAGCAGAGCCAGACCGCCATCGGGAGCGGCGGCTTCAGCGGTAAGGGCTACCTGGAGGGAACCCTCACCAAGTACAAGTACGTGCCCATGCAGAGCACCGATTTCATCTTCTGCACGGTGGGCGAGGAATGGGGCTTCCTGGGTACCTCCTTCGTGGTGATCACGCTCACGGTGCTCATCCTGCGCATCATCCAGATCAGCGACCGGCAGCGCTCACGTTTCACCCGCATCTACGCATACTGCGTGGCGAGTATCTTCTTCCTGCACCTGATGATCAATGTCGGAATGACCATCGGCCTGGCTCCCGTCATTGGCATACCGCTGCCCTTCTTCAGCTACGGCGGCAGCAGCATGATGGGCTTCACCGTGCTGCTGGGCATCCTGCTCCGCCTTGACGCGGAGCGCCTGAGCACGCTCCGGTGACCGGTACCGCCGGTACGAAAAATGGACATGCCAGCGCAAAGCATGGACGCCGGCTGTGGGCCGGCGTCCGAATGATGCCCCAACCAGCTCAGTAGAACATGCTGCGGTTGTCCCTGACACCCGCCGCCTCCTTGAGCGCGTTGTACACTCCGGTCTCCACACGGCCCTGCGTGCGGCTCATCAGGCTGCTCTTCTCGGCGGCCAGATCGGTGGCTTCCGCAGCAGGCTGCCTGTTGGTCATGCTCACCACATAAACGGCGTTCTCACCACGCAAGGGAACGCTGGTCTGGCCGTTCTCCAGGGAGAAGATCGTACCCACCACCTCGTACTCGCTGTATCCTCCGGGGATGCTGAAGGTGTTGTAAAGCATGTCGGTGGCCGACTGCACACTGCCCTTCAATTCAGAGGCCAGTGCGTTGAGGTCTGTCCTGCCCTGCATCTGTGCAAGGAAGGATTCGGCCTTCTTCTCCTTCACCGCATCGCGCATGAAACGCTCGCGCATGTCATCCAGTGCGGGCACCCCTTCCTCACGGATGCCGGTGAGCAGCGCCACCACGTAGTTGTCACCCGCCTCGAGCGGTTCGCTCACCGCATCCACCTTGGCACGGTTCACCCAGCTGATGGTGCTTCCGGGCTCCTGGATACCTGCCACGAAGGACTGGTCGGGACGCAGCTCATCGACCGTGTTGAAGGTGACGCTGGCCTGCTCCGCTGCGGCCTTCATCTCCTCCGCGGTCTTGTTGCGCAGGCTGAACTCGTTGGCAACCTTGTAGACCGCCTTGAACGTGGCGGGCGAGGGGCGCATGCTGCGGGTGAGGTTCACCACCCGACGCTCCTTGCGCGTGCGCTGGCCGAGCACTTCCACGATATGGAACCCATACGTGGTCTTGCAGATCGTGATGGCACCCACCTTCTGGTCGAAACTGGCCGCAGTGAACTCAGGCACCATGCGTGACTTGTCGAACCACTCATAGACACCTCCCGAACCCGTGCTGCCCGGATCATCGCTGAAGGAGGTCACCAGCGCCTCGAATTTCTTGCGGTCGGCCTTCACCACGGCCAGGATGCTGTCCGCACGCTGTTTCTGCTGCTCCTCGGTCCTGCCCTGCTGGGTGCTGAGCAGGATGTGGCGGACGCGCGCCTCCGGGACATCCGCAAGCTCCTTCACCTTCACCAGCTTCCAGACCTCACCCTCGGCATAGGGTCCGACCACATCACCCACCGGGGCGTTCACGATCAGTGAGTCATTGATCCTGTCCGCGGTTCCCTCGGTGTAGGGCACCTTGGCGTAGCTGCGATCGTCGCTGTTGGCAACAATGAAGAGCGAATCATCGGCGGAGCTGAGGAGTTCCTGACGCAGGGAGGCGAGTTCCTGCATCGTGGCCATCCGGTCCTCCTCGCTCGGCTTCACGGGGAAAAGGGCGTAGGCGAACTTGCGCGAGGGCTTCTGCGCATACTTCCGCTCGTTCTTGTGGGCATCGTAGAACCGGCGCAGCTCCTTGTCGCTCACCGGATGCAGGCTGTCGGGTTCCGTGTCGTACCGTTTGGCCACGAAACTGAACGTGGCACGGGTGTTCTTGGCCTCATGCTCGTCACGGGCCTGCGCCATGTTCACGAAAACGCTTTTCTTCAGGAGCGTGTTGTACTTGGCATACAAGCGGTTCTCCGTGATGCGCCGCTTCTGGATCTCATGATACATGGGTGCCTGCTGCTGCACGTTGTCGAAGTACTGCTTGAGCAGCGCTGGATCGGGCTTCCCGTCGGGGCCTTGGAAGTTGGGCTGGCTGCGGAAGTCGGGCATGATGTTCTCCCCGAAACGGATGTCGTTGTACTCATCAGGGCTGATGCTGAAGCCCGCATCAAGCACCTGCGGGAGAAGCACCATGGCCTTGACCATCTCATTCCATACGCTTGTGCGCACCTGCTCCTGCATCTGGGCGTTCACCTGCTGGCCGAAATCGTTCCGGTAGCTCTCCACCTCGTCGCTCACGCGCCGCTCGAACTCCGCAACGCCGATCTCCTCGCCGGCCACCTCGCCAAGAACGGCATCCTGCCGACCGGCCCCGCGACTGCTGAACAGGTCCGTGAGGATGAACGCCGCCATGGCGCCTCCCACGATCACCAAAAGTAGGCCGCTGCGTTCGCGGATCTTGCCAATGACTGCCATCTGCCTGAAGGAATAGGGGTGCAAATATAGGATCCGGCCGCGAACTGCGCGGCCACGGGCAGGAGCGCCAGGGAGCCCCCCGGCAAGGCATGCCTTACTCGGGCAGGTACCCCACCTCGGGGTCCAGCACGGCCACCCGCAACAGGTCTATGCGGCCGTGCTCCACCTGTGCCACCGTGAAGCGTAGGGGACCCAGGTCGATCACCTGCTCCTGCTCGGGCAGATCGCCGGTGGTATGCATGAGGTATCCGGCCAGCGTATCGTACTCATCGCTTTCGGGCACATCCAACCGGAAACGGTCACGCACAGCGGACACCTCCATGCGTGCACTCAGCAGATAGGTATGCTCATCGAGCCGCTCGGCAACCTCTTCGGGCGTGTCGTGCTCATCCTCGATATCACCCACGATGGTCTCCACCACATCCTCCATGGTGAGCATGCCTGCCGTACCACCGAACTCGTCAACCACCACGGCCACATGGTTGCGCTGCTTGATGAGCAACTGCAACAGCTCGTCGGCCGGCATTG
>JBIJDX010000033.1:0-17084 GCA_044343855.1 Flavobacteriales bacterium
CCCAGCCAATGGTCGATCCGTTGCAGGGCTGAAGGCCCGACCTCATACCCACCCGATGCAACGCCCTGGACTCCGAGGGCATCGAGACATCTCTGAAGGGCTGAAGGCCCGATCGCTCGGAGCGCACTATCCTAGCGATAGGTTCCCAACCAATGGTCGATCAGTTGCAGGGCTGAAGGCCCGACCTCATACCCGCCCATGGCAACGCCATGGGTTCCGAGGGCAATTGTGCCTTTTGGAGGGCTGAAGGCCCGATCTCATGAAAAACGCAAGAGCGATCCCTGAACCAACCAACGCACGAACATGCCTCAGTCACTAAGCAGACTCGTCATCCATGTGGTATTCAGCACCAAGGGAAGAGAACCATGGATCGACCGCTCCATACGTGCCGGGCTCCATGCCTACATGGCCACTGTAACACGCGAACTCAAGGGGTGCGAGTGCTATCGCGTAGGTGGTGTAGAGGACCATGTCCACCTGGCCGTTCGTTTATCTCGCACCACTGCTGTTGCTGAGCTGGTCGAACACGTGAAAACCACATCCTCCCGTTGGATGAAAGACCAAGGTCCAATGCTTGCGTCGTTCACCTGGCAAAGAGGCTATGGCGCACATTCGGTGTACTACCCGCACCGCGAACACCTGTTGGCTTACATCGATGGACAAGAAGAACATCACTGCACCCGATCGTTCCAAGAGGAGTACCGGACTTTGCTGGACGAGCATGGGATCGAATACGATGAACGCTATGTCTGGGATTGAAGGTTCATCGGTATGGGACGGGCCTTCAGCCCTTGATCACCTGAGGGTGGACCTTACATGGTGCCGATGGCGCAGCCATCGGCTGGTATGGAGCGGGCCGTTGGCCCTCGGCGCTCGCTTACGATCGGTTCACCACCATGCGATGTCTGCGTTCAGGGAACAGAAAGGGGCGGCGATCCGCTTTGATGCATCTTTGGGACAATGAGCACCGACGCACGCATCCGTTCGCATTTCTCCGAGGCCGCCGAGGTCCTCCAGCGCTTCCTCGCCGACCCTGCCAACATCGCCGCCGTGGAGCAGGCCGCCGCCTTCATGAGCTATTGCCTCAAGCAGGGCGCCAAGGTCATCAGTTGCGGCAACGGCGGCAGCATGTGCGATGCCATGCACTTCGCCGAGGAGCTCACCGGCCGCTATAGGGACGATCGTCCGCCCATCGCCGCCCTGAGCATCAGCGACCCCAGCCACCTCACCTGCGTGGGCAACGATCATGGCTTCGAGCAGGTGTTCGCGCGCTTCGTGCAGGCCCACGGACGCGAGGGCGATGTGCTCCTCGCCATCAGCACCAGCGGCAACAGCCCCAATGTGCTGCGCGCCGCCGAGGTGGCCCGCGAGAAGGGCATGCATGTCATCGGCCTCACCGGCAAGGACGGCGGCAAGCTGGCCGATCTCTGCACGGTGGAGGTGCGCGTACCCCACAATGGCTACGCCGACCGCATCCAGGAGGTGCACATCAAGGTCATCCACGCCTTCATCGATCACATCGAACGCAGCATGGCCGAGCCCCCGCGACAGGAGCGCTACTGATCACCTTACGCGCTCTCACCCCTTACATTCTCGGACCCTCTCACGCTTTCGCTTTCTCACTCTCTCACGCTCTCTTTCACTTTCTCACGCTCTCACGCTCTCACTCTCTCACCCTCGCACGCTCTATCTCTCTCACTCTCGCACTCTCTCACCCTCTCACGCTCTCAACCTCGCACCCTCTATCTCTCCTTTACTCTTCTAGCCCCATGCTCGTCAAGGTCTACGGAGCAGCCGTCTTCGGCATCAACGCCACCATCGTCACCGCTGAGGTGAACGTGGAGCCCGGGGCCTATTTCCACTTGGTGGGTCTGCCGGACAGCGCCGTTAAGGAGAGTCAGCAGCGGATGGATGCCGCACTGCGCAACAACGGCCTCTATGCCCCGCGCGGCAAGGGTGTCACCATCAACCTGGCACCGGCCGATATCCGCAAGGAAGGCACCGCGTACGATCTGCCGCTCGCAGTGGGTCTCCTCGCTGCCACCGACCAGGTACCCGCTGGGATGCTGGAGCATTACCTGGTGATGGGCGAACTATCCCTGGATGGTGGCGTGCGGCCCATCAAGGGTGCCCTGCCCATCGCCATCGAAGCGAAGAAAGCGGGCTTCCAGGGTGTGATACTGCCCGCCGCCAATGCCCGCGAGGCCGCCATCGTTCACGGACTCACGATATACGGGGTGGAGCACCTGCGTGATGTGGTGGACCTGTTGAAGGGCCAGCCCACGGTGCAGCCCACGGTGGTCGACATCGCTGCCGAGTTCGCCAACAGCAGCCAGAGCTACCCGGTGGACATCGCCGATGTGAAGGGGCAGGAGAACATCAAGCGCGCCTTCGAGATCGCCGCGGCCGGGGGACACAACATCATCCTCATCGGTCCACCCGGTGCCGGCAAGACCATGCTGGCCAAGCGCCTGCCCACCATCCTGCCACCGCTCACCATCGACGAGGCGCTGGAGACCACCAAGATCCACAGTGTGGCCGGCAAGCTGCGCAAGGAGGACAGCCTGCTCAGCGTACGTCCCTACCGGAGTCCCCACCACACGATCAGCGATGTTGCGCTCGTGGGTGGAGGTTCCTTCCCGCAGCCGGGTGAAATAAGTCTGGCACACAACGGCGTGCTCTTCCTGGATGAACTGCCCGAGTTCAAGCGGCAGGTGTTGGAAGTGTTGCGCCAACCGTTGGAGGACCGCGTGGTCACCATCAGCCGCGCGCGCTTCACCGTGGAGTACCCCGCCAGCTTCATGCTCGTGGCCGCGATGAACCCCTGTCCGTGCGGCTACTACAACCACCCCGAGAAGGAGTGCGTATGTGCGCCAGGCGTGGTGCAGAAGTACCTCAACAAGGTGAGCGGCCCGCTGCTCGATCGCATCGATATCCACATCGAAGTGACGCCCGTGCCCTTCAGCGAGCTCAGCGCGGAACGCCCCGGTGAGCGCAGCGCCGATATGCGTGAACGGGTGATGGCCGCGCGGGAAGTGCAGCAACAACGGTACGCCGGTACCATGATCCACTGCAATGCACAGATGGGCAGCAAGGACCTGCGCACCATCTGCCGCATCGATGCCGCAGGGAAGGCGCTGCTTGAGAAGGCCATGGAACGCCTTGGCCTCAGCGCCCGCGCCTACGACCGCATCCTGAAGGTGGCACGCACCATCGCCGACCTGGCCGGAAGCGCGGACATCCGCACCGAGCATCTCGCGGAAGCCATCCAGTACCGAAGCCTGGACAGGGAAGGTTGGGCGGGGTAGGGCCCATCGCGAGGATCGACAGCGTGCCCCGGGCCTTTACCTGCTCCCATGCCATGGCGTCCCCCGTTCATTGCGCATGCGGCAATGACCGGATATGCGCTGCCGCGTGGCATGCCTCTTTCTGGTTGCCGGATCCCTGCGGCACATTGCTGCCGCTTCGTCGTGTAACCTGAGGTGGCCGCAGGTCGTAACAGGGGACAGACAAGATCCCCATCGCCGTGAAACCGACCACTCTCACCACTTTGTTGCTGTTGGCTTCCCTGTTCGATCAAGTCAATGTGTCCGCGCAGCAGCAGGAGCGGCAGTACCTGAGCGAGGTGCTTACTGCAACCAGCCGCAAGAACGCAGCGTTCTATCGCCAGTTGGAAGGTGAGCAGGATGGTCTCCCGCTTGCCCGTACCTATACCATGGAAGGCAGGATGAAGGCAGAGGGTACCTTCACTGACAAGAGCCTGCAGGTGGAGCACGGTGCCTTCACCTTCTACCATGCCAATGGCAAGGTGGAGAGCAGGGGCCGGTATGTTATGGGACACAAGTCAGGTATCTGGTTGCGCTTCGACCAATGGGGCCGCCCGCTGGCCGAAAAGGTCTATGATCCCGAACCGCTGATGAACATCGTGTACACGCGTGCAGAGACCATGCCGGCCTACCCGGGTGGTGAGAAGGAGCTGGTGAAGGTGCTCCGTGAGCAGAGCATGAACGATGGGGTAAAGCCCGTCCGGACCATGTCGGCCACGGTGCTCGTGGAGAAGAGCGGAGAGCTCAGCGAGGTGAAGGTCACCGATGGACCTGATGCCGCATCAGAGGAGTGCGTGGCGGATGCCATCCGGTCCACGGCGCCGTGGACCCCCGGTGTGGAAATGGGCCAGCCTGTGCGTGTCCGGGTCAAGCTTCCGGTGCAGTTCTAGCGCTGATCCACATCCGCCATGACGGAGCAGGCCCACGAATGCTCGTGGGCCTGCTCCGTTGTAACGTGGCGCGCCACCTAAGCGTCCTTGCCGTGGCACTGCTTGTACTTCTTGCCGCTTCCGCAGGGGCATGGGTCATTGCGGCCAGGGGCTTTGTCCACGCGCACCGGGGTGGCGGGGGGGCGGGGGGCGCCTGTGTGTGTGGGCATGGGTCCGCGACCCTGGGTGGGTGCTCCCGCTGAAGGTCGCGGTGCACCTGCGCTGTTCCCCGCCGAACTGTACTGCGGCACCTCCGTGCGGCTGGTCTCCACCCGCTGTTGCGGTGCGCGCGGTGCGGGTGCCTCCTGCACCTGGGGTTGGGCTGAGGGCAGTCCGGCCTTCGTCAGGAAGCCCACCACCTCCGCGTTCATGCCATCGATCATGGCCTTGAACAGGTTGAAGCTCTCAAGCTTGTAGATCAACAGTGGATCCTTCTGTTCGATGCTGGCGTTCTGCACGCTGCGGCGCAGTTCATCCATCTCGCGCAGGTGCTCCTTCCACTCGTTGTCGATGATGGCCAGGGTGATGTACCGCTCGATGCTCGATGACAGCTCCATGCCCTGGCTCTTGTAGCACTTCTCCAGGTTGGCCACCACCTGCATGGTCTTCAGCCCGTCGGTGATGGGCACCACGATGTTCTCGTACTGCTGGCCCTGGTTGAGGAACACGTCGGTTATAACCGGCATGGCCTGTGCCGCGAGGGTGGCATTGTGTCGGGCATAGCTCTTCACCGCGGCCTCGTGCACGGCGTCGGCAAGCTCCTCGCTCTTCATCCGCTTGAAGCCCTCCGCATCCACCGGGCACTCGCACGAGAGGCGGCGGAACACCTCCAGTTGGAAGCCCTCGAAGTCGCCGGCCTCGTGATGTTCGTTGACCAACGAGGTGGAAACATCGTGGAACATGTTCAGCACGTCCAGCTTCAGGCGCTCGCCGAAGAGTGCGTTGTGCCGGCGCTTGTAGATCACCGTGCGCTGGCTGTTCATCACATCGTCGTACTCCAGGAGGCGCTTGCGGATGCCGAAGTTGTTCTCCTCCACCTTCTTCTGCGCCCGCTCGATGCTGGCGGTGACCATGCTGTGCTGGATCACCTCGCCCTCCTTCAGGCCCAGGCGGTCCATCAGCTTGGCGATGCGTTCACTGTTGAACAGGCGCATGAGGTCATCCTCCAGGCTCACATAGAACTGGCTGCTGCCGGGATCGCCCTGGCGACCGGCGCGGCCACGCAACTGGCGGTCCACCCGGCGGCTTTCGTGCTTCTCCGTGCCGATGATCGCGAGGCCGCCCGCCTCCTTCACACCGGGACCCAGCTTGATGTCGGTACCGCGGCCCGCCATGTTCGTGGCGATGGTCACCGTGCCAGGCAGACCGGCGTTGGTCACGATCTCCGCTTCGCGCTGGTGCTGCTTGGCGTTCAACACCTGGTGCGGGATGCTGCGCAACTTGAGCATCTTGCTCATCAGTTCGCTCACCTCCACACTGGTGGTTCCCACCAGCACCGGACGGCCCGCCTCGCGCAATGCCACGATCTCATCGATCACGGCGTTATACTTCTCGCGCTTGGTCTTGAAGACCATGTCCTCGTTGTCCTTCCGAACCACCGGGCGGTTGGTGGGGATCACCATCACGTCCAGCTTGTAGATGTCCCACAGTTCCTGCGCTTCGGTCTCGGCCGTACCGGTCATGCCCGCGAGCTTGTGGTACATTCGGAAGTAGTTCTGCAGGGTCACCGTGGCGTAGGTCTGCGTCGCGGCCTCCACCTTCACCTTCTCCTTGCTCTCGATGGCCTGGTGCAGTCCATCGCTGTAGCGGCGGCCTTCCAGGATCCGGCCCGTCTGCTCGTCCACGATCTTCACCTTGCCGTCCATCACCACATACTCCACGTCCTTCTCGTAGAGTGCGTAGGCCCGGATCAACTGGTTCACCGTGTGTATGCGTTCGCTTTTAACGCCGAAGTCGCGCAGCAGTTCATCCTTTCGGCGGGCCTTCTCCTCGGCCATGGCCCCGCTCTTCTCGATCTCGGCGATGGTGGCGCCCACATCGGGCATGATGAAGAAGCCGGTGTCGTTCACATCGGAACTGATGAGGTCCACACCTTTCTCGGTGAGCTCGATGCCATGCTGTTTCTCGTCGATCGTGAAGTAGAGCTCCACGTCAACCTTGGGCATCTCGCGTGCCTGGTCCTGCAGGTAGTGGTTCTCGGTCTTCTGAAGCAGTGCACGCGCGCCGCTTTCGCTGAGGAACTTGATCAGGGCGCTGTTCTTCGGAAGGCCGCGGTGGGCTCGCAACAAGGCCATGCCCCCGCGTTCCAGTTGCTCCTTGGTGGCGCTGCCATCGCCCAATCCCTTGAGCTGTTCCTTGGCTTCGGCAAGCAGGCGCGTCACCAATTGCTTCTGCGCTTGGTAGAGGCGCTCCACACGCGGTTTGTACTCGTCGAACTGGTGGATGTCGCCCTTGGGCGTGGGGCCGCTTATGATGAGCGGTGTGCGGGCATCGTCGATGAGCACCGAGTCCACCTCGTCCACGATGGCGAAGTGGTGCTTGCGCTGCACCAATGCGCTCGGCGCATGGGCCATGTTGTCGCGCAGGTAGTCGAAGCCGAATTCATTGTTGGTGCCGTAGGTGATATCGGCCATGTAGGCCCTGCGGCGCTCGGGGCTGTTGGGTTGGTGCTTGTCGATGCAGTCCACGCGCAACCCGTGGAACTCGTGGATGGGGCCCATCCACTCGGCGTCGCGCTTGGCGAGGTAGTCGTTCACCGTCACAACGTGCACACCACGCCCCGCGAGGGCATTGAGGAACACGGGAAGTGTGCTCACCAGGGTCTTTCCCTCACCCGTGCTCATCTCCGCGATCTTGCCCTTGTGCAGGGCGATGCCGCCGATCAACTGCACATCGTAGTGGACCATGTCCCACGTGATGGCACCTCCACCTGCTATCCAGCTGTTCCTCCAAATGGCTTGGTCACCTTCGATGCGGATGGCGTCCGGGCGCTTGAGGGCGAGTTCACGGTCGATGTCCGTGGCCTTTACGCGCAGCTCACCGTTCTCCTTGAAGCGTCGCGCGGTGTCCTTCACCACCGCGAAGGCTTCGGGCAGCACCTCCAGCAACGTGGATTCCACCTTTCCAAGGGAGTCCTTCTGGATGCGGTCGATCTCCTCATAGCGTGCCTCACGTGCCAGAATGTCCATCTGCGGGTCGGCTTCGATCTCGGCGCGCAGGGATGCTACACGCTGGTCGTCGGCCTCGGTGGCGGATGCGATCCGCGCCTTAAGGGCCAGGCTCCGGGCACGAAGTTCATCATGGCTGAGGCCTTGCAACTTGGTGAACTCGGCATTGGCACGCTCCACCAAAGGCATCACCTCCTTGAGGTCGCGCTGGGCCTTGTCGCCGAATACGTTCTTGAGGGCTTTGGTCAGGAAACCGATCATGTGCCGGGGGGAATGGTGTGCGTGCGTTGCGGCTCATGCCGGTCACCGCACGGTGCTGTGCATTGGAAGGATGGCAAATGTAGCCGGAACGGACCTTGCACGCACCGGGCTGGACCTCCGCCGGCCAAAGGGTCATGCCGTTGCGTCTGATGGCAAGGAAAAGCCCCCCGCGTTCGGCGGAGGGCTCGGACCTGCGGGGCAGGGTTGTCAGTACTCGTCCTCGTTGAAGAAGAAGTCCTCCTTGGAGGGATAGTCCGGCCAGATGTCCTCGATGCTCTCGAATACCTCCTCGTCGTCCTCGATGGCCTGGAGGTTCTCCACCACCTCCAGTGGCGCGCCCGTGCGCATGGCGAAGTCGATCAATTCGTCCTTGGTGGCGGGCCAGGGTGCATCCTCCAGGTAGGAGGCGAGTTCGAGGGTCCAATACATTGGGGGCCGTGTTGGGGTCCGTGAAAGTGGCCGCAAATATAACCGGATGGGGAAACGTTGGCATTATGCCATTTAATCATTTGAAGATCAGTTGGTTGTAGTGGTGTGCGGGCTTCAGCCCCGTGGGCGCCACGGGCGATCGGCGATACCTCTCCGCAGACCTTCATGACGGGCCAACACGAAGAGGAGGTCGGAGAGGCGGTTGAGGTAGCGGAGGATCACCTCGGGCATGGCTTCCTGGCCAGCCAGTTCGACCACGCGTCGCTCGGCACGACGGCATACGGTGCGGCAGATGTGGGCCTGTGAGATGGCCGGATGACCGCCTGGGAGGATGAAGTTGCGCATGGGCTCCAATTCCGCATCCATTGCGTCCATGGAGGCTTCCAATGCGGTGATGTCCCCATCCACGACAGTGGGCAGCTTGAATCGTTCGGCCTCCTCTTCACCGCTGCATGCAAGCCTGGATCCGATGGTGAACAGGGTATGCTGAACTGATGCCAGCAGGTCGGCATGCACGCCATCCGACAGGTCGCTGAGCATGCCCACATGGCTGTTCAGCTCATCGACCGTGCCGTAGCACTCGATCCGCAGGTGGTCCTTTCCAACGCGGGTGCCACCGAGCAGTCCGGTGGTGCCCTGGTCGCCGGTACGGGTGTAGATCTTCATGGCCCTGGTTCTGTTCGGCTAAACTACACCCTGCTGCACTGAAGGTTCGCTCAACGAGAGCCAGCATGGTTCAATAACGCAGCCGGAAGTGCTCCCTGGCCTGCTCGCTCCGGAGAAATACGAGGCCCAGGCTGTACAGGTCGATGGTGACCGTGACCCGCGGGTGGGCTTTTATCGCGCTCCAAGCCGCTTCCATGCCTTGGCTCCAGTGGATGTCATCCAGCACCAATACCGTGTCGTTGTGCGAGCGCTGCAGGCAAAGCTCGAAGTAATCAAGGGTAGGTTCCTTCGCGTGGTGGCCATCCATGAATACCAGGTCCAATGGATCCAACCGCGGGAGAAGCTCGGGCAATGTGGCCCTGAAACTGCCGAGATGAGCGTGGATGTTCGTGCGGCTGAAGCGCTCGAACTGATGTTGGGCGATCCGGTAGGTCTGGGGGCAGCCCTCGATCGTATGCACCTCGCCATCCTCCGCACCGGAGGACAGGTACAGGGTGGTTATGCCGAACGATGTCCCCAGCTCCAGCACACAGCCGGCATTCAGGTACCGAGCCAGACGGAACAACAATTGGGCCTGCTTCGGTGGTTTCAAGGCCCTTCGCGCCACGTCCGACACCCTGCGCAGGGCCTGGTCATCAAAACGTGAACCTGCGCCGAGGTCATTGACCCGTATGGTCTGATCGCTTTCCAACAGGTCGGCGCGCGCCTGCTCCATTTCTGCATAGATGGGCAGTGTATCGCCGGGCCGCAACACCTGGGCGATGAGGTCATAGATGAACGGACTGTGCACCGCGTGTCGATCACGCGCTTTCACCAAGTGTCCGAGGTAGCTCGTCAGGTGCCGCAGATGGTCGCTCATGCCCAGGGGTCAAAAATAGGTGTGGAGGCATTGGTGGGTGGAACGCATGCGGCATGCTTTCGAGGTGCTGATGATCGTCAGGTCCCACTGCGTTCAGCCGCCTGAGCTTTGTCATGTGGAACCGATCACTACCGAGCGAACGCTCTGCTATCACTGCGGTGATGCCTGCCGGGAGGAGCACCTGGTGCATGATGGCAGGGATTTCTGCTGCCAGGGGTGCCGGGCGGTCTATGGGTTGCTTCAGGAGAGCGGTCTGTGTGATTATTATGCAATAAGCGAGCAGCCGGGCGTGAAGGAGAAGGCCGATGTGACCGAACTGCGCCCTGAGCTGTTCGACATTCCCGAGGTGCGCGACCGTCTGGTGGAGTACAGCGAGGATGGTATCACCCGAGTGACCTTGAACATTCCGCAGATGCACTGCAGCAGTTGCATCTGGCTGCTGGAGAACCTGCAGCGTGTGGAGCCGGCCATCATCCGTTCGCGCGTGCGTTTCTCCGAGAAGGAGCTCAGCATCACTTTCCGGGAAGAGCACTTCAGCCTGCGGGCCTTGGTGGAGTTGCTGCGTCGTATCGGTTATGCGCCCCTGCTGAACCGCCCGCAGGACAAGGCCGCCCGCCGCGGTGCAGGAGTGCCGCGCATGCTGTATGTGAAGCTGGGGATCGCCGCGTTCGCCTTCGGCAACATCATGCTCTTCAGCTTCCCCGAATACCTCGGTGCTGACGTGAGCGACCGCACGCTATTGCGTGGCTTCCAGTTCCTTGGTCTGGCCTTTTCCATTCCGGTGCTGATCTTCTCCAGCCAGGAGTTCTTCACCTCTGCCTGGGCTGGCATCCGCGCTCGTCAGGTCAACATCGATCAGCCCATCGCCCTGGGGATCCTGGCCCTTTTTGCGCGCAGCACGGCCGATGTGTTGTTGGAGACGGGCCCGGGCTATTTCGACAGCCTCGCCGGACTGGTCTTCTTCCTGTTGGTGGGCCGATGGTATCAAGCGTACACGTACCAAGCCCTCAGCTTTGATCGCACCCTGGCGGACTTCCTGCCGCTCGTGGTGATCCGCAAGCGTGGTGCCAACGAGGAGGCAGTGGGAGTGGGCGATCTGGCGCAGGGCGATCGCATCGTGGTGCGCGATCAGGAACTGGTGCCTGTGGACAGCTTGCTGCACGCGGGCATCGGCAACATCGACAACAGCTTCATCACCGGTGAACCACTGCCCGTGCGCCGTGCGGTGGGCGACACCGTGCGCGCAGGCGGACGTCAGCGTGGTGCGGCCATCGAGCTGGAAGTACTGCGGCCCTTCGAGCAGAGCCACCTGAAGCGACTGTGGGAGGAGCATGCCGCCACCAGTGCACAAGGCCGTCCGGCCATGCCGCGCCTGATCGATGCCGTGGCGCGGCGCTTCACCGTGGCAGTTATGTTGATCTCAGTGGCTGCCGGCATTTACTGGGCCGGGCGCGATCCGGACATGGTGTGGCCCGTGGTCACCGCCGTGCTCATCGTGGCGTGTCCCTGTGCATTGGCGCTCAGCATGCCCTTTGCCTATGGCCACACCATGCGCCTGCTCGGCCGCCGAGGCGTGTTCCTGCGCGATGCCGAGGTGGTGGAACGCATGGCCCATGTGAACGCCGTGGTCTTCGACAAGACAGGTACGCTAACCGCGAGGGAAGCCCATGAGCTGCGGTTCATTGGATCGCCGCTCACGGCGGATGAAGAGCAACGCCTGCGCTCCCTGGCACGCAACAGTGCACACCCCTTGAGCGCGGTGCTTTACCAAGGGCTGAAGGGTGAGGTGGGCGATGCGGTGGAGGTGGAGGAGACCGCCGGACAGGGGATAGAAGGAATGGTGCGCGGCCTCTCCGTGCGCATCGGTGCGGCTGAATTCTGTGGAGGCACGAAGCTGCACATGGAGCAGGGGGAAGCTCAGGTGCATGTGGCCGTGGGCGGCGTGTATCGTGGTTGTTTCGCCGTGCATAAGCGGGCACGTACGGGCATGCAGGCGGCCGTGCAGGGGATGCGTGGAATTGCGCACACCCAGCTGCTCACGGGGGATACGCATGTGGATGCCGATGTGTCGGCCGTTTTCGATGCACACGCGATGCACACGGGTTGCTCGCCCACCGATAAATCGGCCCACATTCAACGGCTGCAAGCCGCCGGCGACCGGGTGATGATGGTGGGCGATGGGCTCAATGATGCGGGTGCCCTGGCCTTGAGCGATGTGGGCATGACCGTGAGCGAGACGAGCGCTGCGCTTACGCCTGCCAGCGATGCCATCCTCGATGCCTGCTCCATCGACCGCCTGCCGCATGCTCTTCGTCTTGCGCGTGCATCCCGGCGTGTGGTGATCATGTCGCTCGGTCTTTCGCTGATGTACAATGTGGTGGGGGTTTCCTACGCTGTTTCAGGTCAACTGACACCCGTCATCGCCGCCATCCTGATGCCCCTCAGTTCGGTGACGGTGGTTGGCTTTGTGACCCTCGCCACTTCATGGACCGCACGCCGGCTATGGACGGACGAACGTTCCTGACGAATGTCATCCCGGTCCGTGACCTGGGTCAGGCATCGGACCCGGACCACCGTTGAATTTTGGCCTCCGGACCGAACGTCACATGAACGTCATCTTTCTACTGATCGCAGCCAGTACAATGGTCGCCGTACTATTCCTCGCGGCTTTCACCTGGGCTGTGCGCAGTGGTCAGTTCGATGACGATCGCTCACCCGCAGTGCGCATCCTGGGTGATGCGAAGCCCACGCCGAAGACCGAGCCCCGTAACACCACGAACACCACCGTTTGACGCGATGATCGAACGTTTCCAATACGACAACAGGATCGTCAAGGCCTTCCTCATGGCCACGATGGTCTTCGGAATTGTAGGCATGCTCGTCGGCCTCACCGTTGCCTTCCAATTGGTGATCCCCAGCTGGAACATCCACGAGTGGTTGACGTTCGGTCGTCTGCGACCGCTCCATACCAACGCGATCATCTTCGCCTTCGTTGGAAACGGCATGTTCGCCGGCATCTATTACAGCCTGCAGCGCCTCTTGAAGGCCCGCATGTTCAGCGATGGATTCAGCTGGCTCCATTTCTGGGGCTGGCAGTTGATCATCGTGGCCGCTGCGATCACCCTGCCGCTGGGCATCACGACCAGCAAGGAGTATGCTGAATTGGAGTGGCCCATCGACATCGCGATCACGCTGGTATGGGTGCTGTTCGGCATCAACATGTTCGGAACCATACTCAAGCGCCGCGAACGCCATCTCTACGTGGCGATCTGGTTCTACATCGCCACGTGGGTCACCGTGGCCATGCTGCACATCGTGAATTCCATGGCCATGCCCGTGAGCCTCTTCAAGAGCTACAGCTGGTACGCCGGCGTGCAGGATGCCTTGGTGCAGTGGTGGTACGGGCATAATGCCGTGGCCTTCTTCCTCACCACGCCCTACCTCGGCCTGATGTACTATTTCATGCCGAAGGCGGCCAACCGTCCGGTATACAGCTACAAGCTCTCCATCATTCATTTCTGGGCACTGATCTTCATCTACATCTGGGCTGGTCCGCATCACCTGCTGTACAGTTCGCTGCCGGATTGGGCGCAAAGCCTCGGTACCGTGTTCAGCATCATGCTGATCGCACCCAGCTGGGGTGGCATGCTCAACGGCCTGCTCACCCTCCGCGGCGCCTGGGACCGTGTGCGCGATGAACCCGTGCTGAAGTTCATGGTGGTGGCCATCACCGCCTACGGTATGTCCACGCTCGAAGGTCCCCTGCTGAGCACCAAGTTCCTCAACAGCATCAGCCACTTCACCGACTGGACCATCGCGCACGTGCATGTCGGCGGTCTCGGATGGAACGGCTTTCTCACCTTCGGCATGATCTACTGGCTGGTGCCGCGCATGTGGGGTACCAAACTCCACAGCAAGGGAATGGCCAATGCACACTTCTGGATCGGTACGCTGGGCATCATCTTCTATGCCATTCCGCTCTACTTCGCCGGCTTCACGCAGAGCCTGATGTGGAAGCAGTTCACGCCGGACGGCTACCTCGTGTACAAGAATTTCCTCGACACGGTGCTGCAGATCAAGTACGCCTACTGGTTGCGGGGTCTTGGCGGCACACTGTACCTCGTTGGCGCGTTGATCATGGTGTACAATGTGTGGCGGACCATCGCATCAGGCAGGCTCATCGCCAACGAGGATGCCGAGGCACCTGCAATGGAAACGGATCATGTCGCGGAGAGTGGGGGCTATTGGCACCGGTGGATCGAGCGCCGCCCCATCCAGATGTTGGTGTTGAGCCTGGTACTCGTGGCCATCGGTGGCGTCATCGAGATCGTTCCCACGTTCCTCATCAAGAGCAATGTGCCCACCATCGCCAGCGTGAAGCCATATACACCGCTGGAGCTCCATGGACGTGACATCTACGTCATGGAGGGCTGCTACACCTGCCATTCCCAAATGGTGCGCCCCTTCCGGAGTGAAACTGAGCGATATGGCGAATACAGCAAGGCCGGCGAGTTCATCTACGACCGTCCCTTCCAATGGGGCAGCAAGCGCACCGGTCCCGACCTGCACCGCGTTGGTGGCAAGTATCCCGACAGCTGGCACTATTACCACATGCTTGAGCCCACCAGCATGAGCGCCGGATCGCTGATGCCCGCCTATCCGCACATGTATGAGAACATCATCGACAAGGCGTCCATCCCGGCGAAGATCCGCGCGCTGCAGAAGCTCGGACATCCCTACCCGGAAGACTTCGATCAACAGGCTGTGGCCGACCTCGAGGCGCAGGCGGCGAAGGTGGCTGCCAACCTCAGGAAGGACGGCATCGAGGCCAACCCCGACCTGGATATCATAGCGCTGATCGCCTACCTCCAACGACTGGGTACCGACATCAAGCAACAGCCCGCCTCCCAAGTGGGGCAGGCCCGATAACGCACGGCCATGCTGAAGTTCATCAAGCATCACATGACGTCGATCACCGACATCGACATCTATCCGGTGGCTGCCTTTGTGCTCTTCCTGGGCATCTTCATCGTGGCCTCCTGGTACATCCTCACCACTGACCGGGCCCGCATCCAGCGCATGGAGCGGCTGCCGCTGACGGACCAGGACAACGCCTGAACGTAACGACCGAACATCATGCGTCACCGGAACCTTCCACTCTGCCTCGCCGCCGGCCTCCTCGTACTGGGTGAGCCGCTCCTTGCACAGGATACCGCGGGGCCTGCACCCGTGGCCAGCACGTTCGGCCTGCTGGAGAACCCTTCCATGGAGACCAACTACATCCTCCTGGCCATGGCGGTGCTCCAGGTGATGATCATCCTCACCCTCTCAGGCATCATTCGCACACTGGGCGGTGCGGGCTCAGCTTGGATCGGCCATCTGAAGGGTCGCAGGGGTGCTGCTGCGCTCATCGCATTGTTCCTTGGAACCTCGATGGATGCCAGTGCCGCCGTACCAGGCATCGCCCTCATCACCACACAGGCACTGTTCTACTGGCTTCTGGCCGGCAATGTCCTGCTGTTCGTCATCATCGTTTCGCAGCTGTCCGTGATACGTGGCATGGTGCGCGTCCTCAACAAGGAGGATGAACGCGCCGTTCCGGTGCCCGTGGAGCGTTCCTATGCCGATGAGATCCTGACCAGGCTTACCCGGACCGTGAAAGTGGAGCAGGAGGAGGATATCCTGATGCACCACGAATACGATGGGATCCGTGAGCTGGACAACGTGCTTCCGCCATGGTGGCTGTGGCTGTTCTATGGCACCATCGCTTGGAGCGTGGTCTATGTCTTCAATGTCCACATCAGCGGCACCTGGCTGCACCAGGCCGACGAGTACGAGCAGGAGATGGCGCAGGCCAAGGTCGATGTGGAAGCCTACCTCGCCAAGGCAGCGGCCTCGGTGGATGAGAACTCAGTGACCGCCATGACCGATGCGGGTTCACTGGCCGCAGGCAAGACCACCTTCGTCACCTACTGCAAGGCCTGCCATGGTGAGAACGGTGAAGGCAACGCCGTGGGTCCCAACCTCACCGATGCCTACTGGCTCCATGGCGGCGGTATCAGGAACGTGTTCACCACCATCAAGTACGGTGTGGTGGAGAAGGGCATGCAGAGCTGGAAGAAGGACCTGAAGCCCGCAGAGATGCAACAGGTTGCCAGCTACATCCTCTCCCTGCAGGGCACCAGCCCCGCCAATGCGAAGGCACCACAGGGTGAGTTGTGGAAGGAGCCGGCGGAAACGTCTGCCGACAGCACTGCAGCACCGGCTGGTTCCACGGATGCTGCGGCCGTGGCTGTATTGAACTGACGATGAACGACCATGGTCCGATAGGGAAGGGGCGCGACGAAAGCTACCGCGACTCCATCGCCACGGTCGACAAGTCCGGTAGGCGGGTGTGGGTCTACCCCAGGAAGCCCTCCGGCAAGTGGTTCAACAGGCGAGCGCTTCTCGGATACATCCTCCTGGCCTTCCTGTTCGCAGGGCCCTTCATCCGCATCGGTGGCGAACCGCTGCTGCAGATCGATGTGCTCGAGCGCCGCTTCGTGATCTTCGGACAGACCTTCTGGCCGCAGGACATCCATCTGTTCGTGCTGGCGTTCATCGCAGGGGTGATCTTCATCGCCCTGTTCACCGTTGCCTTCGGCCGCCTCTTCTGTGGATGGGTGTGTCCGCAGACGATCTTCATGGAGCTGGTCTATCGGCGCATCGAGTATTGGATCGAAGGTGATTCCAAGCAGCAGCAGGCACTCAACAAGCGTCCATGGGATGCGGACAAGGTGCTGCGCAAGACCGCGAAGCACCTGCTGTTCTTCGGGATCGCGTTCCTCATCGGCAACACGTTCCTTGCCTACATCATCGGCAGCGACCGGCTCATCGGCATCATCACTTCTCCACCTGCCGAGCATATCGGTGGCTTCATCGCCATGATGGTGTTCTCGTTCCTCTTCTACGGCGTGTTCGCATTCCTACGCGAACAGGTATGTACCACCATGTGCCCCTATGGCCGCCTGCAAGGCGTGCTGCTCGATCGCCAGAGCCTCGTGGTTGCGTATGACCATGTGCGCGGTGAGGGTCGTGCCAGGTTCCGCAGGGGCGAGGACCGCAGTGCCGCGGGGAAGGGTGATTGCATCGACTGCAAGGCCTGTGTGCATGTGTGTCCAACGGGCATCGATATCCGAAACGGCACCCAGCTTGAGTGCGTGAACTGCACAGCCTGCATCGATGCCTGCAACCACATGATGGACGGAGTGGGACTGCCCCAAGGGCTCATCCGCTTCGCCAGTGAGGCCGGTATCGCCGACAAGCGGAAGTGGCAATTCACCACCCGCATGAAGGCATACAGTGCCGTGCTCACCGTGCTCGTCGGGGTCATCGCAACCCTCATCGTGATGCGCAGCGATGTCGAGGCCTCCGTGCTCCGAACACCTGGCATCCTGTTCCAGGAACA
>JBIJDX010000183.1:0-5871 GCA_044343855.1 Flavobacteriales bacterium
ATCCGCACGAACCTCTTCCATGGGCACATAGCCGGCACTGGCCTTGAGGTCCTTGGCATGGGCGGGCACCTCGGAGGCCGCATGGTCAGCGGTCAGGAAGACCACGTAGCGATCGGCACCCACGCGTGAATCCAGCTCCTTGAAGAGCCGTTCAAGCTCCCGGTCCAGGCGCACATACATGTCCTCCAGTTCCAATGCACGTGGCCCCACGCGATGCCCCAGGATGTCGGGTGATGAATAACTGATGGCGAGCAGGTCGGTCACCGCATCCACGCCCATTCCCTCACCCTCCATGGCGGCCAGTGCAAGGTCCGTTATGATGGTGTTGCCCCACGGGGTGTAGGCGAGTATCCCGGTGGAGCCCGAGGCACGATGCAGCGCAGCAAGGTCCTGGGGCAACGTGGCGCTGAGCGCGCCGTTCAGCGGGATCTCGTAGGGATTGTCGTCCGGCAGCACCTCATGGTAGCGCTCGCGGGGCAGGAGCAGTTCCCAGGTCCGGTCCAGGTAACCGGAAGCACGGCCTTCCGCATTGAAGGACTGCAGCCATGCTGGCAGCGCTGTCCGGTACCACGTGCTGGTGCCGAACGCACCGTCGACACCTCCGGTGAACCAATAGGCCGCGTCACCGGTTCGGCCGATGGGCATGATGGCACCGCGGTCCTTCAATGAGACACCCACCGTGATGGACCGGCGCTCAGTGCGCCGCTCCAATTCATCGGCAAGGGTGGTGGAAAGCAGGCGCACTGGCGATCGCGCGCCCACGGCATCGTTGCAGCCGACACCTTTCACACGCGCATCGGTCGCACAGTAGTATTCCGCGCCGGTGGTGCGGTCATAGAGGTCGTTGCCCACGATGCCGTGGTGGGCGGGCGTTGCACCGGTGTAGATGCTGGCATGGCCGGGCGCGGTGTACGTGGGTGCGTAGTTGTAGTGGGTGTTGCGCAGGTATGCGCCTTCACGGGCGAGCCTGCGGAAACCACCCTCACCGAAATTGGACCAGTACCGCTGCACCATGTCCGCACGCATCTGGTCCACCACGATACCCACCACCAGGCGCGGCGGATCCTGCCAGGTGGGCGCCTGCTGGGCATGGCCCGTCGTGCACCCTGCGAGGGCAAGAACGGACAAGAGGGAGTGTATGCGGTGATGAACAGGCTTCATCCGTCAGGTACTGCGCGCAAAGAGAAGGAACATCACCACACCGGCTGTTACCGTAATGAGAACATTGGCGGCGGCAAGACCGTACAGGCCGTCGCGCAACAGCTGGTGGTTCTCCAGGCTGAAGGTGCTCATGGTGCTGAAACCACCACAGAGTCCGATGGCCAGCAGGGCGTGCCAATGCTCACGACCGGGATGCTGCACGTGAAGTCGCATCACCAACCAGGCCAGCAGTGCGGTGGCGAACAGGTTGCTTAGCAGCGTGGCCCATGGAAAAAGGGCGTCCGGTACCAGCAGCTTCACGGCACGCGAAACCGCGAACCGCAACACCGAACCGGTTCCGCCGCCGATGAAGACCGCCACCCAGGGGTTCATGCGCGTGCCTTTGGGAAATGAAGGTACACCCACCGGAACGACCGGAACGCCAACGATCCTACCACGGCACCGTAAGCGCCTCCCACGAGCACATCGCCAGGGTAATGCACCCCGAGGTAAATGCGGCTGTACGCGATCATGGCAGCCCAGAGGAACAGGCCCACCGCCGCCCAGCGGGGACGCCCCCCCAGCACACCCGCCATGAACGCAGCAATGCCGAAGTGATTGCTGGCATGCGACGATACGAAGCCGAAGGTGCCCCCGCGATAGAGCGTTCCGTCGGGCGCTCGCAGCAGGTGGATGTGCGCCTGCAGCTCGTCCACATGGCTGGGGCGCAGGCGCTGTACGGTGTTCTTGAAGAGCATCACCGAGCCGGAGTCCGTGGCAATGATCATGAGCGTGATGACCGGCACCGCGATGGCCAGGCCACGCCAACCCCATTGCCGCTGCAGGAGATACAGGAGGAACACATAGAGGGGTATCCAGAGCTGCAGCTGGCTGATGTGCCACATCAGGCCGTCGAGGGCCTGCGCATGCAGCCCATTGAGGACCAGGAAGGCCGAGCGGTCCAGCGCATCGAGGCGATCGATCGGGCTCATTCCACGTGATCGGCCGGGAAGGTGACATGCAGTTTCCTCCACAGCAGGTCCTTGAGTTCATCAAGGCCGATGCGCGCCACACTGCTGATGAGCACGCACTCCACGCCCTGCGGAAGGTCCTTCCGCAGTTGCTTCATCATCACCTCATCCAGCATGTCGCACTTGGTGATGGCCAGCACGCGGTCCTTGTCCAGCAGGTCGGGCGAATACTCCCTGAGTTCGTTGAGCAGCACCTGGTAGTCGTGGCGGATGTCGCTGCTGTCTGCGGGGATCATGAAGAGGAGCACGCTGTTGCGCTCGATGTGGCGCAGGAAGCGCAATCCGAGCCCCTTGCCTTCATGCGCCCCCTCGATGATGCCGGGGATGTCGGCCATCACGAAGCTGCGGTGATCCCGGTAGGACACGATGCCCAAATTGGGCGTGAGCGTGGTGAAGGCGTAGTCGGCGATCTTGGGTCTGGCAGCGGTGATAACGCTGAGCAGGGTGCTCTTGCCCGCATTGGGGAAACCCACCAATCCCACATCGGCGAGCACCTTCAACTCCATGATCACCCAGCGCTCAACGCCCGGTTCACCGGGTTGCGCGAAGCGGGGCGTCTGGAAGGTGGACGACTTGAAGTGCTGGTTGCCCAATCCTCCGCGACCGCCGTGGAACAGCACCTGTTCCTCGCCATCACGGGTGATCTCGCAGAGCACCTCGCCGGTTTCATCGTCCTTGACCACCGTACCCAGCGGCACCTCGATCACCTTGTCCTCCCCTGCCCTGCCCGAGCTTTGGTTGCTGCTGCCGCCCTCTCCGTCGTCCGCGATCACGTGCTTGGTGTAGCGCAGGTGGAGCAGGGTCCACAACTGGCCATTGCCGCGCAGCACGATGTGACCGCCGCGTCCGCCATCGCCTCCGTCCGGGCCGCCCTTGGGCATGTACTTCTCGCGGCGCAGGTGCCGGGATCCGGGCCCTCCCTTGCCGCTGCGGCACTGGATGCGGATGTGGTCGATGAAATTCATGCCGGGCGTTGTGCGATAGCGGTACCGGTCGGCAGCTCACCCGATCGCCTTCACCAGCCGTTCGGTGATGTCCGCGATGCTGCCCACACCGTTGATGGCCCTGTACTTGCCTTGCGCGCTGTAGAACTCCTTCAGGGGCGCGGTCTTCTGCTCATACTCACGGATGCGGTTGCGCACCACGGCCTCATCCTGGTCATCGGTGCGACCGCTGGTGGCGCCACGTCCCAGCAGGCGCGTCACCAACTCCTCTTCGGGCACTTCCAGTGCGAGCATGGCCACGATGGGTTCGTTCTTGGCACCCAGCATCACATCGAGCGCCTCGGCCTGGGCATGGGTGCGCGGAAAGCCGTCGAAGATGAAGCCCTTGGCATCGAGATGGGCCTCCATCTTGTTGCGGATCATACCGATCACGATATCGTCGCCTACAAGGTCTCCGCGGTCCATCAGGGACCTGGCCTGCAGGCCCAGCTCGCTCTCGGCCTTGATCTCCGCACGCAGCAGGTCGCCGGTGCTCAGATGCACCAGACCGTAGCGTTCGATGAGGAAGTTGCTCTGGGTGCCCTTGCCGGCGCCAGGTGGGCCGAAGAGCACAAGATTAAGCTTGGTCATTGTGGGTTCTGGATGAGGCGGTGGATGCCGCGCAGGTTGCGACCGAGCCCGTCATGGTCCAGCCCCATGCCCACGACGAAATGGTTGGGGATGGAGAGGGCCACATGGTCGATGGTGATGTCCTTCCTGCAGGCCTCGGGCTTGAAGAGGAGGCTGGCCACACGCACGCTGGCCGGATGCCGCTCCTTCAGCAGCTCAAGGATGTGCACGATGGTGTTGCCGGTGTCAACGATGTCCTCGAGCACCAGTACGTGGCGTCCCTCGATGCGTTCGTTGAACCCGATGAGGTCGGTGACCTTGCCGCTGCTGCTGGTGCCCTGGTAGCTCGCCACCTTCACGAACGTTATCTCGCAGTCGATGGAGAGGCGCTTCAGCAATTCGGCGGCGAACACGAACGAACCATTGAGCACACCGATGAACAGTGGACGCTTGTCCGCGTAGAGCGCTTCGATGTCACCCGCCACCCGGTCCACGGCGGCGAGCACCTCGGCCTCACTGATGTAGGGCTCGAACTCCAGATCGTGCAGGCGTACGTTGGGCATGGCGGTGGTGCGCTTCCCGCGCAAGGATCGCGAAGGTACGGAACAGGTGCAGGAACGCCGGACGATGGTGATGGGCCAACAGGTCGACACAAAACCGGGAGTTCACGCCCAAGCCCTACTTTCGGGGCGATGCGAGGCACCCTCCTGTTCCTGGTCCTGCTCACCACCAGCGCACTGCATGCCGGCGGGGAACACCTGCCCCTGGGCGCGCGGGCCGCAGGCCTCGGCTATGCGGGCCTCACCCTCACCGACCTGTGGAGCGTTCGGCTCAACCCTGCCGGCATGGCTGCACTTGAGCGCCCCGTGATCGGGCTGGTGCACCAGCAGCACTTCCTGAGCCGCGAACTGAGCCAGCAGGGCCTCGCCGCGGTGGTGCCGGTGGGCAGGGGCGCGCTGGGGGTGGGTGCCGACCGCTTCGGATATGAGCTCTACAACGAGAGCCGCCTGAGCCTGGGGTATGCCATGCGGTTCGGCGATGGATTGCGTGCGGCGGTGCAGCTCCAGCACCTCGGCGTGCGCCTGGGCAACAACTACGGAAGCACAGGCACGGTGGTGGCGGAACTCGGGATGCAGGCGCGCCTCACCGAAGCACTGTGGATCGGAGCACACATCTACAACCCCACGCGCAGCCTGCTCGGTCGCATCGATGAAGGTGCCGTGGTGGTGGAGGAGCGCGTGCCCACCCTGCTGCGTGCCGGCCTCGGATACACCTTCAGCAGGAACCTGAAGATGCTGGTGGAAGCCGAGAAGGACATCGACCAGGACGAGCGCTTCCGCATCGGCATGGAATACAACCCCAACAAGGTGCTCCACCTGCGCGCGGGCATCAGCGCCGGACCTGTGCAGGGCCACTTCGGCGCGGGCTTCCGCTTGAAACAACTCGACATCGACCTGGCCCTGGCGGTGCGCTCCCAGCTCGGGCCCACCCCGGTCATCGGCATCAACTACCGCTTCGAATGAGGCTGTTCACGCTGGTCGTGCTGATGGTGGCGCCCATCGCAATGTGCGCCCAGGTGGACGGCATTCCCAAGGACCTCATCGAGCAGCGCATCGAGGCGGCGGTGGAACAATTCGGCGGTGATGAGGGCGCGGACCTCACCAACCTCTTCGAACTGCTGGCCGACCGCTACAATGACCCCATCGACCTCAACCACACCACGGCCGAGGAGCTCAACACCCTGCTGCTCCTGAGCGACCTGCAGGTGAGCGCGCTGCTCACCCACATCAAGCGCAACGGCAGGCTGCTGAGCCTCTACGAACTGCAGTCCATCAACGGGTGGGATGTGAACACCATCGCCATGGTGCGGCCCTTCATCACGGTGCGTGAGGATCCCCTGGGCAGCAATGCCAGCTTCCGGGAGATCCTCTCCAAGGGCGCGCACGAGCTCACCCTGCGCAGCACGATGAACATCGAACAGCGGCAGGGGTTCCAGCACCGCACCGGTCCCTTCGGACCACGCTACCACTCCCCCGATGGAGACCTGCTTCCAGACTACAGCGATCCGCGCGTGCTCGACTCCCTGAAGCGCAACAACCGCATCTACCTGGGGAGTCCGTACCGCCTCTACACCCGCTACCGGTTCC
>JBIJDX010000184.1:0-5856 GCA_044343855.1 Flavobacteriales bacterium
GTGCCGACCGTGGACATGATGCGCAAGGCAATGCGCCGGTGCAGGCCGGTGCGTTCGACCCCCAGGGCGATGATGAACCCCCCCAGGAACAGGAAGATGACCTCCTTGCCGTAGTTGGCGGCCGCGCCGGCCGCGCTGTCCACGCCCAGGATCGGGAACAATACCAGGGGCAGCAGCGAGGTCACCGGCAGGGGCACCGCTTCACTGATCCACCACAGGGCCATCCATGCAACAAGGCCCGCCATCATGGCCGGCTGTGCACCCTGCTGCCGCAGCAGCGCGTACACCACCAACGCTGCGGCCGGGCCTGCAATGCGGAAAAGGATCGTCCTCACAGGGGGGAGGCACCCCGGGCGGGATGCTGCCGCAAGTTAGCAGGAGAAGCGCCGCTCACGCCGCTGCGGACAAGGGAGGTCTCAATACGACATCGATCGTCGCAACCTGCGTGAAGATGACCTTCCTGTGAGGGTCGCACTATGCGGCGGAGACCGATGTCGGCGGTACGGCACCGTTCATCGTCACCTGCCGCACGGGTTCCTGCTTGTGGAAACGGAACTTGACCTTCATGAGGAGGAGGTACATGATGGGCACCACCACCAGGGTGAGGAACGTGGCGAATGTGAGGCCGAAGATCACCGTCCAGCTCATGGGCCCCCAGAACGCCGTGTTGTCACCACCCAGCGTAAGCTGCGGGTCGAGGTCGCTGAAGAGCGTGAAGAAGTTGATGTTGAGACCTATGGCCAGCGGCACCAGGCCCAGCACGGTGGTGATGGCGGTGAGCAGCACGGGGCGGAGCCGGCGGGCACCGGCATCCTCGATGATGGACAGCATCTCGGCGAGGGGAAGCCTTGCCTCCTCCGGAAGTCCGAGTTCCGCCTTGCGCCGTTTCTCCAGCAGCTGCATGAAGTCGATGAGCACGATGGCATTGTTCACCACGACCCCCGCAAGGGAGATGATACCGATCATCGTCATCATGATCACGAACTCCATGCGGAAGATCACCAGTCCCAGGAACACACCGATGAGACTGAAGACGACGGAGAACATGATGATGGCCGGCACGCTGCTGCTGTTGAACTGCGCCACGATGATGAGGAACACGAGCGCCACAGCGATGAGCAGGGCGGTGCTCAGGAAGCCCATCTGCTTCTCCTGCTCCTTCATCTCGCCGGTGAATTCATAGGTGTAGCGCGGATCCCGGTCGTAGCCCTGCATGGCGGCCCGCACCTTGCCTACGACCTCGTTGGGGTTGTAGTCCCCCAGCACGTTGCTCTGCACCTGCACCATGCGCGTGAGGTTCTTGCGTTTCACCGCGCTGTATGTGCTTGTATAGCGTGTGGTGGCCAGCGCACTGATGGGCACCTGGCGGATCTGCCCGTTGGTCTGGTCGCGGAAGGTGACACGCATGCCCATGAGCACCTCGGGGTCATAGCGGTACTGGTCCTTCAGGCGGAGGTTCACGGGATAGTCGTCCTCACCCTCCTTGTAGGTGCTGACCTCACGGCCGTAGAGCGCGGTGCGCAGCGCATCACCGATCGCATAGGTGCTCACGTTGTAGCGCCGGGCCTTGGCGCGGTCTATGTCCACCGGCATCTCCGGCTTGCCCAGCTCCACATCCAGCTTGAGCTCCTCCACCCCCGCGATATGCTGGTTGATGAGGAACTGGCGGAGGCGCTCGCCCTCTGCGATCGATCCGTTCACATCGTCTCCCCTCACCTCGATGTTCACCGGTTTGCCCGCGGGCGGGCCGGCCGCATCCTTGTCCACCACCACGGTCACGCCGGGGACACCACGCACCGCCTCACGGATGTCGTTCATGACATCGAGCGTGCTGATGCCCCTGCGATCGGCATATTTCACGAAGCTTACCTGCACACGACCCTTGTGCGGTGTGGCTGCGAGCGATGGCCCCGCAGCGGGGTCGCTGGTACCCTCGCCCACCTGGGCGATGATGCTGCTCACCAGGAAGTTGACCGTATCCCTGCGGATGGTGCCATCGGGCAGTGTATCGGCCACGGGTGTAGTGTACTTCGGATCGGACAACAGCCGGAACAACCGTGCCTCTATCGCACGCGTGGTGGCGTCGGTATCACGGATGTCGGTCCCGATGGGCTTTTCGATGAACACATTGACGTACTGGGGCTGGTTGATGGGGAAGAACAGGGTCTTGGGGGGGAACACGCCCAGCAACACGAAGGAGAACAACAACAACCCGATGGTGCCCAGGAACAGCTTGCGCGGACGACGCCCCGCCAGCGCCCACCCGAGGAAGTTGCGATAATGGGCTTCCACACGCGGCATGGTCCGTTCCTGGAACCGGATGGAGGCAGGGTAGAGGAAATAGTGATTGACGAAACCGAACAGGCCGAACACCAGGGCCAGGTTGCCCAGGGTGAACAGGGAGGGGATCCCCGCGAAATGGCCGAGCAGGCTCAGCACAAGCCCCACACCGGTGATCCAGGGCCCAAGCACGAAGGTCAGGAACCGCGTGGGGCCATCCTGCCTCACCGTCATGTACCGGGCGGCAAGCATGGGATTGATCACAAGGCCAACGAACAGGGACGCGGACAGGACCACCATGAGGGTGAGCGGCAGGTACTGCATGAATTCGCCCATGATGCCCGGCCAGAACATGAGGGGGATGAACACGGCCACGGTGGTGGCGGTGCTTCCGATGATGGGCCAGGCAACCTCGCCAACGCCATTCTTGGCGGCGGCCATGGGTGGCTGTCCTTCGCTCATCAGCCGGTGGGTGTTCTCGATCACCACGATGCCGTTGTCCACAAGCATGCCCAGTGCCAGCACAAGGCTGAAGAGCACCATCATGTTGAGGGTGATGCCCATGGCGTTCAGGACCATGAAGCTGAGCATCATGCTCAAGGGAATGGCGACACCCACGAAGAGGGCATTGCGCAGGCCGAGGAAGAACATGAGCACGCCCACCACCAGCAGCACACCGAAAATGATGGAATTCTCCAGTTCGTCCACCTGGGTGCGTGTCTGGTCGCTCATGTCACCCGTGAGCGTGACGCTCACATCACGCGGCAGACGCGTGGCCCGGAATTCGGCGAGGATGTTCTTGATGCTGTCGCTGGCCACCAGCAGGTTGCGCCCGCTGCGCTTGATGACGTCGAGCATCACCACGGGCTGGCCGTACTCCCGCGCAAAGCTCCGGGGCTCCTCGTAGGTGAAGGCCACATCGGCGATCTCGCCCAGGCGTACGATGTCGAGGTTCTCCTGCTTCACGATGATGGAACGCACCTGCTCCATGTCGGTGAACTCACCGTTGACACTGATGGTGCGCCGCAGTCCGTCCACGAGCACTTCGCCACCGCTGATGCTCACGTTCTCCTGCTGGATGGCCCCGGCCACATCCTGGAAGCTCACCTGGCGGGCCTCCATCTTCGGCAGGTCCAGGCTGATGCGCACTTCCTTCTTGGGCACACCGCGGATCTCCACCTTGTTCACCTCCGGCAGGTCCTCGATGCGGTCCTCCAACTCCTCGGCCCACTCATTGAGCTGTTCGAGGCTGTGATCGCCACTGAGGTTGATGTTGAGGATGGGCATCATCTCCGAGAGGTTCATCGCGAAGATGTTGGGCTCTGCGGGCAGGTCCTTGGGGAAATCGGGGTCGGCCTTGGCCTTGTCCACAGCGTCCTTCACCTTGCGCAGGGCCTCGGTGGGCGGGACGTTGAAGTCGAACTTCACCTGGATCGTGCTGTATCCCTGCACGCTGGTGGAGTTGATCTCATCGATGCCCGAGATGGTCTTGATCTCCTTCTCCAGCGGGCGGGTGATGAGCTTCTCCATATCGTCCGGTGCATTGCCCGGGTAGGGTGTGCCCACGTACACCTCGGGGGTCACGATCTCCGGAAAGGCCTCGCGTGGCATACCGGCGTAGGCGAGCAGGCCCGCGAGGCCGATGATGATGGTCAGCACCATCACCGTGGCCCTGTTGTCAACCGCCCAGGTGGCGAGGGCGAAGCGCTTGTCCTGCTGATCCATGCTGTTCTCCTGTGACATTTAGCTCGGTCGTTGACCCCTGGCGTGATCGCTGTTCCGGGAATACGGTATGCCTGCTGTTCAAGCCCCCGCGCTTACGCGCCTTTAAGCACCTGCACCTCCTGCTTGTCGACCACCAGGCGCGACCCCTGGTCGATCAGCAGCTCGCCTCCCTTGAGCCCGGTGTCGCTCCGCTCCAGCAGCAGTTCACCACCCTGTGCATTGAGCACCCTTACCATCACCTTGCGGCTGGTGCTGCGTCCGTCCTTCTCATCCAGCACGAAGACATAACTGTCCCCCGTGCTGTTCTCCATCACGAGGCGGGCGGGCACAACCAACGCCGTATCCGCTGTGACATCCTGGATGCGCACGTTGGCGAGCTGGTTCGGGCGGAGCCTGAGGCCTGCGCCCATGCGCACGGTGAGGCGTGCGGTGCGGTTGTTGGGATTGATGAATTGTCCCACCTGGTCGATGCGTGCCGCCACGACCTCCTTGGTCTCTGGGAACACCACCTGGACAGGGTCCCCCTGCTTCACCCGGGCCAGCAGGTCCTCGGCGATGTCGCACTCAATGCTGGAACGGCCCAGGCTCACCACCCGCGCCACCGGTTGCATCGGCGTGGCCATGTCGCCCACCTGGGGGAACACCTCGTCCACCACCCCATCGAAGGGTGCGATCACCTGTGCCGACCGCAACTGCTCACGCATGCCGGCCAGCTGTGCCTCGGCGGCCTGCATGCGCGTCCTGGCCTCCAGGAACTGCACCTCACTGCCGATGTTCTCCTGCCAGAGCTTGGACTGCCGCTCGAACACGGTGCGGGCGAGGTCCACGTTGGCCTCCGCCTGCCGCATGTTCGCCCGAAGCGCATCGATGTCGATGTCGACCACCACCTGCCCCTGGCGCACGGACGAGCCGGGCTGCACCAGGACACGGCGGACCTCTCCGCCCGTGCTCGTGTACAGCAGGGCGTTGTCATCGGCCTTCACCGTGCCGTGCACCTCGGTGAAATGGGCGAACGAACGAGGTGCCAGTGAGTAGGTGGTGACCACCGGGAGGGAGCGGGCCAGCTCCGGGTCATTGGCCGCCAGCCATGACTCGACCTCCGCGATGGAGGCCTTGATCCGCTCCCGTTCGGTCTTGAGCGAGTCGCGGATGGCACGCTTGCTGGCGAGCTCATCACGCGGGTCGGCCCCGCCGCCGCATGCGGACAGGAGCAGTAGCACCGGAAGGTTGGCAAGGATGTGGAAGCGCATCGGCGGTCTGTGATGTGTCAGTATCGGTCAAGTGCCATGCGCAGGTCGGCCCGTGCGTTCACGAGGTCCACCACGCGCTGTATGTAGCTCTGCTGGGCGCTGATGTAGCGCGTCTGCTCCTGGGTGAGCTCGAAGCTGGAGGCCACCCCCTGGGCGTACTTCACACCGGTGCGTTCGAAGATGCGACGCGCCACCTCCAGCCGCTCCCGCTCACTGTCATAGAGGTCCTGTGCACCCTGCACATCGCTGCGCCGCTGGGCATGTTCCAGCGCGAGCCGTTCCTGCGTGAGCCGCTGGTTCAGTTCCGCCTGTCCAAGTGCCATGCGCTGCTGGGCAAGGCGGCTGCTGCGTAGTCCACTGCTGAAGAGGGGTACGTTCACCTGCAGCCCCCACAGGGTGGCGGGGAACCACGGGATGGGGCCTCCGAACGGCTCGAAGTCGCGCGCATTCCATTGTTGCTGGTGGCTGATGAACCCGCGCAGGCTGGGCATATAGGCGGCCTTGGCGTTGCGCACCTGGAGGGTGGCGGCACGCACATAGGTGTCAGCCACCCGCTGGTCGATGTGGCGCGCCTGATCGAAGGGCTCCTCCGCCAAGGACA
>JBIJDX010000034.1:0-16956 GCA_044343855.1 Flavobacteriales bacterium
TGGCGGCTGAGCGGAGCGATCCGATCCCGCCCGCTCGCATGGTCACTTCGGCTGGGGTGGCTCTGCAGTCCCTTTGTGCTCGACTTCTTTTCGCTCTTCCGTGGCTACGGTCCGGCGTTGGCTTTCCTAGCGATGGCCGTGCACCACTGCATCGCGTTCGTCGCCTCGCCCCGCGACCAACGCCTGTGGCCCTTGTTGCTGGCTGTTTCGCTCGGCACATGGTGTTCGCTCAATGGCACCCTGCTCGGCATGGTGATGCTCACATTGGTGTTGCCGGGGATCGTTCTTCAGCCCGGTCGGCGGCGCGTGGCCATGGCAGTGCAATGGCTCTTCCTGGGGCTTGCTCCGTTGATCATCGCCGTGCGCTATGGACAAGGACTGGCGGAACGCGGTGCGCTCTATTACGGCAGCGGTGCGGGTTGGGTGGAGGGCACGCTCGCTTCGCTCACCCTGCCGCTGCTGGGCACACACGAGCCCATTGCGCGGTGGCTCTTGCTTGTACCTGTGTTGCTGGCGCTGTTGGTCGCCCTGTACGCAGTGGTGAAGCAAGGTAGGGCGGCTCTTCGCGATCCGCTCACCGTGGCAGCCGTATTGCTCGCCGCGGAGGTGGTGGGGCGCTCACTGATGCACGCACTGTGGGGTACCCTGCTTCCCATCGATCGCACGGCCCTGCACCTGGTGCCGCCCGCCCTGCTCGTTATCGCCTTCGCTGCGGACCGGTTCGCAGCCCAACGCCCGTGGACATCATGGGTGGGTGCCGCCCTGCTCCTTCTCCCTCCCGTGCTGGGGCTGCGAGCATGGCACCCCGCACGCACGATGAGCTGGCCCGAGGAGTCGGCCATGCTGGCGCAGTACCGCGTGGTGGCCGACCGCGCGGCCGGCACAGTGCGCATCCTGAGCGTGGGTGCGTACCGGCAGATGGTGCCCATCTGGGACGTGCAGGCGCGCATGGCGGGCTTGGCAGTGCCCGTGCTCGATCCCAACCGCCACCCTGCGCCATACCACGACCTGCTGCTGGTGGATACCGGCTACTTCGAGGTGCCGCCGGGCTACCGGCCGTTGCTGGGCAGCCATGCGGGCAGGCAGGTGCTGTTCGAGCGTGTGGCTCCCGTGGAGCTGGTGGCCTTCGCAGACACAACGATCGACCCCATCACCAACGACGCCGAGTTCCAGGACCTGTGGAACGAACCTGCCGAACGCTTCGCACCCGGCCTTCGCTGTGTGGAGCTGGACCTGTTGCTGCACTGCGCGGATGAGGTGCTTTCCGCCGAGGTCGTGATCGAGCAGCGCGGCGCCGATGGCCGGGCGGTGCAGGTGGACCGGGTGGAATTGCGCGCGCGCCACGCTGCTTCCGGCATCGACCGGCTCCGCCTCAAACGCTGGGTGCCCCCCGTGGATGACACACGCTCGTTGGTGGTGTACCTGTACAACCCCGGGCGCCAGGTGCTGGAGCGGCGCCGGGCGCGGTTGCGCATGCTGCGGATCTCCACGGATGACGAACTTCGCACACCTGAACCCCATTGATCCATGGCCCTGACGAAGGAACAAATGGCCCGCCGCATCGCGCGCGAACTCAAGGACGGCTGGTACGTGAACCTGGGCATCGGCATCCCCACGTTGGTGGCCAACTACATCCCGGCCGGCATCAGCGTGGAGCTGCAGAGCGAGAACGGCATCCTGGGCATGGGGCCCTTCCCCTTCGAGGGTGAGGAGGATGCCGACCTGATCAACGCGGGCAAGCAGACGGTGACGCTGAAGGACGGTGCCGCCATCTTCGACAGTGCCACCAGCTTCGCCATGATCCGCGGGCAGCACGTGCAGCTCACGGTGCTGGGGGCCATGGAGGTGAGCGACACCGGCGACATCGCCAACTGGAAGATCCCCGGGAAGATGGTGAAGGGCATGGGCGGCGCCATGGACCTGGTGGCCAGTGCGGACAACATCATCGTGGTGATGCTGCACACCAACAAGGCCGGCGAGAGCAAGCTGCTGAAGCAGTGCTCGCTACCGCTCACCGGTGTGGGGTGTGTGAAGAAGATCGTCAGCGACCTCGGCATGTTCGAGGTCACGCCACAGGGATTCAAGTTGCTGGAGCGTGCGCCCGGTGTGAGCGTGGAGGAGATCCGAGCGAAGACCGAGGGAAGGCTGGTGGTGGAGGGGGAGGTGCCGGAGATGGTGGTTTAAGGCGACCTGTCGGCATCGAAGGCCTAATTTCATTCATCGTCGTCCCCTCCAGCGAATGTCGGTCCCCTGCCTGTCCATCATCATTCCCGCCTACAACGAGGAGCGGACCATCCACCTCATCCTCGACAAGGTGCGCGCAGTGGAGTTGATGCGGGGGATCTCAAAGGAGGTGATCATCGTGAACGACGGTTCGCGGGATGGCACCGTGGAGGCGGTGAAGCGCTATATGGCCTCCAACCCGGCCATGGGGATCAAGTTCTTCGAGCAACCCCGCAACATGGGCAAGGGCGCGGCCATCCACCGCGGCATCAAGGAGGCAACGGGCGACTACCTGCTGGTGCAGGATGCCGATCTGGAGTACGATCCGCGCGAATACAACGACCTGCTGCGCCCCGTGGTGGAGGGCTTCGCCGACGTGGTCTACGGCTCACGCTTCATGGGTCATCATCCCCATCGCATCCTGTTCTTCTGGCACAGCATCGGCAACACCTTCCTCACCTTCCTGTCCAATGCGTTCAACAACTTGAACCTGACGGACATGGAGACCTGCTACAAGCTGATCCGGAGCGACATCGCCAAGCAGCTTGACCTGCGCGAGCGGCGCTTCGGCTTTGAGCCCGAGGTGACGGCCAAACTGGCGCGTGTGCCTGGTATCCGGATCTACGAGGTGGGCATCAGCTATTACGGTCGCACCTATGCGGAGGGCAAGAAGATCGGTTGGAAGGACGGTTTCCGGGCCATCTGGTGCATCGTGAAGTACGGGTTGCGCTAGGCGCTCATGGCATCGCCGGTGGATCGATCGCAGCACTTGCAGGGCACGACACCGGGAGGTTGGTGGGCCCGACGTTCCTCACCGGCCCTGTTCAGCTTGGTGCTCACCGGCGGGATCGGGTTCCTGCTCCTGTTCCGCAGCTGGTTCAGCAACCCCATCGCCTGGGATGGCTTCGGCTATTTCCTGTACCTGCCACTGCTTTTCGTCCATAACGACCTGGGCATGACGGACCCCGGGATCGTGCAGGGCATGTTCGCCGCCTATGCCCCGTCGGATACGTTCTACCAGGCACACCTTTCGCCCACCGGTGCATGGGTGATCCGCTACACACCGGGACTTGCCGTGTTGCATGCGCCGGGTTTCCTGGTGGCCCACCTGCTGGCCTCTGCACTTGGCTTCCCGGCGGACGGGCTATCGCTGCCGTACCAGGTGGCGGTGCTCATCACCTCGCTCTGCTGGCTCTGGGCAGGGCTTTACTGGCTGCTGCGATTCCTGCGGATGCTCGTGCCCGGGATGGCACCGTTCCTTGCCACTGCGCTCATCCTCTACGGCACCAACCTGTTCGACCAGGCCGTTGAGCACCCATTGATGACGCACCTGTACACCTTCGCACTGCTGGCCGCACTGTTGTGGAGCACCCATCAGTGGCATGCCGCACCCTCCGCTGGCCGGGCCTGTGGGATGGGCCTTGCACTGGGGCTTTTGATGCTGGTCCGACCCACCAACATCCTCGTCGTGCTGATACCCGTGCTGTGGCCGCTTGGCAACATGAGCCCTGCCGGCAAGCTCCGGCAGGTGCTCCAACAGCATCGGAAGCACCTGCTGATGTTGGTGACCTGCACCGCAGTACCGGTATCGATCCTCCTCCTGTATTGGAAGGTCATGGCCGGCACCTGGCTGTACAACAGCTACCAGAACCCGGGTGAAGGCCTGGACCTTCTCCACCCCCACCTCGTATCGTTCCTGTTCAGTTACCGCAAAGGATGGCTGCTCCACACCCCGGTCGTCCTCATCGGGCTTGCAGGACTGGCCGTCGCCATCCCGCCTTCGCAGCGCTCACTGCGCCTCCCGCTGTGGAGTTTCATCGCGGTGTTCCTGTACGTGGTGAGCACGTGGACCATCTGGTATTATCCGGGCGGCTTCGGCCAGCGCGCCGCCGTGGATGTGCTCCCGGTGGTGGCTGTTGGCATGGCCTTCGCGTTCCAGCGTGCAGCCCTGTCGGCGACGGCCACCCGGCGTGCAATGGTGGTGCTGGTATCGGTGCTCGTGGTGCTCCTGCACTTCCAGCTGTGGCAGCAGCGCCAGCATTTCCGGCCGCCCGATCGCATGACCAGGGCTTACTACTGGGCCACGTTCCTTCAGCTCGAACCCGATACCACGCTGTACCACCTGCTGGGACCCGACCGTGTTTCGGCACGGAACGCACCCCTGTTGGCGCAGCTGCGCGAGCACGCGCGGTGGGAACTGCAGCCTGCGGAAGGGCAGGGGGAGCATGTGCTGGGCCCGGGGGCACCCTTCACCCCCGCGTGGGAGCGCCCGTTCCACCTGCTGACGGACGGGGACCATGCCTGGGTTGAGGTGCGGGGGGAGTTCCGCGCGGACGATACCCTCGGGCTGGAGGCGGACATGGTGCTGCACATGGTGCATGAGGACACCTACGGATACCGCACGTTCAGCCTTGCCGACGAAACACCTGCGAAGCCCACCGGGTGGGTGCCGTTCACCTTTCATTACCTCACGCCCGTACCAAGGCGGTCCACGGATATCTTGCGGGTGTATGCATGGCACCGCAGCGGTCCCGGCGTCCGTTTGCGGAACATCCGGGTGAGATCGCTGGTACCGCTGACCCAATGACCCACACATCCCTTTGCCGCCCGCTCCGCACCGGGGCCCACAGAGCGGTGCTGCCCCTGGTGGCGATGCTCCTATTCGCGGCCTGCACTGAACGCGGCAGCGAAGGCTTTGTACGCATGAAGGATGGCCGCATGGTCCTGCATGGCCAACACTATTTCCCCGTGGTCATGAACTACCAGGTGAACCTCGTGGTGCATGACGGACGCATCTGGGCCGCATCCTACAACGGATACAACACCGACAACCGCTTCCGCTTCGCAGACCCGGCGCTGGCGGCGGATCAGCTACGGGCCGAGCTGAAGCTCATGCGGTCGCTGGGGTTCAACGCCGTGCGTGTGGTGCACCTCACTGAAGGACCGGTGCCAGGCGATGATGCAGGGCGGCCTGCATTGAAGGCCCGTGCAGTGGACGGCACCGACCTGTTGGTGGACATGGACGACCCTGTCATACGAAAGGCCTACCTGGCTGCGATAAGCGATTTCATGGCCATTGCACAGGCGACGGACATGCGGGTGATACTACTCACCACCATCCACAACGATCGCAACGGGTCCAGGGAGCACTTCACCATGGTGGCCGATCACCTGCGCAACGACACGAGCGTTCTGGCGTTCGACCTGTTCAACGAACCGTTGTACTTCGATCTGCCGGCGCGACGGAAGGAGGACGTGCACGCCATCGTGCGTTCCTGGCGAAAGCTCGCAACCGCGCATGCCCCGAACCACCTGGTCACCATCGGGCTCACCGGCATCCGCGAAGTTCACGCCTGGGACCCCCATCTGCTGGACGTGGACTTCATTTCCTTCCACCCCTACGAATACGAGCCGGACCAGGTCCTGAACGAGATCCGCTGGTACGGAGAACATGTGCGCACCCCTTGGATGATCGGGGAGACATCCCTTCCGGCGGACGATGACTCGGTAAGCTATGCCGACATGGCCACGTTCGCCCGGCGCACCCTTGACCAGGTGGTGGCCTGCGGTGGCATCGGCTATTCCTGGTGGCAGTTCAAGGATGTTCGCTGGGGGCGCTTCCACTCTGATTTCATGGGGCTGCTTTCCATGGAAGGTGAGCTCGCGGTGGAGGGCGCCCCGATATCCGTTCTTGGCAGGACCAAGCCCGCCGCGGACGTGTTCCGTGGCTTTGACGCAATGGCGGTCCGCGCAACGTGCGAGGAGCTGCCCAACTACCTCAACTATTCGGAACACAGCTTCAGCCGGATCACGGGCCGCCTGGTGGACGAGCATGACCGACCCATCGAGGGGGGGGTGGTGATCGCATGGAACCGTGAATTCACCCACTCCTATCATACCACGTCACGAGCGGATGGCACCTTCGAGTTGAAGGGTGACATGCACTTCCATCACTGGATGGCATCGGCCCTGGACCATGCCATGGTCAGGGAGTCGCTTCTCCCCAGCGGCTTCCGGAAGGATGCCAAAGGTGTGTTCCACTTCCACCTCGGGGAACTGCGACTGCGACACTTGAACTGCAGCGTCCACTGAGCGCGGGGAAGGGTTCAGTGAACGCCTTCCGGAAGTGGCCCGAGGAAGAAGATCGTGGCACCATCAGGGCGATCCGCCCAGGCATACAACGTGCCCTCACCATTGCTGCTGACATACCTGCCATTGTCAGCACGCAACACGAAACCACCATCCCCTGCAGGCTGCAGCATGAAAAGGCAGTGATCCCCAGCCACCGGTGCATTGGCACGCAGTGCCAGATCGCCTTCGGAGAGGTCCGCGGACACGAACCGGCCGTTCGACGCCAGCAGGGCCACCCGGCCATCCCGTGCATGCACCATGGCATAGCTGGCGGCCAACACCGGTGCCGTGCGCTCAACCGCCAACTGGCCATCCTTCCCCTGCCCCACCAGAACAAGGGCGCCACCCCACACCCCGAGGCATCCCCGCTCCTGCCTGCCGAACACATCACCGGCATTGCCGATGGGAACGACCTCCGGCATGGTGGCGGTTTGTCTCTCGGTCCATGCGGCCAACGAGGTGCTGTCCATGCGTTCGAAGAAAGGCATAAAGGCATCCGGGAGGTATGGAAGGTACCCGTTCACGGTGGGTGTGCCGCTCTCCTGCGCGGCGAGCATCACGCTCACCTGCTCCCTCACCAGCCGCTCGAACCGAAGGGGGGCGGGCGTTGGCGGGAGCACCGGACACCAGGCGATGGCGGCACATGCCGACCCGCACCGCTCATCGATGTGTCGGGCGATGTTGCGCACCTCCCGCTCCGAGGCGTGCTTGTCGAATGAACGGATGGTACCGGTATCAATACGCTGGTCCAGCACCGTGGCGAATGGCAGTGCGACGGCGACCGCAAGACCGAACCATCCGCCCCTGTCCAACGCACGCGCACCGCGAACAAGCAACAACGCGAACAGGAAGGCCTCGAGGAGCACGAACCGGTCAACGGCCCGCACCATGCCGACCACCGGCAGTGCATGAAGCAAGCGATAGGCGGAAAAGGAGCCCACCTGCAGGCAGAGTAGGAACAGCAGGGCGAAGGTGAAAAGGATGATACGGGATCCCGCTCTCCACGCAGGGTCCGGGGAGCGGCGCCAGCAGAACCATCCCGACAGGAACACCCCGGACCAGGGGATGACCCCCATGAAGTGCAGGTGATGCCACCACTCCGGGAACATCCGCTCATCCGTCATGGTCAGGTCGCGCCAACTGATGGCCCCCGGGTGGGTCAGGAAATGGGAGGCGATGCGCGGTATCCGTTGAACCACCTCGGCGTAGGAATGATGTCCCATGTTCGCCCTTGCGCTCACATAATGATGCAGCAGCGGGTAGAACAGCAGAGCGCCGAGCGCCGCGATACCGGAGGCCATCAGCAGAGTGCGCCGGTCACGGAACAAGCTGCGCCACGAGCGGTCGCGCACCAGCACCGCATGGGCCACCACCAGCAGGAGGACACCGATGGCCAGCACAATGCCCACTTCGAAGGAACACCAGAACTGATACACGGTGGCAAGCATGGCGAGCCAGGCCCATCGCACCCCATCCCCCTGCAAGGCACGCCACCAGCATAGCAGCGCGAGGGGCACCATGAAACGGGGATGGACCTGTGCCTGGTTGAGCTGCCCGATCTGGTGAATACCGAACGCATAGATGAAAGCGCCACAAGCAGCGGCTGCGGGGGTTCCGCCCCAAAGCCGAAGTGCGGTCCAAGAGGCCCAAAAATTGAGTGCGAACAAGGCGGCGATCCATAGTTGGAAGGCGCTCTCCCGACCCCAACCCGCACGACGGAACACATCGTAGACCGGAGCGGTTCCCAGCAGGGTCTCCGTGCGCCCCATCACATTGCGCTCAGGCACCAGGAAGGGCGCATCCCAATAGGATCTTTCCTGTCCGGTGCCGTACCGGTGGAAATGCTCAAGCACCAGGTTGGATACCCGTGCGTCACCAAGGTCGCCGGGGATCAGATCCCTCCCGGGTCCGAACATACCGGCCGGTACGGTCCACATACCCCAGGCGAACAGGCCAAGCACAATGATCCAGTTGACCGGTGCTTCGAGCCGCTTGCGCAAGGGTGTGTGCCCGGTCATCGCTCTGGAATGGATGGCAACAGGGTGGCGGTTCACACGATCATCACACCCCGCTTCTCCATCAGTGGCACGGTGGTGAAGTTGGTCTCATCGATGCTGCCGGCCACGAAGATGTACTTGCGGTCGTAGAGCGCACCCTGCAGGTAGAAGCTCAGCCAGTACTGGTTGTTGAGGCCGAACACATCCTCCACGATGCGCTCGATGCGCGCCCAGCTGCGGGGTCCAAGGTGCTCCAGGAAATGCCGCATCTCGCTGGTCCTGCGTGCTTCGCCTTCCAGCTCGCCGTATCCGCGTGAACTGACCAGCACGTTCTCCAGCGCCTCTTCACGCAGGTTCACCAGGTAGACATACCACGCCTCCTCCCCTTCCTCATCCGGCTCCCGGACCACTGCCATCGCCACATCGTGCACCTGGGGGCGATCTATGTCCTTCTGCATGGGATGCCTTCGGCCTGTGACAGTGACGCAAAGGTGCGACCCTGCATCACATCTGCAACTTACGACCCGCAAGATCGCGTGCGATCGCGATCCAGGCAAAGACATCGGTGGGGTGTCCGCGTTCGTTCACCTCTTCGCGCTTCATGCCTGTGCGCACAAGCACCAGGTCTTCAGCGGGCAGCACCACCACATACTCCCCGTGGAAGCCGCGGCAGTACCACACGGGCTGTCCATCCAGCTCCGCCAACCACCAGAAATAACCGTAGCGCTGGTTGGGGGCGTCCTTGTCCGTGATGGCGGCAGGGGTCAGCGATGCTTTCCAGAATTCAGGGTCGATGACCTGCTTCCCGTTCCAACGGCCGCTGTCCAGATAGAGCTGGCCGATGCGGCCGAAATCGCGGGCGGTGGCATAGAGGCAGCAGAAGGCCTTGAAGTCGCCATCGGCGCGGTCCTTGCCCCAGTAGGCCGGATGCTCGCAGCCCAGCGGTCCCCACACCTTGGTGCGCACCAGCTCATCCAGGGGTTCGCCGTAGGCAGCCTCCAGCACCTCGGCCATGATCTGGGTGCTGCCGCTGATGTAATCGAGGTTCACGCCGGGCTCTTCGCGGCACGGTTGCATGAGGCTCAGCTCGCGCACGTTGGTGCCATAGTAGCCCTTGGCGTTGTCGCTGAACGGGTCGGCACCGCTCTCGCTCCAATCCAGCCCGGTGCTCATGGTGAGCAGGTGCCACAGCGTGATCTTGCTGTAGCAGCCTTCCTTGTACTCCGGCAGGAAGTCGCCCACCGGCTGGAACACGTTGTTGATGCGGCCTTCCTTCATGGCGATCCCCGTGAGCAGGCTGATGTAGCTCTTGGCCACGCTGAAACTGTTGCTCACGCTGTCGGCATCCCAACCGCTCCAGTACTGCTCGAACACGAGGCTGTCGTGCTGGAACACGGCGAAGCCAACGCTGTGCAGCTCCTTCAGCTTCGCTTCCTGGTCCGGGGTGAGGGCGAGCTTCCCGTAGCGGGTGCTTGTCGGCCAGGGTTGCGGTCGTTCGGCGGGAATGGTGGCGTAGGGGAAGAAGTCGCGGTCGTCGATCTCCGGGCTGGTGCGGCCGATCAGATAGGTGTGGCGCACACCGCGCGGCAGGTGGTCGTTGCCGGTGATGTATGCGAGGACAACTAGGCCTCCGATCACAAGGGTGATCCAGAGCAGCAGCTTGAACAGGGTGCGCATGGAACGGGTATGTTGCCGAAGATACGCGGCTCATGCCACCAGTTCGACATCGAACAGGTCCGCCAGCTCCAGCTTCAGCCGGGCCTTCACTTCTTCGATGTCGAGCTGGCCGCCCAGTTCCTTGGCCATGCAGGTCACGCCTTTGTCCGCGATGCCACAAGGCACGATGTGCTCGAAGTAGCTCAGGTCGGTGTTGACATTGAAGGCGAAGCCGTGCATGGTGACCCAGCGGCTGGCGCGGATGCCGAAGGCGCAGATCTTCCGGGCCTTGAACGGGTCGTCCATGTCCAGCCACACACCGGTGAGCCCGTGGATCCTTCCGGCCTTGATGCCGTAGGCCTCCAATGTGCCGATCACAGCCTCCTCCAAGGTGCGCAGGAAGCGGTGTATGTCGGTGAAGTGGTGGTCGAGGTCGAAGATGGGATAGCCCACGATCTGCCCCGGCCCATGGTAGGTGATGTCGCCCCCCCGGTCGATCGGGAAGAACTGCACCCCCTTGTCACGCAAGCCCTGCTCGTTCAACAGCAGGTGGCTCTGTTGCCCGCTCTTGCCCAGCGTGTACACGTGGTTGTGCTCGCAAAAGAGGAGATGGTCCTCCGTGAGCAGTTGTTCGTTCCCGGGCAGGGAGCGGTTGGTGATCTTCCGGTCGATGGTCTCCTTGAAGAGGCGCGTCTGGAGGTCCCACGCGGTGGCGTAGTCGATCAGGCCGAGGTCGTGGAAGTGGATGCGTCGCATGTTCACCGCAGAGGCGCGGGGTCGCAAAGGTCGCAAGGCATCGCACTGAGCAGACTCATTCAGGCAGCCCGTTCACTACACGACGCAGACCTTTCTTGAGCAGCGCTTCATTGAAGTTGATGAGCAAGCCAAGCTGGCAGCCCGTCAACTTCAGATAGGTCAGCAACTGGGCGATGTGACTGTCGTGCAAGGCCTCAACGGCCTTCACTTCAACGATGACCAGTCCCTCTACAATGATGTCAAGACGGAGCGCCGCCCCTAAGTCCTTGCCGCGGTATGCGATGGGCACCGGAACCTGCTGTTCCACCCGTAGGCCCAAGTCTTTCAGCACTTGCACCAAGCACAACTCATAGACGCCCTCGAGGAGACCGGGGCCCAGCTCGCGATGGACCTCGATGGAGGCCTGAATGATCTGCGAGCTGATCTCGTTGTGCGTCATGTTCGTCTCCGCGCCCTCTGCGCCCCGGCGCCTCTGCGTTCTCCCTACTTCACCTCCGCCAACTTGCCCTTCAGCATGTTGATCACCGCGATCTCCGTGGGGTCCACGCCCTTCTTCTCGGCCCAGTAGTAGCTCACCCAGTCGCCCAGGTTGATCAGGTACAGCTGGCGGGCGAAGGCATTGTCGCCCATGCTCCACACATCGTGGATATGCGGGGTGTACTTGCGGAACACCTCCTTGTTGATCTCCATGCGGATCTGGCTGCGCTCGTGGTCCTCCTTGTGACGGAAGATCACCACGGCGATGTCATCCTTCCCGCCGGCCCAGCCCACCAGTTCGTTGTGGTTCATCTCGGGGATGGCATGGTGCCAGCAGAGCTCCTTGCTGTTCTCGTTCACCTGCTGGCGGAAGCGGATGCTCACGGCTTCGGTGCCGGCCTCACTGTAGATCACCAGGCGCTTGCCATGGAGCTTATCGGTGAGGTCCTTCGCGCTGGCCTGGATGGCCGCCTTGTCGCGCTGCAGCATGGCGGCGGCGGCGGCGATGGGCGCTTGGAACTCGGAGGCGATGATGCCGAAGTGTTTCAGCAGGAAGAACTGCTGCACCAGCGAATATGCCAGCATCGTGCGCGGTGGGTTGCCACCGGGGATCATGATGTGGTCCAGGCCGCGCTCCCTGGCGATGGCCAGCATGGTGCCGCCGCTGGTGATCACGGCCACACGGGCACCCTTGGCCAGGGCCTCTTCCATGGCAGCCAGCGTCTCTTCGGTGTTGCCGCTGTAGCTGCAGGCGATCACCAGGCTGTCCTTGCCCACATAACCGGGCAGGTAGTAGTTGTTGCACACCTCGATGGGACAGGTGGCCTCGCGGTGCACCAGTTGCGCGGCGATGCGCCCGCCGATACCGCTGCCACCCAGACCCGTCACCACCACATTGCGGTAGGGTCCGCCGGGGGCATTGAGCGTGGCCTTGCGGCCGATCTCCATGGCTTCTTCAAGTTGTTGCGGGAAGGCATCGATGAGTTGCTGCATGGTGCGGTGAACTGTGGGGTGCGAAATTAGAGCGCTCATACGGTGCTTCGACCCTTTGGCTTGCGGAAGCCAATGACCGCACGTACATTTGGCACAACGTACGTACAATGAAGACCAAGCTCACCCTGTTGGTGGATGAAAAGGTGAAGCGGAAAGCCCGGGCGCTTAGCCGGAGGCGTAAGACCAGCATTTCCGCTGTCTTCTCGGAATTCATTGAGCGTGAAGAGAAAGGAAGAAAAGACCCTTTGATGGAGTTCTGGGGTATCTGGGCGGACCGCGATATCGACGTGAAGAAACTCCGTGAGAAGGCATGGCGACGGTACTGATCGATACCAGTGTCATCATCGGCTTGGCACGGAAAGAGCATGCTGCGCTGGATGCCTTGACGCGACTTGAAGGTCATGAGCCCGTGATCTGCGATGTCGTTTTGGCAGAGGTGGTCGCAGGCGCGCGCAACCGGAAGGAAGGAGAACATTGGTTCGCTCACCTCACCTCGAATTATCATGTATTGCCCTTCACCATGGAGGTCTCTTCGCATTTCCGAGCGTTGACCAAAGGAGCTTGGAAGCATCGGGGGGCTCACATCAGCGACCACCTGATCGCAGCAACAGCACTGGCCCATGGCTGCCCACTGCTTACCCTGAACCGAAAGGACTTCGAACCCATTACCGGCCTGGTCCTGGCCTGAGGGTCGGGTATGGCGGGTATCTTCGCGGCCTGTCTGCCGCAGGCAGGCTCCATTCTCGAGCATCGGCCATGTCCCACACCCCTTCCGAACAGGAACTCGTGCGCCGCGATGCGCTCACCAAGCTCCGCGCGCTCGGCATCGAGCCCTTCCCCGCTGCGCAATTCCCCGTTTCACACACGGCGGTAAAGGTGAAGGCAGAGTTCGGGGACGTGGGCCATGCCGTGGAGGGGCAGCAGCCCGAAGCCAGGGTGGTGCTGGCCGGACGCCTGATGAGCGTGCGCGTGATGGGCAAGGCCAGCTTCGCCGTGCTGCGCGACTCCTCCGGCGACCAGCAGATCTACATCAACCGCGATGAGATCTGCCCCGGCGAGGACAAGACGCTCTACAACGAGGTCTTCAAGAAACTGCTCCACCTGGGCGACTTCATCGGCGTGCGCGGCTTCATGTTCCGCACCCAGACCGGCGAGCTCACCCTGCACGTGAAGGAGCTGACCGTGCTGGCCAAGAGCCTGCGCCCCCTGCCCGTGGTGAAGACCGACGACCAGGGGAACGTGCACGATGCCTTCACCGACCCTGAGCTGCGCTACCGCATGCGCTACGTGGACCTGATCGTGAACCCCGGCGTGAAGGAGACCTTCCTGAAGCGCGCACGCGTGTTCGATGCCATGCGGAACGCGTTCCAGCAGGCCGGCTACGTCGAGGTGGATACGCCCGTACTGCAGGCCATTCCCGGCGGTGCGGCCGCCCGGCCCTTCGAAACGCACCACAACGCGCTCGATGTGCCCTTCTACCTGCGCATCGCCAACGAGCTCTACCTGAAGCGCCTCCTCGTGGGCGGCTTCGATGGCGTGTTCGAGTTCAGCCGCAACTTCCGCAACGAGGGCATGGACCGCACCCATAACCCGGAGTTCACGGTGATGGAACTGTACGTGGCCTACAAGGACTACCGCTGGATGATGGACTTCATGGAAGGCGTGTTCCAGCGCGTGGCCACCGCCGCCAACGGTTCGCCCAAGGCCACCTTCCAGGGCAAGGAGATCGACTTCACCGGGCCTTTCAAGCGTATCACCATGGTGGGCAGCATCGAGGAGAGGATCGGCCTCAACGTGCTGGATATGCAGGAGGACGACATCCGCGCGCTGTGCCTGAAGCACGGCATCGACGTGGCACCCAGCATGGGCAAGGGCAAGCTCATCGACGAGCTGTTCAGTAAGCTGGTGCAGCCGGAGCTGATCCAACCCACCTTCGTCACGGATTTCCCGGTGGAGATGAGCCCCCTGTGCAAGAAGCACCGGGAGGACCCGCGCCTCACCGAACGCTTCGAGCTCTTCGTGGCCGGCTTCGAAGTGGCCAACGCCTACAGTGAATTGAACGACCCCATCGACCAGCGTGAACGCTTCGAGGAACAGCTCAAGTTGCAGCAGCGCGGCGATGACGAGGCCATGTTCATCGACCAGGATTTCCTGCGCGCACTGGAATACGGCATGCCACCCACGAGCGGCATCGGTATCGGCATGGACCGGCTGGTGATGCTGCTCACGAACAACCCCGCGATCCAGGAGGTGCTGCTGTTCCCGCAGATGCGGCCGGAGAAGTTCGAGTGAGAGCGCCTAACGTTTTGCGTGTAGGCGATGTTGCCTTGTGTTGCGCCACCAGACTTGGACCCACAGTCACTGATGACCGTGCGTCCTGTTCCATCACTCCACCCGCTCCACCCGCACCATCACATCCCCCACCTGCAGCCGCCACACCACGTCCATGCCTTCGATCACTTCACCGAAGCGTGTGTAGCGTCCATCCAGGTGCGGTGTGGCGCTGTGGGTGATGAAGAACTGGCAGCCCTCGGTGTCCCTTCCGGCAGAAGCCAGACCGACAGACCCGGCCGTGAACGGCTTGCGGCCGATCTCCGTGCGCAGCGTCCAGGGCATGCCACCGTAGCCATCGCCACGGGGGCATCCGCCCTGCACCACGAAGTTGGGCACCATGCGGTGGAAGGCCTTGCCGTTGTAGTAACCGGCGGTCACCAGCGAATCGAAGGCCAGGCTGCTGCCGGGACAGTCGTTCACATCGGTGGCGATGATGACCTCGCCCTTGGTGGTGGTGATGCGGTATCGCTGGCCTTGGGGCAGGGCGCGGAGCTTGATGGGGTCGATGGGGTGGTTGAAAGCTGGTGCACGATGTGCCGGTACGGGTAGGCTGTCACGCTTGGCCACGACCTGGTCAAGGAGCGAGCGGGCTTCCAGGTCGCGGATGGGCAGGAGCTTGGCGCGTGCCCCGTTCTCCATCCCGGTGGGTAGCATTGTGCGGATGGCGGCAGGCTCCTCCTTCAACAGCTCCTCCGCGGCGGCACTGATGAGGCCCGCATCACCTGTGCCCATGGCCGAACGGAGCACACCACCCAGTTGGGCGTACTGGGCCTCCATGTTGGCGAAGCGAGCGGTGGCCATGAAGTCGCGCACCTCCTTCACAAGGCCTTGGAAGGCGGCCTGCCGAACGACCGGTGGTCCATCGCTTCTGAGCAGGGTGGTCAGGGCGTTATGGAAGGCTTCATCCACCACCGAAGCACGCGCTTCGATGGCAGCCGCACGCTGGTACGGATCGGCGGTGCCGGTCACAATGGCATCGAGCACTGCGCGCACACTGTCGGCGAGGTGCGCATCAGCATGCCTCATGGCCATCCCCAACAAGCGGATGCGAACTACCTGGTCCATGCCGGGCCCGATGGGATCCAGGTAGCTGCGGCCAGTGAGGGGTGGACGGTCCTTCAGCAGGTCCCACGCGGCATAGCCCAGCGGATGGGTGGCGGTCATGGCCAGCGCCAGTGTGTCGAACAATGGCTCCCCGAGCCGGGCCAGGGCGCGCAATGCATTGACCTGAACGCCGGGGTCCGGGTCCAACACCATGAGCCGCTCCAGGTAGGGCCACTGGCCGCTATCGCCGGACCTGCCCAAGGCCAGCACCAGGAACTGACGTGCATCGGGACTCGCCTGCGGTATCCGCTCGCGCAGTTCGTGGACCAGCAGGTGCAAGGTGCTGTCGGGCATCCTGCGCAGGGCATCCGCAGCCCGCGCCCGCTCGTGGCCCCGGGCCATGTCCAGGTGGTTCAGCACCACGCGGGGATCCGTGAGGCGGCCACTGCGCTGCAAGGCCACGAAGGAGGCACAGCGGTAGGCACGCTGAACGGTGCTGTCCTCCTCGTTGATCGACAGTTCGCCCATCCGCTGCAGCGTTAGGCTGTCGGCCATGAAGCCCAGCGCATGAACAGCGGTGGCACGCACCCCCACTGAGCCATCGCGCAAGGCATCCAGTAGACAGGGTATGCCGAGCGTATCCTGAACGCTCGCGAAGGCCATGGCCGCAGCCTCGCGCACCTCGGCCGCTTCGTGCTCCAGCAGCGCACACAGTGCTTCCGTATCGCGGCGCTCCTGGGCGCGGAGCACTGGCCAAAGCCGCTCGTTGTCCCATCGTCGCGGTGGTTCCGTGGCAACCTGCAGGGATGGGCCGCAGGACAGCAGGGCGAGCAGGGCCATGGCCGCAATGGAAGTGTGCATCAGGGGGCGGGGTGTGGGTGATCGCTTTTGCGGCGGAAGAGCGCGGTGATGTCCCACCCGAAGTAACGCAACGCGGAGATGAGCACAGCGCTCGCCGTGGCCTCGTCCAGGTTGCCCACCAGGGGGATGTTGTCCGGGATGAACTCGAACACGCCCAAGGTGGGGTTCAGCAGGTAAAGCAGGGCGAGCAGCCCGGCCGATCCAACGAAAAGGTCCTTCATGTGCAGCGGTCACGCAAGCGTCATACCGATCCGCGCAACGCCCTCGAAGGTAGGTGGCTCCGGTATCTTCGCGCCGCCATGCCCAAGCGTACCCTTCCGCTCCTTCTCGCCGCGCTCTGTTCCCCCTGCGTCGGCCTTGCCCAACTGCAAAGCGACAGCGATGCGAAGGACCAGATGAAGTACGATGTGAAGTACCTGGCCAGCGACCTGCTCGAAGGCCGCGAAACAGGCACGGAAGGCGAGCGCAAAGCGGTGGACTACAT
>JBIJDX010000185.1:0-5811 GCA_044343855.1 Flavobacteriales bacterium
CGCCGCATGCGGCTGTAGCTGCGTGGCCACCAGCATGAAGGCCCAGGTGGGCACGATGGCATCAGCGCTACAGTGCACGCTCACGAACTTGCCTCGGTACTGCGACCAGTCATGCTCTTTGCAGAAGGCACGCAGGTCGTCCTCCCTCAGCGCGATCTCCTGCCACAGCAATGGCTTCAGGTCGAAGACCACGCGCTCGCCGGCCGGGTAGAGCTCCTCCAGATCGAGGGTGATGATGCCGGAGGAAGCGACCTTGTTGATGATGTCGGACATGGTTTGAAGTCGTTCCTTCGCGTCGTTGCGTCGTCGCGGTTCAATTACATGAAGCCGAGTTCCAGCTGCGCCGCCTCGCTCATCATGTTCCTGTCCCAGGGCGGCTCGAAGGTTATCTCCACCTTGGCGCTCTTCACGCCCTGCACACCTGCCACCTTCTGTTCCACCTCGTTGGGCAGGCTTTCGGCCACGGGACATGCGGGGCTGGTCAAGGTCATCTTGATGCCCACGTGGGCTTCGTCGCTGATGTTCACCTCATAGATCAGGCCGAGCTCATAGATGTCCACTGGGATCTCCGGGTCGTACACCGACTTGAGGGAGTTGATGATGCTCTCCTCCAGTTGTTTCTTCTCCTCGGTTGTCATGACTTGGAAGAGTAGGCCAGCGCATACCGCTTCATCTGATCGATCATCGCGCTGAGCCCGTTCGCGCGGTTGGGGCTCAGGTGCGCGCGCAGGCCGATCTTGTCGATGAACTCGGTGGATGCGCCCAGGATCTCCTGCGGCGTGCGGTCATTGAACACGCGCACCAGCAGCGCCACGATGCCCTTGGTGATCATGGCGTCGCTGTCGGCGGTGAAGTGGACGAGATCATTCGTTGGTTCCGCGTGAAGCCACACCCGGCTCTGGCATCCCCGCACCAGGTTGTCGTCGGTCTTGTGCTCCGGCGCGATAAGGGGCAGGTCCTTGCCCAGCTCGATCAGGTGCTCGTAACGGTCCTGCCAGTCGGAGAACATGGCGAACTCGTCGATGAGCTCTTGTTGGGTTTGTGCCAAGGACATGGTGAAAGTGGTGAGAATGGTGAGGGTGGCGAAAAAGTGGCCTCAGCGCTTCGTTCCGAGGTTGTTCATGAACCGGAGAAGTCCGGTGCTGATCCCGGCGATCTTGTCCAACAAGGGCTGGATGTCTTCCTGGGTGAGGAAGTCCAACTCAACACAAGCGAGCAGTTGCGTTTCGATCTCATGCAAGGACCCACGCGAATAGCTAAGTCCGAGCAGCAGGTAGCCCTTCTTGTTCCTGCCCCACCCTTCGGCGATGTTGCTTGGCACCGATACGGCGGCGCGACGCAGTTGCGAGGTCAACCCGTACAACTCTTCCTTCGGCAGCTTGCGCGTGACCGTATAGACAGGCTTCAACAGCTCCATGCCGGTCTTCCACACCCAGAGGTCCTTGAAGTTGGTCACCTTACTGCCATCTGGTTCGGCCACCACAGAGATCGCTTCACCGAGCTCATACAGCCCGTTCAGGTTCCAGTCGTGCTTCCGTGGGTCGTTGGTCATGTTCTCCATGGCCCGTGGGTTGGGTGCATTTCACGTTCTCACCATTATCTCCACCTTCACCATTCTCACCTCAGCATTTTGACAGCCTTCCTCACCGCCACCACCATCGCATCCACCTCCTCCATCGTGTTGAAACACGCGAAGCTCGCCCGTGTCGTCCCGCTCACCCCAAAGCGCTCCATCAGCGGCTGGGTGCAGTGGTGGCCCGTGCGCACGGCGATGCCCTGCTGGTCGAGCAGGGTGCCGAGGTCGTAATGGTGGACACCAGACCCTGAGGCACTCGAAGGGTCGATCACGAAGCTGATCACGCCCACTTTCTCGTTCGCGGTGCCGATGATCCGCAGGCCGTCGACGGTGAGCAGCTCCTTGGTCGCATGCTCCAGCAGCATGTGCTCGTGCTTCGCCATTGCCGCCTTGTCGTAGTCCTCCATCCAGCGGAAGGCCTCGCCCAGCCCGATGATGCCGGCGATGTGCGGCGTGCCCGCCTCGAACTTGAAGGGCAGCTTGGCGTAGGTGGTCTTCTCGAAGGTGACCACATCGATCATCTCGCCGCCGCCCTGCCAGGGGGGCATCTGCTGCAGCAATTCCTCGCGACCGTAGAGCACGCCGGTGCCTGTGGGACCGTAGGCCTTGTGCCCGCTGAAGGCGTAGAGGTCGCAGCCGAGGTCCTGCACGTCCACATCGAGGTGCGCGATGGCCTGCGCTCCGTCCACCACCGTGACGATGCCTCGCTTCTTGGCCTCGGCGATCAGCTCCTTGATGGGATTGATCGTACCAAGCGTGTTACTGACGTGGCTGATGGCGAGGATGCGGGTGTGATCAGAGATTTGGTCGATCAGATGATCAGATGATCCTAATGCCAGCTCACCGGAGTCGGTTACCGGGATCACCTTCAGCTTCGCCCCGTGCCGCTCGCACGCCATCTGCCACGGAACGATGTTCGCGTGGTGCTCCATCCCGCTGACCAGCACTTCATCGCCCTTCTTCAGCAGCAGTTGCCCCAGGCTGAACGCCGCCAGGTTCATGCTCGCCGTGGTTCCACTGGTGAAGATCACCTCGTGCGCATGCTTCGCGTTGATGTGCCTGCGGATGATCTCCCGCGCGGCCTCCTGCGCTTCGGTGGCCTTGGTGCTCAGCGTGTGCACGCCCCGGTGCACGTTGGCGTTGATCGTGGCGTAGTAGGCGCTCTCGGCCTTGATCACGCGCCGTGGCTTCTGGCTGGTCGCGGCGTTGTCGAAGTACACCAGCGGCTTGCCGTGCACCAGCTCCTTCAGGATGGGGAACTGCACGCGGAGCTCCTCCACGTCGAAGGCTGGTTTCACTGCGGAGGTATTCATGGAATGCGGTTCACCACAGAGGCACAGAGAGCACAGAGGAATGCGAGCGCATTGTTCTTCATGGTCCTTCTCCGTGTCCTCTGTGGTGAAGTATTACAGTCTCGCCAGTTTCTCGTCTATCAACGCCGTCAGCACCGCCTTCCACTCCTCGTTCTGCACCCGCTCCACCACCTCGGTGATGAAGGCATGGGCCATCAGCTTGCGTGCCTCGGCCTCGCTCACCCCGCGGCTGCGCAGGTAGAACAGGCCCTTCTCGTCCAGGCGACCGATGGTGCATCCGTGGCTGCACTTCACGTCGTCGGCGTAGATCTCCAATTCGGGTTTGGTGTACACCTTGGCGTCGTCGCCCAGCAGGATGTTGGCGTTGCTCTGGTAGGCGCGGGTGCGTTGCGCGTCCTGCTTCACGTACACCTTGCCGTTGAACACGCCGGTGCCCTTGCCGGCCACGATGCCCTTGTAGAGCTCGTCGCTGGTGCAGTCCGGCACGTCGTGACCGATGTAGGTGTGGTTGTCGCAGTGCGTGCTGCCGTTCAGCACATACACGCCGTTCAGTTCAGCATGCGCTTCGGCACCAGCCAGCGCGATGTTCACTTCATTGCGCACCAGCGTACCGTTCAGGGTGGTGGTGTCGATGCTGAAACGTCCTTTCGCGCCGATCGTCACGCCATCGAGACCGATGTGTGAAGGGCCGTTCGCTTCGTTCTCCAACAGGTGCAGTGTGAGGCTCGCGCCTTCGCCGACAACGCTTTCACGAACGCTGTTCACCAACGAGGATGATGCATCGCTCCCGATGTGTTCAACGATGACCTCAACCACTGCACCTTCATGGAGCATGAACAGATCGCGCGGCTGGATCAGCTGCTGCCCACCGATCGTGATGTGCAGGATGTGGATCGGCTTGCTTGTCGTGGTGCCCTTGGTGGCGAGGATGATCAGGCCGTCGGTCGGTGCGGCGGTGTTCATCGCCGTGAAGAGGCGATCGCCGATGGGCGCCAGCGTGCCGTAGTTCGCCTTCACCGGACCATGTGCCAAATGATGCCTCAGGCTATCGATGACGATGCCCTTGTTGGCCTTCAGATCATCGCTCAGGTCCGCGCGGAAGTGGCCGTTGATGAAGACGACGCGGGTGGTTTCGAAGGGCAGGCGGGCGGGAAGTGTGATGGTCGCATCACCCTTGGGCGCGGCGTACGGCTGGCTGAACAGCTTGGCCACGCGGGTGTATTTCCAGGCTTCGGTCCGGGTGGAAGGAACGGGCAGCGTGTGCGCCAGGGCGAGGGCTTCCGTGGCGTTGGGCCAGGTGGAGCCATCGAGCAGTGGGAGCACGTTGGCCTTGGGGTCGGTGGCGGTCGTTGTTGTCATTTCGTTGGGGCGGGAAATTTCCCGCCCGTACAGATTCATCCCTTCACCCAATCATACCCCTTGGCCTCCAGCTCCAGCGCCAATTCCTTCGGACCGCTCTTGATGATGCGGCCGTCGGCCATCACGTGCACCACATCGGGCACGATGTAGTCCAGCAGGCGCTGGTAGTGCGTCACCACGATGAAGGCGTTGTCCTTCGAGCGCAGCTTGTTCACGCCACCGGCCACGATGCGCAGCGCGTCGATGTCGAGGCCGCTGTCGGTCTCGTCGAGGATGCCCAGCTTGGGCTGCAGCATCGCCATCTGGAAGATCTCGTTGCGCTTCTTCTCGCCACCGCTGAAGCCCACGTTGAGGTTGCGATTCATCAGGTCGGCGTCCATCTCCACGAACCTGGCACGTTCGCGCACCAGGGCGAGGAAGTCCTTGCCGCCGAGCTCCTCCAGACCGTTCGCCTTGCGGGTCTCGTTCAGCGCGGTGCGCAGGAAGGTCATGTTGCTCACCCCGGGGATCTCCACCGGGTACTGGAAGGCGAGGAAGATGCCTTTCCACGCGCGTTCCTCCGGGGCCAGTTCCAGCAGGTCCTCCCCGAGGTAGGTCACCGAACCTTCGGTCACTTCATACTCCTCGCGACCCGCCAGCACATTGGCCAGGGTGCTTTTGCCGGAGCCGTTGGGGCCCATGATGGCGTGGACCTCTCCCGGCTTCACATCCAGGTTCAGGCCTTTCAGGATCTCCTTGCCGTCGATGGTGGCGTGGAGGTTGTTGATCTTCAGCATGCTGTCTTGTTTAGAATGATTCTAAACTACGAATATGCCGCAAAGGTAGGGCGATAGAGGATGAGTGACCAAGGCGCGAGCTCAACACGCTGACGACCCTGCCGGTTCAGCACATCCCTGGAACGAGGCGGTCGAGGAACCCATCGCCCGCGGTTAGCTTTGTGACAGTCCCGCCAGCTCGCCTGACATCCACGAAAAAAGAACGGAACGCCCTTCATGCCCATACGCATCCTTCACACCGCCGACAACCACATCGGCATCTCCTTCAGCACGTATCCCGAACCGGTGCGTGAGCGCCTGTTGAACGAGCGCTTCGACGCGCTGGCGCGCCTGGTGGAAACGGCGAGCATGCGGAAGGCTCATTTCGTCGTGGTGGCCGGCGATCTGTTCGACAAGCTATCGGTGACCGCCGCGGACATCAAGCGCACGGTGGACGTGCTCAAGCGCTTCGAAGGTGAGGCCGTGCTGGTGCTGGCCGGCAACCACGACTACTGCGAAGGCCCCGAGAGCAAGCTGTGGAAGACCTTCCGGAAGGCCGCCGAGGGAACCAACGTGGTCGCCCTCACGGAACAAAGCGTCCATAACTACATGCCCGATGAAGGGGCCGTGCGCTTCCATGCCTGCCCCTGCCCCAGCAAGTTTGGCGAGGAACCGATGACCGGCTGGGTGGCCGATGCGGACAAGCCCGAAGGCATGCTGCACGTGGGCATCGCGCACGGCAACGTGGAGGGCCTGGGACTCGATGCCGACCAGCGCTACTTCAACATGACCGAAGCCGGGTTGCGCG
>JBIJDX010000035.1:0-16659 GCA_044343855.1 Flavobacteriales bacterium
TGCTCGAGGCCCTGTACCGCACACCGCCATGACCGGTGATGGTGGTATAGCGGCTGTTGGCGCGCCAGCCATCGGCGCTGCGATGGTGCAGGAAGGTGTAGTAGCTCCATTTCCCCTTGCTGCCGCCCAGGGCGTTGTAGCTGTCGAAGAGGCCGTAGGAGCCCAGGGTCTGCCGGGTCTCGAAGGCCAACGGACGGTCGCGGGGACCCTTCTTCAGCACGAAGTTCACCAGCCCACCGAACTGCGGACCAAAGGCCAGCGAGGCCGCGCCCCGCACCACCTCGATGCGCTCCACCGCGGCCATGGGCGGTGTGTAATAGGCCTCAGGGTAACCGAACACATCGGCCGAGATGTCGTGGCCGTTCTGCCGGGTGTTGAACTCCCAGCTGCGGTTGGGGCTGAGACCGCGTGCCGCGATGCCCAGTTGCACCCCGCTCCCATCATTCTCCCACACGGTGATGCCGGACACCTTGGCGAAGACCTGCCGGGCCTGGTTCTGCGAGAGATCGGCATCCGTGGCCGAGAGGGTGATCACCTCCGTGCGTCGAGCGGCCATGAGCACGGCACCCAAGGTGTCCGGCGCAGGCTTCACCCCGAACCGCATCGGGCCCACCACCTCATGCATGTTGAGGTCCACCGTGCGTATGCTGTCCGGTCGCTGGGCAAGGACCTGAAGTCCGGCAGCGTTGATCACGATGACAAGGATGATGCGAGCGAGTGAGCGGGCAGTGCGGTATTCCAACATGGGCGCAAAGGACCACCGGGCGGGCCCATCGGGACAATACCGCGATCGGGGTATTCGACCCTTACATCCGCTCAGGCACCTCGATGCCCAGGCACCACATGGCCCTCCTGGTGGCGTTGGCCACGGCGGTGCTCAAGGCCAGGCGGAAGGCGCGCTTGGAGGCGTCCTCCTCCTTCAGCACCGGCACCCCTTGATAGAAGGTGTTGTAGACCTTCACCAGTTCGTAGGCATGGTTGGCCAGGGCGGAGGGATCCAGCTTGGTGGCCGCCTCATCCAGCACGGCCGGCAGGTGGTGCAGCAGCTTGATCACCGTTCGTTCCTCGGGGAGGAGCGCAGATGTACCCCTGTGCTCTTGTGCCCATGCGCCCATGCCTTCCGCCTTCCGCAGCAGGCTCTTGATCCGCGCGTAGGTGTATTGGATGAAAGGCCCGGTGTGCCCTTGCAGGTCGATGCTGGCGGCGGGATCGAAGAGCATGCGCTTCTTCGGGTCCACCTTGAGCAGGAAGTACTTGAGCGCGGCCAGACCGATCATCTCGTACAGCGCCGCCTTCTCCGCCTCGGTGAAGTCATCCAGCTTGCTGAGCTCCTCGCCCATGCGGCGTGCCTCGCTCACCACCTCGTCGATGAGGTCGTCGGCGTCCACCACGGTGCCTTCGCGGCTCTTCATCTTGCCGCTGGGCAGGTCCACCATGCCGTAGCTGAGGTGGAAGAGCTCATCGGCCCAGGCGAAGCCGAGCTTCTTGAGGATGATGAACAGGACCTTGAAGTGGTAGTCCTGCTCGTTGCCCACGGTGTAGATGAGCTTGCTGAGGCCGGGGTACTCCTCGAAGCGCTTGATGGCCGTACCGATGTCCTGCGTCATGTACACGCTGGTGCCATCGCGGCGCAGCAGCACCTTCTCATCAAGGCCCTCTGAGGAGTTGTCCACCCACACGGCGCCGTCCTTCTCATAGAACACGCCCTTCTTCAGGCCCTCGAGCACATCGGCCTTCCCCAGCACATAGGTCTGACTCTCGTAGTAGTTGCGGTCGAAGTCAACTCCGGCGCGGGCATAGGTGGCGTTGAAGCCTTCGTACACCCAGCCGTTCATGGTCTCCCACAGCGTGCGCACGGCGGGGTCGTTGGCCTCCCATTGGCGGAGCATCTCCTGCGCCTCCAGCAGGATGGGCGCGGTCTTCTCCGCTTCCTCCTTGGTCTTCCCGGCCGCCACCAGGGCATCGATTTCCGCCTTGTAGGCCTTGTCGAACTCCACGTAGTACTTGCCCACGAGCTTGTCGCCCTTGAGGCCGCTGCTCTGCGGGGTCTCGCCCCGGCCGAACTTCTGCCAGGCCAGCATGCTCTTGCAGATGTGGATGCCGCGGTCGTTGACCACCTGCACTTTCACCACCTCATGACCGGCGGCCTGCAGGATGCGGCTGACGCTGTAGCCGAGGAAGATGTTGCGCAGGTGCCCCAGGTGCAGCGGCTTATTGGTGTTGGGACTGGCGTACTCCACCATCACCTTTTTGCCAGTGGCGGGGAACGCAAGGATGTCACTCTCCACGGCCTCGTTCAGGAAGCCGGTCCAGTAGCTGTCGGCTATCACGATGTTGAGGAATCCCTTCACCACGTTGAAGCGCTCCACCATGGGCACATGGGCCACGAGGTGTTCGCCGATGGCCTGTGCGGTCTGCTCCGGGCCCTTGCCGCTGAGCTTCAGGAAGGGGAAGACGTTGATGGTGACATCGCCCTCGAACTCCGGTCGGGTCTGTTGGAAGCCTGCGGCCTTGGCATCGAGGTCATGACCGAAAAGATCCATGAAGGCGCTTTGAAGCGCGGGAACGAGCTGGGAACGGAGTCTGTCCTGGAACATGGGTCGGGGGTGCAAAGGAACGCGGTTGGCGCGTGATGGACATTCAGGTGCTGCCCAGGAAGTTCTCCGCCAACATGCAACGCACGCTCCCTCCACCCACCGCCTCGATGGTGGGAATGGCTACTGGCACAAGCTGCGCAAAGCGTTCGAGCGCCTTCCGTTGATCGGGTCGCAGCCCAGCGAATGCCGTGGCCGAGAGGAATATGCACGAACCTCCGCTGTCGCCCAGTTCAAGCGCATTACCCACGTACAGATGGAGCTGCTGCAGCGTGAAGGGCACCACCACACGACCACTGGCCTCCAATGCAGCCAACAGCGTTTGGCGGTCCTGCGCGTCGGGCAGGGCCTCGAGGCAGACGAGCGCCCAACGCTCACCCAGTGCCATGACCACATTGGTGTGATAGATGGGCGCGGCGCTCGACCGGCCGTCCATGGTGGCGTTGAAGGTTACCGCGCGGTGGCCGAAACGGGCACACCAAGCCTCAACCGCCGCATGGGTTGTGCGGGGCGAAAGGCAGGCAAAGGCGACAAGACCGGTCCGGTCCAGCACCAGGCTGCCCGTACCTTCCAGGATCAGGCCCTCCTGCTCCCACGCACTGAGGTCCACCAAGCGCTCCACGCGGAAGCCCTCCGCCTCAAGATGACCTCGCAGGTGCGGATCGCGCTCGCTGCGTCGGCTGGGCGTGAGCATCGGGTACACCACCACCGTACCATCGGCGTGGGTGCTGAACCAGTTGTTGGGGAACACCGCATTGGGTGCCGAGGGGTTCGCCGGATCGAGGACAGATGTGCGAATACCGTATCTGAGCAGCGCATCGTACAGTGCATCGAACTCGGTCGCAGCGCGAAGGCGCAGGCCCACATCGGACACCAACCGTTGGAAGCCGTTGCTCTCGGCCGTGACCGGATCGTAGCCGAAGCCCGTGGGACGGATAAGGATGACGGCGGATGCAGCGGGCATGTGCGCGGGGAAGTGGCGCTTCAGCCAACTCGGTTCAACGTGCCCGGAGGATGGGGAACAACGGCTCCAACACACCCAGCACGGCTTCAGCCATGGCGTTTTTCGTATCCAATGCGGGATTTATCTCCACGACATCCAGTGTGGCGGTCTTGGGTTCGCGACAGAACCCGCTCAGCAATGTGCTGGCCTCTGCCAGGGACAACCCATGGGGCACGGGTGTGCCAGTACCCACCGAGATGGATGGATCGAGGCTGTCCACGTCGAAGCTAATGTGCAGCTTTTCGCACGAACTGAGGTGTGCGAGTGTCTCCCGCACGGCTGCCTCGGCACCCCGGGCCCTGAGATCGTCCACCGTGATCACCTTGATCCCATATTCCCTGATGATGGCATCCTCCTCCGGTTCGTAGTCGCGCAGGGCGATGAACACCAGATCGCTTGGCAACAGCTTGGGGGTGCTCACCCCGATCTTGCGGAGCCGGTCCCACGTATCCATGGTGTAGACCTGCGGGCGGTTCCTGCCCTTCTTCTCGATCTGCATAAGCAGTGCAAGAGGCATGCCATGCACGTTACCGCTGGGTGTGGTCCAAGGGGTGTGGAGGTCGGCGTGGGCATCGATCCACACCACACCCACACGCTGGTCGGGGAAGGCCATCTTCGTGCCTGAAACCGAACCGATAGCAATTGAATGATCACCTCCAACAATAATAGGAAAAATATTGTTTCTCAAGTACTTATAGACCTCATACGCGAGGTCGCTCTCAAAGCGGATCAAGCCATCGATATGGTGCGCATTGGGCGAGGTATCGTCCTCGTAGAGCACATCGTTCTCATCGCGCAGGATGCTTTCCTCCGCATGCCCGAACAACTCGCTTCCCAGCTTCCATGCAGCCACGCGCAGTGCCGCCATACCCATGCTGGCACCCCGCTTACCGGCACCGATCTCCGATGCCGCTTCGATCAGTCGCAGTTCCATTTTCCTCAGACGCTCGACGCCCGCTAAGGTAGCAAGCTCAATTTCCCGGCGCACGTGGACATTCGACCCAACCGACCTGCAACCCCGGACAGCGACCCTGCGTAGGAAGGCTGCCTACATGGGAAACACACCCGATGCATAGAATCCAGATCGCATTTTCCATCCTTCTGACAGGGTGCCTCAGCAGTTGCAGCTCAAGCTTGCTGGACCGCGGCCTCAGGGAGGGTGTCATTGAATATGAACTCAGTTTCCCTGACCAGGACCCGGACGGCCTGATGGCCGGCATGCTGCCGGAAAGGAGTACGCTTTCATTCCGGAAGGACCAGCAGACCGCAGAGCTGAGCGCCGGCATGGGGATCTTCCGCACCACCATGGTCATCGACAACAGCGTTGAGTCCATGGATTACCACATGAGCCTCATGAGCAGGAAACTCGTGGCTCATCTCGCCCAACCGGACCTGGAGCTGTTCAACCCCTCCAAGCAACAACCCACGATCCTGTATACCAGTGAAGTAGATACCATCGCAGGCTATCCCTGCCGCAAGGCCGTGGCCGTCTTTGATGCAATGGACCGTGCGGAATGCGAGATCTGGTACACGGACCGCATTCACATGGCAAACCCCAACTGGTTCAGCCCGTTCGCCGAGATCCCCGGGGTCCTGCTCCGTTATGATGTGGTACAATATGGCCTCCGGATGCGCCTGAACGCCATCGCCGTGAACCCATCGGACGTGGATGGAGCCAAATTCATCCGAAAGCCTGATTTCCAAGAGGTTTCTGCGGAGGTACTCTACCGGGAATTGGGGGAAATACTCGAGACGTTCAGCATGTGAGCGGAAGGCGTTTTCCGCTATACAGCGGCCACTCCGTAACGGGGTGGCCGTTCTGCTTGTGATACGCTGGCGAACGGGCCGCTGTTGATAATAGCCCAGGCCATTGCGTTGCCTCCGGTTGCCCTCCGGGTACTTTTGATGGCCCTGCATTGATCGATCCGCGCCGTGGCCAAAACGAACCGCATCCGGGAGAGTGAGCCCGAGGAAAAGCCCAGCCCCAGGCGGAACGGTCGCTCCACAGCATCCTCCGCGGAAGGTGGGCGTTGGGCACGTTTCAAAGCCTTATTGGCGGATGATCGCACGCACAAGGTCGTGGGTCTATTCCTGGTGCTGGTGGCCTTTTACCTGACCGTCGCCTTCATCAGTTTTCTCTTCACGTGGCGGGTGGACCAGGACTTGGCCGGGCGGCCGTGGGGTGCCATCTTCGACACCAGTGTAAGGGCTGAGAATTGGCTTGGAAAGCTCGGAGCGCTTGTAAGCCACCGGGCCATCCATACATGGTTCGGGTTGGCGGCCTTTGCGATGCCCCTGTGGAGTTTCCTTGCAGGCGTCCGGATGCTCCTGGGCACCTGGCTCCTGCCCGTCGGCAGGACGGTCGGCTGGACGGCGATGACGCTGCTGTGGCTCCCTGCACTGCTGGGCTTTTTCTTCCGCGGTGAATACATCTTCCTCGGCGGGGGTGTCGGTTTCTCGATCACCAAGCACCTCACCACCCTGCTCGGAAACTTCGGGGCCGGGGCACTGATCGCATGCTGCGCGGCAGCGTTCGCCGTGTACACCTTCAACCTTGACTTCAAGTGGCTGGCAGGACTGCTCGAGCGCCTGAAGCAACGCGGCGACCGGGCAACAGGGGATGTCATCCAGCCCCCCACCCCACCGCCGCCAACCAGCGGTGTACGACTGAAGGGGACACCCCATGCCGCGCCTGCCGTTGATACGGAGGATGGGGATATCGGTCCGGCACCCACGGATGAGCCCCCTTCGGAAGTTGATCCGGTGGAGGACCTCGAAGAAACCGGAACTGAAGCCGCCCCCGTGATGCCCCCCCCTGCGGAAACGGAGGACGAGCCCTCGCAGTTCGAGGTGGTAAGTCCCACCGCTTCACCGATACAGCACCTCGCCGGAGACCTGAACGGAATGGATGTGCAGGTGGCCCAGGCAGAGGAGGTGCTGAGCGAGGACGAGATCGAAAGCAAGTTGCAGGAATTCGGCGAGTACGACCCGACCCTGGACCTGAGCAGCTACGAGCCGCCCCCCCTCGACCTATTGGTGGACCACGGAACGGGAGAGGTCACCGTGACCAAGGAGGAGCTGGAAGCGAACAAGGACCGCATCGTGGAGACCCTGGGGCATTACAACATCGGGATCGACAAGATCAAGGCCACCATCGGTCCAACGGTCACCTTGTATGAGATCATCCCCAAGGCCGGCGTGCGCATCAGCAAGATCAAGAACCTGGAGGACGATATCGCCCTGAGCCTGGCCGCCCTCGGCATCCGCATCATCGCCCCCATTCCCGGCAAGGGTACCATCGGCATCGAGGTCCCCAACAGCAAACCACAGGTGGTGGGCATGCGCGCGGTGGTGGCGAGCGAGAAGTTCCAGAACACACCGATGGACCTGCCCATCGTGCTGGGCAAGACCATCAGCAACGAGACCTTCGTCACCGACCTGGCAAGGATGCCCCACCTGCTGATGGCGGGCGCCACGGGCCAGGGCAAATCGGTGGGCCTCAATGCGATCCTGGTCAGCCTGCTCTACAAGAAGCATCCGAGCCAGATCAAGTTCGTGCTGGTGGACCCGAAGAAGGTGGAACTCACGCTGTTCAACAAGATCGAACGGCACTTCCTGGCCAAGCTGCCCGGCGAGGGCGAGGCCATCATCACCGACACCAGGAAGGTGGTTGCAACCCTCAGCAGCCTGTGCATCGAGATGGACGAGCGTTATGAACTGCTCAAGGATGCGCAGGTCCGCAACATCAAGGAGTACAACGCCAAGTTCATCAGCCGCCGCCTGAACCCGGAGAACGGTCACCGCTACCTCCCCTACATCGTGCTGGTGGTGGACGAGTTCGCGGACCTCATCATGACGGCAGGCCGTGAGGTGGAGACCCCCATCGCCCGCCTGGCCCAGTTGGCGCGCGCCATCGGCATCCACCTCATCATCGCCACGCAGCGACCGAGCGTCAATATCATCACCGGTACGATCAAGGCCAACTTCCCGGCGCGCATCGCCTTCCGGGTTACCAGCAAGATCGACAGCCGCACCATCCTGGACGCCGGTGGCGCTGAGCAGCTCATCGGCCGCGGTGACATGCTGCTGAGCACCGGCAACGACCTCATCCGTATCCAATGCGCCTTCGTGGACACCCCGGAGGTGGAGAAGATAACCGAGTTCATCGGCGGGCAACGGGGCTATCCCGATGCCCTGCTGCTGCCCGAGGTGCCCACCGAGGAGGGTGAGGGCGGCGTGGAGTTGGAGGATGGCGAGCGCGACAGCATGTTCGAGGAGGCCGCGCGCCTTGTGGTGCAGACGCAGCAGGGCAGCACCAGCCTGATCCAACGAAAGCTGAAGCTGGGCTACAACCGGGCCGGACGCATCGTTGACCAGCTGGAGGCCGCAGGCGTGCTGGGACCCTTCGAGGGCAGCAAGGCGCGCCGGGTGATGATCCCCAACGAGGCCGCACTGCAGGCGCACCTCGGCGGCGTTCAGGCCGGACCCGGAATGGGTGGGCTTTGACCCCTGTGCTCCAACCCAGGGTGTGATGACCGTTCGCAAGGAGCGGGGGTCATCCCCCTACCCCTTGCCGTTCCAGTCGATGCGGCGGCTCACCCACATCACCAACGCCAGCGTGATGAACAGACCGATGCTGCCGAACAGCAATGCATAGTCCTGCTGGTGGATCAGGGCGAACATGAAGCCGAACACCAACAGCATGATCAGGCCGAGTAGTTGGGAGGCACGCCGGACCATGATGACACTGTGGGAATAGGCCACGACAAGGCCGATGACCGCCAATGCCGAGAGGATGTAGGCCTTGGCAAAGCCGATATGCTCGCTGAAGGCGATGAGCAGTGTGTAGAACAGGCTCAGTGCAAAGCCCACCAGCAGGTACTGGATCGGATGGATGCGCAGTTCCTGAAGCACTTCCACGAAGAAGAACACGAGGAACACCAGCACGATGAGCATCAGCCCGTACTTGCTTGCACGCTCATTCTTGAGGTATTCATCCACCGGCTGCATGAGCCGCACGCCGAAGGCACTCTCCTCCATGGCCATGCGCTGTTCACCGATGAACTCCTGCGGATAGGGCCTGTTCAGGTGGAGCACCGTCCATTGGGCGGAGAACCCCTCCCCTTTCGTCGCGTCACCGTCCGTGGGATCCGGCAGGAACGCCCCATCGAAGCTCGGATCCTTCCAGGTGCTCGTGCACCGCGCACGTGTCACCTTGCCCACCGGGGTGATGCGGAAGCCCCCGCTGCCGTTGATGGTCAGGGTGCTGTTGAATGCAAGGGGCGCTGAAAGCTGCGCGCTGTCCAGCGGATAGGAAGCGCTCAACCCGCTGCCCACGATGTCGGTGGAAGGCAGGCCCGGCTCGAACTGGATGGTACGCCCACCGACCTGCATGCTCACCTGTTCCTTGATGCTGCGGAGGTCGCTGATGCCAAGCACCAACTGGGCACGGTTCCATTGGAGCTTCCCTTCCGTATGGAGCCGCTGTGCCGCGAGAACGGGGAACGCACCGGACAGCATCGTGCCGCTGCGATATACGGCCACCTGGTAAATGCCCCGGTATTTCGTGAAGGGATCAAGCTGTGTGGTGACATCGAGCGATTCGGGAAGGAAGTGTGCGTACCGTGTCTCCGGCCGCATCTCGTAGCCATTGTTCACCGGCACTCGAACCAGCACTTCGTACGGCACGCTCAGCACCGGTCCGGTGATCGTCTGCTGCCCGCCCCAATCCAAGCTTATGCTGCTTTCCGCCTCCAACTTGCGTTCGGCACGCTCACGGATGAGCTCGCGCACCATGCTCAGTGGGATGAGCAGCAGCAGGATGAGCACAGCCACGACGAAGGCACGGAAGGTCAGCGAGCGCCGGAGGCCGGACAAGCGTGATGGCGCAGGCGTGTTGGTGGGCGGTGGTTCGATGGAATGAGGCATGCTCGTGTATGATGATGATGCGGTGGCGCTGCTGCATCCTGCAACGCAACGTGAACCGATGCAATGCGATGTTAAGGATATTTGGGAATACCTTCACCCTCCCCGATGCGGCTCGAACAGGTCCAGAATAAGGGTGGAGCGTTCATGCGCCGGGCGGAGCCGCTGCTATTCGCATTGGTCACGGGTCTGCACCTTCTGCCGTTGCATTCCGGGCGGTGGTTCGTAACGCTTGATGGACCATGCCACCTGTACAGTGCGCGTTTGTTGCGGTCGTTGTGGGAGGGAGATGCGTTCATCGGCGGATTCTTTCGCGTGAACCCCTGGCCCGACCCTTACTGGCTGGGCCACCTGCTGATGGCTCCCTTGCACGGAACGATGCCCCCTTGGGCGATCGAACGTCTTCTGTACAGCCTCGCTGTGGCAGGCCTCGCCGTGTCGTTCCGGTGGTTCATCGCAGTGCTGGCCCCGGAGCGCCGTTGGATGAGCATCGCGGTGATGCCCTTCCTGCTCCATTATGCCCTGCGCCTCGGCTTCCTCAACTTCAGCCTGAGCCTTCCTTTGCTCCTTGTGGCATTGACCCTTGGTGTTCTTGCCATGAACGATCCCGGCAGGGGCTGGTGGCCATTGGCGGCCGCTTTGACACTGCTGTATTTCGCGCACGTCACCAGCCTGCTCGTGGCGTGCGCTGTGCTGCTGGCAATGGCGTGCTGGCGTTGGCTCACCGCCGAAGGACCGTTGCACATGCGCATCAAGCGAAGCCTGTCCTGGTGGCCGGCGCTGGTGCTGCCCGCGGCACTCACACTGCTTTACCTGATGCGACAGCCCGCACCATCATCCGCAGTGCGGCATCTTCCCCAGACCGAGCTTTGGACCGCGCTGTTACAGGGACGCGCTTGGAACGCGCTGTGGGCAGCCGGCGAGTTGGAGGCCAGCCAATGGACCGCCCTGCCCCTGCTTCTGGGGGGGGTGTTGGCGGCGGGCTGGGGCCTGTGCCATGCGTTCCGTTCCGGTATCGGCAACCTGACGTTCTGGTCGGTGGCATGGCTGCCTGCGCTGGCGGCATACCTGGTGTTTCCCGATACCATGGCAGGTGGCAGCAGCGCCTCACCCCGTTTATTGCTCTTCCTAATGTTATTGATGGCGGTGGCACTGGCAACGAGCCCGATCCCCCGGTGGACCTCGGCGGCCCTGCTGGCGTGCATCGTTACGGCCGACCTGCACCACACGCGCATCCAGTACGAAAGCGCCCGTTCGCTTGGCGAGGAAGCGGAGATCCTTCTCAGCGTGGAACCCGGACTTGAGGATGAACGGACCCTGCTTTCCCTGAACTACAGCAGCAACTGGATGCACAGCAACCTGCCCAATTACCTGGGAGTCCATCAAGCACGCGTGGTGGTGCTGGACCACTTCACCGCGCTCGCCCCCTTCAACCCTGTTCAGTGGCGGCCGGAGCGGCTACCGTACCGGGCCATTGGCGATTTCGCGGAGAGCGGTCGACCGTGTGTGCGCATGAGCGGCTATCAGGCAGCCACCGGCATACCGGTCCACAACGTGTTGACCTGGAAATTGGGCAGCGACATCGCGGACAGCTGCACACAGGATGTACGGCACCAACTGGAACAGGGATACCGCACTCCGCTGTCCGGCACCCATGGTGACGCGCTGCTGTACGTATCGGAATAAGTACCCGGATGCATCGAGGGCTGCTGTCGAAATCGCTCTCCGCTCGACCGGACCAGGGCGCTACCTCGGCCCGGCAGCCTTCTTCAGGCCATCCTCGATCATGCCATAGAATTGATCCAGCTTGGGCAGGATCACGATCCGTATGCGGCGGTTCGTGGAACGACCCTCGGGAGTTTCATTACTGGCAAGCGGCACGTATTCACCGCGGCCGCCGGCAGTGATGCGCGCCGGATCCACGTTGTAGTCCTTCTGCAGAATGCGCGTGATGGCCACGGCACGTGAAGCGCTCAGGTCCCAGTTGTCGCGGAAGCAATCGCGGTTGATGGGCACATTGTCCGTATGGCCCTCCACCAGCACCTCCTGATCCGGCTTGCCGTTGAGCACGGTGGCCACCTTCGAAAGCACTTCACGGGCACGGGGCGAAAGTTCGGTGCTTCCTGTTCTGAAGAGCATCTTGTCACTGAGCTCGATGAACACCACGCTCTTCTCCACGTTCACGACCACGTCGGTGTCGTTGAGGTTGCCAAGCGAACTCTTCAGGCTCACCACCAGGGCCAGCGTTACGCTGTCCTTTTTGGAGAGTGCATCCTGAAGGGTCCGTATGCGAAGGTCCTGCTCACGGATCTGTTCCAGGGAACGCTCGAGGTTGGCAGCCTCCTTCTGGCTGAGCGTGGCCATCTGGCTCACATTGTTCAACAGGGCGGCGTTGGTGCCGTTCAACTGGGTCACCTGGTCCTTGAGGTGCTCGTTCTTGTTGGCCAGCTCCGCAAGGCGGGCCTCCAGCACGGCCTTTTCCCCGGTGCAGGTCTCCAACGAACGGTTGCAGGCGTCCAACTTATTGAGCAGCGTCTCATTGGAAGCCTGGATCGCCAAGTACTTCTTCTTCGCCACGCAGGACGTGGCGAACAGGGTGAGGGCCAGCAGGCCGATGTGGATGTGGCGCATGGAAATGCGGTTTGATGGCGCAAGTTTACACGTGAAACCGTGGCGACCGTTCTTTCCCTCACAGCCCCCTGATGCGGCCCCTGGCACAGTGCTACCTTGCCGCCCATGGAACAGCACCATTGCGCGGCCAACAGGGCACTGTGGAATGCCCGTGTGCCGCATCATGTGGCCTCCAAACTCTACGACGTCGAGGGCTTCGTGGCCGGTGCTGAAGTGCTTGGCCGCATTGAACTGGAGTTGCTGGGTGACCTGCGCGGCAAGGAGTTATTGCACCTGCAATGTCATTTCGGCCAGGATACACTGGCCTTGGCGCGGCATGGTGCACGGGTCACGGGTCTCGACTTCTCGGAAACCGCGCTGGCCGAAGCGGAACGGTTGGCGCAACGCTGCGGCCTGGAGGCCACATGGGTGCTGGGCGATGTAACGGAGGAACGTCCCGAACTGGCAGGCCGCTTCGACCATGTGTTCAGCAGCTATGGGACCATCGGCTGGTTCCCTGGCCTGGAACAGTGGGCGCGCAACGTGGCATGCTACCTGAAGCCGGGAGGTTGCTTCGTCCTCGTGGAGTTCCATCCGGCCGTGTGGATGTTCGACAATGACTTCCGGCACATCGCCCACTCCTACTTCAACCGTTCTGTGATCGAAGAGACCGGGGTGGGGTCCTACGCCGATGCCAATGCCCCCATCGCGCTGCCTTCATTTACTTGGAACCACGACCTGGGTGAGGTACTCGGCGCACTCCTGAAGGCGGGACTTCGACTCACCCACTTCAGCGAGCATGACGGATCGCCGTACAACGTGTTCCCCCGCATGGTGAAGGGGGATGACGGTCTTTACCGCATCGCCGAACTGGCCGGCCGCCTGCCACTCATCTACGCGCTTGGCGCCAAACGCGACCACTGATGGTCCAGGCCGTGCATCTGTGGAATGTCCTACTGCTCATCACACCCAGGGCAACGATGAGCAGAACCGGTTCCACCAGGAGCCGATGGCGGGTCTCCACATAGAACAAGGCCTGCGCAAGGGAGAACATGAACAATGTCACGAGCAGCAAACGCATTCGCTCATCACGCCAGGCGAGGAACAACAGGGGCAATAGCACGACCGTGTACACCTTGAAGGCGGCCAGGGCCCACCGTTCAGGATCAGGTCGATGCGAACCGAGGTTGCCACGGAACAACCAGAAATTACGGAGCTTCACACCCATCATACGCCACCAAAGGCCGGGCTCAGCGCGCAACTCCTCCGACCATTTGTCGATGAAGAACCCTGACTGCCCATGGGCATCCGTTGCGGACAGTGCTGAACGGTCCTCCCTGGACAGGAGTGCGATGTAATTCCTTCCATCCGGCAGTTGGGCGGTACCCTGTGTGTTGCGCTGTATGCCGATCCAAAGGTTCTGGCCGGTGGCTGAGCTCAACGTGAAATGTCCGTCAAGAACCCCGTTCCTCAGTACCCACGCACCGGTGGGTGCGAGCAGCAATGCCATCAATACCGGGACCGCCATCAGGTAACGCACTGAGAACGGATGGCTGCGGCATCGCCACGCAGCGGGCAGCAGGAATACCAACAATGTTGGCCTGTTGAGGATCGCAATGCCGGCAAGCGGAGCGAGCAGCATCATCCGTCCGATCCGTTCAGGGCTCACGGTGTAGGAACTCAGCAGCAGGACCAGTGCGAGAAGCATATCCCATGCAAAGGGATGGATCATGCGCACCTGGTAGACGGCAAGGAAGGGACTGGCCCCCGTTAGGAACGCTGCCATCAAGGCCACTGCACCGGCACTGGAGCGACCGCTGAACACCACGTGCGCCAGCCGATGAACCAGCCATGCCGATGCCGTTCCGCACACCACCTGGAACACAAGCACCCCCACCTCTCCAACGCCCGACCAAAGCATCAGCGCCACGATGGCAGGATAGACGGGGAACTGGTAGCTCGCGTGCCAGACGCCGAGATGATGGTAGCGGAACATACCCGTTGCAAGCCACTCCTTGGCAATGGTGTGCACCTCGAAAAGTTCCACCGGCGAGAGCAGGAACAGCTTGAACAATGCCGGCAACAGCAGCACCAGCGGCAACATGTTGCGCTCGTTTCGGTTGCACAGGGCCGGCATCGTGCCTGCGAAGGTGGTCAAAAGGTCGTGCAGGAAGCGCTGGTCCGATATCCTGCACCGCTCATCCGATATGGGCCTGGTGATCGGTTGCGAACCATTCACAGCCACCTGTTGGCCGGAAGGGGCCTTGCGCCATCGATGCATTGCGGATCGGGCCCTTCTTTGCAAGCGCGCCACGAAAGGCGCTTCAAGCCAATGGCCCTCAGTCGCTTCTGGACCGTGATGCTCATCCTCAGCATCGGCTACGTGCTGGTGATGTTGGGAATGGGCCGGCACTACAGCCTTGGCACCCTTGTCAACGGCAGGCAGGGCGAGCCAATGGTCGTGTACGAAGTGGACAGCAATGCGATCGGCGGAACCCCATTCCTTGCGCGGCTGAAGGATGCCGGGGAGGCGGGTATCCAACAGGGTGACACGTTGTACCGGCTGGGTCCGAGCGGCGTGGTGAGCGCCAGCGTGGGCCGGCAACCTGCGGATGGCCTGTTCGCCACCTGCCGGAACACCATCACTGAACTCTGGCTGCCTCTCATCGGATACCTCACCTTCTTCTGCGGATTGTTGAACCTGCTGATCGACTCGCGGGCCATGGAGAAGTTGGCGCGGTTCCTCTCCCCTGTGTTCCATCGGGTGTTCCCGGAGCTGCGCAGCGATCACCCGGCGTACGGCTTCATGACGCTCAACTTCGCGGCCAACTTCCTGGGGCTGGATAGTGCCGCCACCCCGTTCGGCCTCAAGGCGATGGAGAGCATGCAGGAGGACAACCCCGTGAAGGACAGGGCAACGAACAGCCAGATCATGTTCCTGTGCCTGCACGCTGCGGGACTCACCTTGCTGCCCACCAGCATCATCGGTTACCGCGCGGCGCAGGGTGCGGCCAATCCGGCGGACATCATGATCCCCACCATCATCACCAGCTTCGCCGGCACGCTGGCGGCATTGTTCATGGTGGCTGCAAGGCAGCGGATCCGCATCCTCAACTGGCCGGTGATGCTGGCGGTATTGGGCGTCAGCGGTGTCATCGGAGGCCTGATGGTCCACATCACCGCTCTCGCCGGGGTGGCCAAGTTCCACTTCACCGACAACCTCAGCAACGGCATGCTGCTGACCATCATCGGGCTCATCGTGGCATATGCCTTCCTAAAGGAGCGCTACTTCACCGAGAAGGGCACCAACCTGTTCGACAGCTTCGTTCATGGTGCCAGGGATGGCTTCTCCACCGCACTGCGGGTGCTGCCCTATATGCTGGCCATGCTGGCCGCGCTGAGCATCTTCCGCAACAGCGGATTGATGGACATCGTAATGGGCGGATTGTCGTGGACCTTGGCGCTGGCGGGCGTGAGCAGGGAGGTGATCGATGCCATTCCGGTGGCCTTGATGCGGCCGTTCAGTGCGGGGGGATCGCGCGGCTTCATGCTGGATGCCATGAAGACGCACGGTGCCGACAGTCTGCAGGGCATCCTCAGCAGCCTGTTCCAAGGTGCGGCCGAGACCACGTTCTATGTGGTGGCGCTGTACTACGGCAGTGTGAACGTGAAGGACAGCCGGTACACGCTGGGCATCATGCTCCTCGCCGACCTGGTGTGTGTGATCACCGCCATATTCGTGGTGAGGTTGTATTTCTGATGGGCCGGCACCGGCGATACACATCGCATTGCCTCCGATCGCCGATCTTCGCGCCACATGGCAGACAGCAGTATCGCACAACGACGTTCGAAGATCCACGGTAACGGCGTATTCGCCACCGCCCTCATCAAGAAGGGCGAGGAGATCGTGGAGTACAAGGGGAAGATGATCACCCATGCCGAGGCGGACGAGCGTTACCACGGGGACCTTGGCAGCGGGCACACATTCCTGTTCACCCTGAACGAGGAATGGATCATCGATGCCAACCGGAATGGCAACGTTGCACGCTGGATCAACCACAGCTGCGAACCGAACGCCATCGCTTTCGTGCATGGACACGAGAGCGAGGACCTGAAGAAGGACCGTGTGATCATCGAAGCCCTGCGCAACATCGAGCCCGGAGAGGAGATCACGTACGACTACGGCTTCGAGTTCGATGTGCCGTACACCGAAGAGCTGAAACGGATCTGGGCCTGCCGCTGTGGTTCACCGAAGTGCACCGGCACCATGCTGAAGCCCAAAAAGGGCAGGAAGTAGAGGCGAACAGGGAGCCGCATCGATCACCCCATCACCGCTCTGGCACGGCCTTTGCCAAGCATCGGTGGAATTACTTTTGCAGCCATGAAGAAGACCCTCGCCCTCCTCGCGCTGATGTTGAGCACCACCCTCATGCACGCGCAGGACGACCCACGTTCCAAAGCCATCGTGGACAAGCTGATGAGCCAGGCCAAGGCATGGACCAGCTTCGAGGCCGACTTCAGCAGCCG
>JBIJDX010000186.1:0-5701 GCA_044343855.1 Flavobacteriales bacterium
CCCCGCGGTCGGTCCGCTGAGGTCGGTCTGTGGATGTACGGTACCCACGGGGCCGTTCACCGGCGCTGCGTTCACCGGGACGACCGCCGGCCCGCTGATCGCGGCCGGCACTACGACCATCCTCGGGTCGTCCGGTGCGTCCGTGCGTTGGTCGTGAAGGTCCGCCTGTGCGCCCGCTGCTGCGGAAGCCGGACCGCTCACCCTCCGCATCCGGTCCGTCCGGGCGCCTGCGGGGTCCCGCCCCACTGTCCGGACGACGTGCACCCTGGTATCCGTCGCGTCCGGCGGCGGGTGGCCGCCTGCCGGCCCTGGAGGAGCGGGGACGGTCGGTATCGCCTGTTGGGCGCGCGCCGCGCGGAGGGGCTTTCTTGCCGCCTTTCTTGCTGCGGTCAGTACGGTCTGTCATGGGTGGTGGGGTAGAACGCGTCGCGAAGGTGGGTGATAAATGGCTTGCCCCCGGGAACAAGGATGATGCTGATGATGTCGAAGCGCACCGGAAGTGTGCAGCCTGACCGTTCGATGTAGGCGTTGGCCGCCCGGATCATCCTGCCCCGCTTGCCTTTGCCCACCGCCTCCTCCGGCTGTCCGTGCCGGTCGCTGCTGCGGGTCTTCACCTCCACAAGGACCAGCTCCCCGGCATCGCGTGCCACGATGTCCAGCTCATGCCTGCCGTGCTTCCAGTTGCGCTCAAGGAGTGCAAGGCCGGCCTCCTCCAGAAAGCGGCACGCCAGTTGCTCTCCTTCGCTCCCGGTGAGGTTATGCTCAGCCATGTGTGAATGGAATGGGTTGTAACCTTCGCACAGCCGGGCCGTTCAAGGCCTTAAAATTGGGGGTTTTCCGCCACCCCCGGTAAACGACCATTCCGCATGAACAGCGTTCTCAACCAGCTCCGCACCCTGTCTCTGGCCCTGTTGCTGCCCACCGCGGCGCTCCACGCCCAATCGTTCGAAGGCGTGCTTGAATTCACCAAGACGACCGGACCGGTGGTGACCACCTACAAGTATTTCGTGAAAGGTGACCGGATACGCGTGGAGGAGATCGGTGCCCGTGGTGAGGTCCAGGGCATCATGCTGGTGGATACCCGCGACAAGACCGTGACGGCCATCAGTCCGGAGCGCAAGCTTTACATGGATGTGCCCAACATGCGCCTGCCGAAGGATGTGGAGGTGAGCGTTCAGAAGACCTCGGAGATGAAGGACATGGCGGGATACAAGTGTGAGAAGTGGGTGGTGAAGAGCCCCAGGGAGGACCGCCAGATCACCTATTGGGTGGCCGCTGATGAGTTCTCCTTCTTCGTGCCGATGCTCGAAACGCTGAACCGGAAGGATGAGCAGGCCGTGTTCTTCCTGCAGATCAAGGATAACCGCGGGGTGTTCCCCATGCTGGGTGTGGAACAGAAGTTGGACGGTGCCGAGGTCAGCCGCCTGCAGGTGACCAAGGTGACCAAGGCTGCACAGAAGGCCAACCTGTTCGAGATCCCTGCCGGCTACAACAAGTTCGAACGGAACTAGTCGGCAACGCGCCAACGATTCAGATCCGCACCTGTAGCGTCGACCCACCGAGGCGACCTACTCGTTATTGGGCGGTCCAATTCCGATCAACTGTTCCGGTCGACGTAGGAGATCGACGTGCCGTCGACAGCAACGCTGAGCTTCGCCTTTTGGCCGAACACCAGTGCCCGGTTGTCGTCGATGTGGCCGGCGGGGAAGCCGCAGCACACGGGGTAGGTGGTGTTTCCCAAGGCATCGGCGATGATCCGCTCTGCGCTTTTTCCGAAGGGGTCCTCGGGGTTCTTGTCGCGCATATCGCTCATGCCCCCCACGATCAGCCCGGCCAGGTCCTTGAACCAGCCCGCCAACCGCAGGTTCTGCACCATGCGGTCCACGTGGTAGAGCAGCTCGTCCAGGTCCTCGATGAACAGGATCCTGCCGCGCGGGTCGATGTCGTAGGGCGTGCCGCGCAGGGCGTAGAGCAGGGAGAGGTTGCCGCCCACTAGAACTCCTTCGCACTGGCCAGGGCGGGAGAATGGCGTCCCGATGGATGTCGGGAGGTCATTGGTGAATGGATAGCTGACCCATTCACCATTCGCCATCGACCATTCACTCCCAAGCAACGCTCTTCGAAGGCTCTCCCGGCACAGCTCCGTCTTCGGCCCGATGTTGAAGGGCATCTGCGCGTGCAGGCTGGCGATGCCGAGGTTGTGCAGCGCGTTGTGCAGCACGGTGATGTCGCTGAAGCCCACGATCCACTTGGGGTCGCGGCGCAGGGCGGAAAGGTCCAGGTGGTCCAACAGGTGCACGGTGCCGTAGCCGCCGCGGGCGCACCAGATGGCACGGACCTGCGGATCATCCAATGCGGCCTGCAGGTCGGCGGCGCGTTGCTCGGCGGTGCCCGCTTGCTGGAAGTGTTTGCGGCCGATGCCGGCCCCCAGCTTCACCTTCAGGCCCCAGCTTTCGGCCAGGGCGATGCCGTCGCGCAGCTCCTCAAAGGAAATGGCGCGCGCCGTGGGCACGATGGCGATGGTATCGCCGGGGCGGAGGGAAGGCGGGATCGACACGGACATGGGCGAAGTTCAAGTGAGGTCACAGAACGCACTCGATGCGATCGTGGTGGACAACGACCAACTTATTTGCTGAGCTCAGCTCAAGGATCACCGGCCAGCGCGCCGTCAGTGATTCATGGAAGGCCCGCATGCTGAGGTTTCCAATGCGGATATGGCCCACCTTTGGAGGTGGCTGAGCGAGCAGCATTCGGCTGGAGAAGTCGCTGATCGAAAGATGCGGCCAAAAGGTAGCGCCATCCCAGTGCAGCTAAGGCGACAAGTTGCGAACAAGTGGGTCATCGAGTGCAATGCGCCGCTCATCGCACATAGCGAGCCTCCTCCACGCTCACTGGCACGCTTTCGCCGTTGAGGTAGCGCGCACGCCGCCTTTCCAATTCAGGAAGGTCCTCATCCGGCAACTCATCGCCCCCGTCGGGCAACTCGGTCTCGATGGCCGTCGCCACCCGCTGCAAGGCAGCTTCATCCCATATCAGCATGAGGCGCTGCATGAGATCCAGTTTCTTCTGGGCGATGTCCATGGCTATCGGTGTTTCGTGATGTAAAGATAGTCGGCCTCGAAGCGGGTGTCGACATACCGTCCGGGAGGTGCTTCGCGCCGAGCCCAACCCTCCCGCCCCTTCGGTACCTTCGCCGCACCGAAGCGCCAAGCCCCCGTGAAGTCGCCGGCCACACGTTCGTGCTGACCGCGTGCTGTGGTCTTACCTGCGGAGGTGTGGGCGCTGCTTCGGTGAAGCGGTCACAGGAATTATCTTCACCATATGAAAGTCAGGCTGACGCTTACCATGGATGCGGAACGTGTGGCCAAGCTCCGTGCCTTGAGCCGGCGCCGACGCATGACCATGGCCGCGTTGGTGGAGGACTTGACCGATCGCGCCTTGCATGAAGGCGAAGGCGATGTGGATTGGGTGGAGGGGTTGAAGGGCGCGATCACCGGAACGGTCACCAAGGCTGACCTGTTGAAGGACCCGCGATTGGCAAAGATCATGGGCCGATGAGCGCTTCGCTGCGGGTCTTCCTGGATACGAACATCCTGATCGACCTGCTTGATGCGGAGCGTCCACAGCATGCGGCGAGTACTGAGTTGATGCGGGCCATCAACGAGCGGCTGCTGAAGGTGGTGGAGCGGTCGGGGGCGTAGGTATCATCGCCTATTGCGCAAGCTGGCATACATGCCGTGCATCACGCCCAGGTGAGGTGCTGTGAGCACTGCCAGGCCGAGCACCACGGAGACCACCATGGCCTGTGCGCTGGCATACAGGCTGCCCACCACCGCGAGGACCAAGACCCCTGCAAGCGCCAGGCTGCTGTAGGTGGCCATGCGGGTCATGATGGTGCGTATCGTGAAATGTCCCTGCTCTCGAAGGAAATGGATGATATCTGAAAGGGAGATGAGTGAATGCCAGAGGACGAAGTAGAAGGTGAAGCCCAGCAGCAGGGGCATGAAGTGCACCAGCAGGGCCAGGACCGCGAAGCGTATGATGAGCTCACCGCCTTTGGTCCGGGAATCGGTATTCAGTGTGAAATAGGCGAACGAGCAGGCGAAGAACAACGCCAAGGAAACGCCAAGCAGGAGCAGCTTTGCTGCGAACACACGCTCCATCCATGCGACCTGCTCCGGAGTGGGTTGGAGGGTGGCCACGATGGGTTTTACTTCTTCTGCATGCCCGAGCAGGATGATGCCCAGTATCACAACTCCATAGCTCAGTACCACAGCCTTGCCCAGTAGCTTGTCCGTTCGGATGCCGGACATGTCGGTCTCCCCGAAGTGGTATGCGGAGAACAGCAGGAACAACGCCGCTCCGACAACGGGAAAGCAGTACAGAACGAACGCGAATGCGGACAGGCGGCCGAGGTAACCGACCAGGAACAAACCCGAGCTGAAGTGCTTTTGTGTTTCGGTTGAGCGCTGGGTGGCAACAAGCATGTCCGCAGCTCCATGGGGTATGCCCACCAGCACGACACCCGCGAGGAAAAGGAACATCTGGAGGTCCGGTGAGATCCCCCCACCGAGTTGTTGCAGTGTCAACATTCCACAGCCCACGATCAGCAAGAAAAGCTTCATGTTCGCTTCGGTGCTAATTGCAGAAGCCCGCGGACCTCATGGCGATGGTCCGCGGGCCCCTTATTGCAATGGATGATATCAAGCCTTCGCTGTCTTTTCGCTTTGGGCGAGGGCATATATCACAAGACCAAAGCCGATCTTGTTGATCGCATCGCCAATGTTGTAAACGATGTCGAGCGAAAGACCGCTCAACACGGGAACGCCGAACAGACCGCCCGCGGTGCCAGCGATGTATCCGATGGGGTAGATGGCCCAACCGACCAGTACGAACCAGGCCAGGGCGGTATTTGCCTTGCGAACGGCTTCGCCGGCTTTCTCCGCAAGCTTGGCCACCTCACCGAACCAGATCAGGTACACGATGTAGAAGTATCCGATGCTGCTGACGAAGCCCCAGATCCAACTTTGCGTTTCAGTGGGGTAGATCGCCTCACCGATGTAGCCTGTCACGAGCATGAAGACCGATGCTGCGATAAGCTTCCAGAGCAGGCTCATTTTGGCCCCAGCCTTGCGCGTGATGAGGTAGAACTCCACACACATCAGTGGCACGGTGAGCAGCCAGTCCACATAGCGGAAAAATACCGGCGACTGACCGGTGGCCAGGTTGTAGTCGCGCATGTAATAATAGTGGACGGCCGCGATGAAAGTGATCAACCCGCTGACGAGTACCGAGGTACGCCATTTCGGGTCTGTATTGCCTACCTCAAAGAAAAAGAACACCGAGGCGGCCATCATGGCCATGGTGCCTACGAAGAACGTGAAGGCCACGTAGTTGTCCGTTGCCAATGGCAGGATGTTCAGGAGCAAGTGATTCATACGGGGAGCGTGTTAGGTGGATGGTTGTGGTCGCGTGTTCAAACTCAGCAAGAAGTTCCTTCCATGATGGATCTTTAGTGATGTGTGAACATTTGTTAAACAGCACCCCCTTCCTTTTGTTCAATTAACCATCAAAAAGATTCAACAAAAGGCTTCCTCCGCCCCTTCGGTACCTTCGCCGCACCGAAGCGCCAGACCCCGTGAAGTCCCCCGCCCGCCATACCGTCACCGCCGCCCTGCCCTACGCCAATGGGCCGCTGCAC
>JBIJDX010000036.1:0-16513 GCA_044343855.1 Flavobacteriales bacterium
GAGGGCGAGCAACAGGGTGAAGAGGATGCGGTTCATGGTGTGGTGTGTGGTGGTTCCTTTGTGTTACGTGGCAGCCGGAAGCGCAGGCCGGCATAGGCCATGGCGCGGTTGGTGGGGCCCCAGATGAGGGTGGCGTCGAAATAGGGTCCGAAGGGATCATCGGCGGCGATGATCTGCTCGCGTTGCAGGGTGCTGGTGAGGTTCTCGCCGCCGAGGTAGAACTCCCAGTTGCCACGCACATGGGTGATCTGGGCGTGCAGCGTGGCGAAGGCGGGTGAGCGCGCGGGCATACGCAGATCGGCGGGGTTGAGGTCCGTGGCGGGGATGCGCGCATCACCGAACATGTTGAGGCTCACATCGAAGCGCCAGCGGTCATCGGGGCTGGTGTAGGCCAGGTCGATGAGGCCTCGGTGGCGCGGGGTGAAGGGCCGTTCGAGCAGGCGGCCATCGAAGGTGGTGCGCACATCGTAATAGCGGTGGCTCACGCGCAGCAGCAGGTCGCGGCTCAGGTTCACCTGCACATCGGTGAGCACGCTGTTGGCGAAGGACGGTCCATCGAGCATATAGAACGCCAGTTGCAGCGGGGATCGGTCGAGGTCGGCGATGAGCTGCCGGGTGAAGCGGCTGTGGTAGCCATCCACACCCACGGCCCATTTGCGCCCGAGCCACTTGAACTTGTGGAGGATTGAGGCGCCGAAGTTCCACGCGCGCTCCATGCCCACGTCACCCTCGAAGGTGATGCGCCGTGAGCTGGCAAGCACGGCGGGTTGTTCCACCAGCGGGTTGGCCGTGCGGAAGCCGCGACCCACTGATGCGCGCGCCGTGGTGAGGGGACCCAGCTCATAGCGCGCATGCATCCGCGGGCTCACGACAGTGCCGTAGGGCTCGTTCACATCCACGCGCACACCGCTCACCAGGCTCAATTGCCCGCGCTTCATGCTGTGCTCGGCGAAGGCGCCCGGCATGGTCTCCAGGCGGGAGAGGTCCAGCGGGGCGATGAGCGTATCGCGCAGCACTTCGGTGTAGTCATCCACCTGATAGGACAGGCCCGCCTTCAGCCCATCATTGCCATCGCGCAGCAACTGCTGGTACACGGCGTTCACGTAGGCGCTCTGCTGCTGTCCGTTGTAGGTGCGCAGGCCGTAGGTGGCATCCATGGTGTGGTGGCGCAGTGCCATGATGAGCCCTACGCTTCTGGTGGGATCCCTGCGCGACACGAAGCCCGACTTCGCGAAGACGTCGACCATTTCCTGGTCCACAGCGATGCGGTAGAGCCTGAGCGGGCGGTGGCCGAGGTGCTCTTCACCGAGCGGCTTGGCCCCGTGCATCTCGCTCTGGCCACCACGCCGACGATCGTTGACGTAGCGGACGTTCACCTGTGCGCTGCGGCGTTCGCTCTGGTAGAGCCAGCGGTCCATCACATTGATGCGGCGTGTGAGGGGCATGTCCATGAACATGTCACCGTTCTGGTCCATCTCCAGCTCGAAGAGGTTGCCGTGGAGCATGAGCAGGTTGGCGCTGTGCTTGCCGGTGCGTTGGGCGCTGTGCACGTTCAGTTCGGCGCGGCCCTGGCTGTTGCCATAGGCGTTCACGAAGAGCGGCGGTTCCTCCAGCGGGTTGAGCAGGCACAGCTCGATCTGGCCGCTCATGGCGTTGGGTCCGTTCACGGCGGTGCCCACGCCCTTGCTGAGGTTGATGTCCTTGATCCACGTGCCGGGCAGCAGGGTGAGGCCGGAGGTGGCGGAGAGGCCGCGGAGGAAGGGGATGTTCTCCACGCCGATCTGGGCGTAGCGGCCATCGAGCCCGAGCATGCGGATGGTCTTCGCGCCGGAGATCGCGTCACTGAACTGCACATCCACCGTGGCGCTGGTCTCGAAGCTCTCGCTGAGGTCGCAGCAGGCGGAGCGCTTCAGTTCCTTTTGTCCGATGATCTCCGTTGCGGTCGTGCTGCGCAGGTCGAGCCGTGTTGCACTGGCGCGCTCCACCACCTCCACGGCCCTAATGTCCACGGCCCAGCGCAGGGATACGACCACGGGCGCTGTAGGTGGCGCGCTGAAGGACTGAACGGCAGGGGCATAGCCCACGAAGGACACCTGCAGTTCGGCGGGCCATGCGGGGGGCGGCGCGATGCTGAAGCGGCCGTCAATGCCGGTGGTGGTACCGATGGTGGTGCCAAGCCAGGTGACATTGGCCGCCAGGAGCAGCTCACCGGTGTCCACGGCGCGCACCTCACCGCGTATGGGGTCCTGCGCAGCGAGTGCGGCGGCGCAGATGATGGAGGCGAAGAGAACGAGGAACTTCACAGGGACCGGATCAAATGAGAACAGCAAGGACTTCGGCGCATTGGCGCCTGCCGCAGGAACTGCGACGCGGGGGCTGTTCCGATCAGATCAACAGGCGGCGCAGGCGGGCCTGACGTTGAGCGCCACGTTCAGGCGGCGGCCCGGTGGCGCAGCACAGGCGCGTGCGGCGTGCCACGACATCGCTGCTCCAGCGGGGCAGGTGGCCCACCACGATGAGGTCGGGCACCAGGCGCAGCGCGCGTTCCTGACGCTGTTCGAGTCCATCGGAGCCCACCTCGGAGTAGAGACAACACACCGGGCTGACGCTGGCCTCGGAAGGGTCCGTCACGTCCAGGCAGCAATCCTCCAGCAGTCCGTAGGCCAACGTGGTCCGACCGGACATCAGGCAGTTCATGCGCGACAGGCTGAACACGCCGGAACCCATCAGGATCAGCAGCGCGGAGAGGAGGCCGGGCCAGCGGTGGCGGTTCAGGTAGCGACGCACGACGTACAAAGATATGGTGTGCGCCGGGGTGTCGAACCGAAGCCGCTGCCGCGGGTTGGAAGACCACGGCTGCCACGGACCGTACCTTTGTACCATGTCGCAGACCCTCAAGCGCCCGCCGGTCTCCGTCTACGCGGAGAGCACCCCGAACCCCTTCACCATGCGCTTCGTGAGCAGCCGCCTATTGGTGCAGGACGGCCGCTTGTTGGAGTTCCGCGGTCCGGAAGAGACCACGGGCATCTCTCCGCTGGCCGAGCACATCTTCAACCTGCCGTTCGTCACAGGACTGCTGATCAGCAGCAATTTCATCTCGGTGACGCGCAATACCAGCGTCACGTGGGACCTCGTGCAGTTGGAGTTGCGCGAGTACATCCAGGAGTACCTCAACACCGATGGCCGCGTGGTGTACGATGATGCACCTGCACAGGCCCTGGCCGACGCCAACGAGCGCGCCAGCAGTCACGCCGAAGCGAGCGGCCCGGAGGACGAGAAGATCATCCGCCTGTTGGAGGAATATGTGCGTCCTGCGGTGGAGGGCGACGGTGGTCACATCGCTTTCCGCAGCTACCAGGAGGGCGTGGTCACTGTGTCGCTGCGCGGATCGTGCAGCGGTTGCCCCAGCAGCATGGTCACCCTCAAGCAGGGCATCGAGAACCTGTTGAGGATGGAACTGCCGGGAGTTCGGGAAGTGGTGGCGGAGGAATTGTAGGAACGCCAGGCGCGGGTCCGCAAGAAGCGTTCACCGCTCAGCGGAGGGCGTTTCATCCGCCTTCCTGCCATCCTTTGCGTAGTGGTCCAGGAGGCGGATGCCGACCACAAGGGAGGCCACAAGCGCGGCAATGGAGAAGGTCACCATCGGATCACCGTGGGTAAGATCAGCCACGATCAGCTTGCGGCTTATCGCGATCACGCCAATGGAGAGCAAACGCACCACCTTCACCCGGTGGTCCAGGTGGAACTCCTTCATCGTCTCGGCAAGTTCCATGGCGATGAGGATGTTGAAGAACAGCGGCAGGGTGCGATGCCCTTCGGCGGTTGACAGGAATGTCCGCTCAGCGCTCAGGTCCACCGTCCACAGCGCTTTGCCGAGGGTGATCAACAGCTCCACCACCTCGATGGACACATACAGGTAAAGGACCCACGTGAGGAATGTGAAGACGAACCGCTCAAAGCGTTCCATTGGCAATGATACCTGGTGAAGTGCGAAAACAAGGTGGATGTCCCACCCGGCCCCAACGGCGAACGGGGGGTGCGGTCCGGGGTATGTTGATCCATCCGGGCAGCGGACCTTGCAGCGTGCCTTGCTGTGAATGACCGCGGTGGCCGGCCCGTGGTGAGCGCTGCACCAAGACCGCTGCCACAGCATGTCCCTCCTACCCGGTCTCTCCCGTGTCCACGGCGGCCTCGAGCTCCTCCTGCACAGCGGCGGGTAACCGATCCAACAGGTTGAGGCCCGTGGCGGCCTCGATGGCGTCAACGGTGGTGCGGTAACTTCCCCACGGAAGAGCGCTGGCAGCCTGGGTATTGGGGATGTCGACAGCGATCACGCGTGTGTCCGGGGTGATCCTGGCAAGGTCGTCACCGTCATCCGCGGGAAGCATAAGAAGCACTTTCCAGTAATGGGAGGGCACGGTGATGGCCCCCCCGGCAAGCACATTGGTGGTTCCTCCGAAGCTGCCGCTGCCACCGCTGCCGCGGCCGCCGGCAATGATGTAGAGCTCGTGACCGCTCGCAACGAGGCTGCGGGCATGATCCTCCAGTTCGGCCCAGATACCCTGATTGAGTTGCGGGGCCTGGGGCATGATGTTCGTCAGCAGGAAGGTGGCGGCGTTGTCCGCATCGCTGAGCAGGCGGTCGCTGCTGGGACAGAGATGACCACGGTCAAACCCGCTACCGCTGTAATTCCATGTCTGCGCAACGAAGAAGCCAGCTGGGAGGGTGCTGTCAGGGGTGAAGCAATCGCAGCGCTCAACGGATCCCAGCCACTCGGCCCCGAGATGCCAACTGACCCACGCTGCAGTACCTCGACCGTTGTTGTAGGCCAACGCGTACTGGCGCCTGCTGACGAGATGGTTGTCAGGCTGGCTTCCATCGGAAGTGGCACCGCTGGGATTGCCCAGGGTGAGGTGCAGTGGGAACTGGCCCGGGACAGGTGCGGGATCGGGCGGTGGAAGTTCCTCAGGGGAACAACCTGCCGCTGCGATACCGATGAACACACCGAGCAGGAGGCGGCGCATGCACAAATGTACCTCCGACCGTGCAGGTTCGGGGAAGGCCCTGCCGGATGGCGCTTGACGTCCGGTTACCCGGACCATGGTCATGGCTCCATTCTTGCTGCGTGCCGGTGACCGATCTTCGTACAACGCATGCGCGGATCCGCCTCATGGAATGCCACACCCCACGAACATGAACCAACATAGTGACGGAGCCGTGAAGGGCGGACCCACCGTGCAAACGGTGATGGCGGACACGCTGGCCTACTTCAATGGTGATGACCTGGCGGCGACCACGTGGATGAACAAGTACGCGCTCCGTGACGCGGAAGGGCGCATTGTGGAGGACTCGCCGGCCGCCATGCACCGGCGCATGGCGCGCGAGTTCGCACGCATCGAGGCGAAATACGCGCCGATACCCGCTGAGAAGCGCGCCCTGCTTTCCGCTTACGGCCGGGAGCGCTCGGCGCTGGACGAGGAGCGCATATTCGATCTGCTGGACGGGTTCCGATACGTGGTTCCGCAAGGTAGCGTGATGGCGTCGCTGGGAGACCATCACCGGCTGGCCTCCCTGAGCAATTGCGTGGTGCTACCCCCGCCAATGGACAGCTACGGGGGCATCTTCCACAACGACCAGCAGCTCGCCCAGCTGTTCAAACGACGGTGCGGGGTGGGGTTCGATCTGAGCACGCTGCGTCCATCCGGGGCAGCCGTCAGCAATGCGGCACGCACGAGTTCGGGAGCGGCCAGCTTCATGGAGCGCTTCAGCAACACCACACGTGAAGTGGCCCAGAAAGGTCGCCGCGGTGCGCTGATGCTGACCATGGACATTGCGCATCCGGATGTGGAGCAGTTCATCACCATGAAACAGGACCTCACGAAAGTGACCGGTGCCAACGTGAGCGTCCGTGTCAGCGACCTGTTCCTCAAGGCGGTGGAGTCCGGTTCCGACTTCACCCTCCGCTGGCCGGTTGATGCGGCAATACCCACGGTGACGAAAGTGGTGAAGGCGCGCGAACTGTGGAACTCGCTGATCGCCTGCGCGCACGCGACGGCCGAACCGGGTGTGATCTTCTGGGACCGACAGCACCGATACAGCACCAGCAGTGTGTATCCCGGGTTCCGGAACGAAAGCACCAATCCCTGCAGCGAGATCGCAATGCAGGGAGGTGACAGCTGCCGGCTGATCGCCATCAACCTGTTCAGCTTCGTCAACGAACCCTTCACGGTCCGTGCACACTTCGATCATGAGCGCTTCGCGGCTGTCACCTATGAAGCCCAGCGCCTGATGGACGACCTGGTGGACCTGGAGCTGGAGGCCGTGGACCGCATCCTTACCAAGGTGGATGCCGACCCCGAGCCCGAGGAAATGAAGCGCACCGAACGTGAGACCTGGCTGCTGCTGCGCGAAACAGGCAGGAAAGGCCGCCGCACGGGATTGGGCTTCACCGGCCTGGCCGATGCCCTGGCAGCGCTCAACCTCAAGTACGACAGCGATGAGGCGATCACAGCCACCGAGGGCATCATGCGTACAAAATGCCATGCGGAATTCGAAAGCAGCATCGATCTGGCCATCGAGCGCGGCGCCTTCGAGGGGTTCTCGCCGAACATTGAACGGACCAGCGAATTCAGCACCATGCTGGCACGGGAATTCCCGTTGATGCACGGCCGCATGATGAAACACGGCCGCCGGAACATCAGCATCAGCACCGTGGCACCCACCGGAACCCTCAGCCTGCTTACGCGCACGAGCAGCGGCATCGAGCCTGTTTACATGCTCAGCTACACGCGCCGCCGCAAAGTGGTTCCCGGTGACCCCATGGCGCGGGTCGATCTAACCGACGAAATGGGCGACCAGTGGGAGGAGTTCACCGTACACCACCCGCATCTGCTGGACTGGATGAAGGTGACAGGGAGGGACGATGCCGCTGAAAGTCCCTACCACGGGGCCACTGCCAACGAGATCGACTGGCACAAGCGCATCCGCATGCAGTCGGTGGTGCAGAAGTACACCACCCACAGCATCAGCAGCACCATCAATCTGCCCTCGACCGCCACGGTGGCCGAGGTGGGTGGCATCTACCTGGAGGCCTGGCACCAGGGCCTGAAGGGCATCACCGTTTACCGCGACGGAAGCAGGAGCGGCGTGCTGGTTGCCAATGCGGGTGGGCAGGATGATGGTGTGGAAAGTGGTGGGCGCGGGATCCACAAGGAACGGCCGGATGTGTTGGAGGCGGACCTGCTGCGGTTCAATAATGGTACGGAGCCATGGCTCGCGGTGGTGGGCCTGCTGCACGGCAAACCATACGAGATATTCACCGGAAGGGCCAGCGGTGAGCTGGGACTGCCCGGCTGGGTGTCCACGGGGAGGGTCGTCAAGCATCGAGACCCGGACCATGGCACCAACCGCTACGACCTTGCATATACGGACGATGGGGGGAACGAGATAACGGTGATCGGACTCAGCCGTACGTTCGACAAGGAATTCTGGAATTACGCCATCCTCATCAGTGGCATGTTGCGCCAGGGAATACCGGTATCGGATGTGGTGGACGTGGTGGCCAACATGAACCTGCAGGACGCCTCCCTCAACACTTGGAAGAACGGCGTGGTGCGTGCGCTCGCGCGCTACATTCCGGATGGCACCGAAGCATCTGACAGAAGCTGCCCGGAGTGCGGTGACAGCGGAGGGCTGTATTACGAGGAAGGGTGTTTGAAATGCAGGAGCTGCGGAGGTGCGAAGTGCGGGTAGTGATGTTCGCCAACTACAAGGGCCCGGAATTTCGAGCGCAGTGTGCACCTTCGCAGCATGGAAATGCGGACCCTGCGCGTCACCAAGCGCTTCACCTTCGAAATGGCCCATGCCCTGCGGTGCCACGATGGAATGTGCGCCAACGTCCACGGGCACAGCTATGTGCTCGACGTGAGCCTGAGCGGCATTCCGGCAACTGTTCCGGGCGGTGCGAAGGATGGCATGGTCATCGATTTCTCAGACCTCAAGCGCATCGTGAAGGAGGTGGTGGTGGAACGCTACGATCACGCACTGGTATTGCATGAGTTGGAACGGGAACATGTGATGGAGGGAGCGGCGCTCTTCGGTCGTACGATCTATACACCATGGCAGCCGACGTGTGAGAACATCCTGCTGGACATTGTCGCACGCCTGGAAGCTGCCGTTGAAGGCAACGTCCGCCTATGTGCCGTACGCCTGCAGGAGACCGCCACCAGCTGGGCCGAATGGCAGGGTTGAAGCGTTGCCGGTCAACCGGTACGCCTCAAGCCATGGCGTGCTAATGCGCGGAACGGAAAAGCTTGTGCGCACTGCGCACCTCCCCCACCTCAAGGACCATCACGCAGGCACCCTGCGGGAGTGCATCTAGGCCGGAAAGTGTTTCAGTGTAGGCACCGGGAGTGCGCATACCCATATCACGCCGAAGCAGTGTGCGTCCGCCAAGGTCGAGGAAGGTGATGCGGGCGGAACCACCATCCCGGGTGTAATACTGTATCCGGCACTGTGAATCGAAGGGCGAGGGGCCCACGCGCACCGCTGTATTCCCTTCCAGCGTCTCGCGAAGTCCTGTGGTGATGAGTGGTGTTATAACCTGGCTGCCCGTGTAGATGCGATCCCCGGAACTGGTCCCATTTCCGTTGGCCGCATTTCCGGCGAAATAGAAAGTCACATTGCCGATGTTGGTACTTGGGGCCACCCAGTCGAAACTGAAGGTCTTGCTGCCTGCCGCCACGCCACCGTTCAGCTGATGAACGAGGTTGCGGCGTGAGTTCCCTGCGACCACCGCGTTGAGCGTGCGCGTATCCTCCGGAGTGGTCACCACGATGGTCCCGGCATTGGAACCGGATGCGGTAAGGCACTCCAGGCCAATGCCGAACAGATCGCTGCCCGCCAGCGAAACGGTTACCGTCATAGTGTAGGTCACTCCCGGCTCGTATTGCCAATCGACCATGTTGGAACTGCCCAACGTCACAGAACCTCCGCCACTGTTAAGAGCGAATGTGGAATGACAACCGTTCACACAGGTCTGCTCACCGGGAGAACCGGTTCTGCCGGCACGACCATCATCATTGGAGGTGCCACTGGAAAATAGCAGGACCAGCATCAGGGCCGGTGCGAAAAGCAACGTGCGTTCCATGGAAAGAATTAAAGGTCCTTTTCAAACAACTGGCACCTCCATCAGTTCGATGACACAATGAAAGGACCCCGAAAGCTCCGCGTGCTGCGGGCTTCCGGGGTCCTTCTTCCCGGGTGCTCCGGTTCCTTGCGATCAGTGGTTCACCATCAGGCGCTCGGTGTAGACGCGCTCACCGGCGGTGATGTTCACCAGGTACATGCCTGCGGCCAGTTCGCCCTTGAGGTCGATCACGGTGTTCACCGCGCCGGCGTTCACGGGCAGCACACGGCTGCTCACACGCTTGCCGCTCAGGTCGAAGATGTCCATGGACACACGCTCAACACCTTCCTCGACAGCCCCCATGCTGAAATTCAACAAATCACCGCGGGTCGGGTTGGGGTACATGCGGAGACCGGCATGTAGTTCCTCCTGCTGGGTGTTTGCTGCGAGGGACATTGCTGTGGGGGTGGCTGCGCCGATGGTGAGCTGGCATACCGGGCCCCACATGGCCTCACTCGTGCACCAGGTGGCACCACCGTTCTTGCTTGCGCGCACTTCCACATCATAGGTCTTGCCATTCTGCAGGGGAAGGCCGGTGGCGGCACTCCAGTTGAGCTGCAGGGTGTAGGTGCTGCGCTCGATCACCACCTCGAAGCCTTCGGCGGGCAGGCGGAACCGGAACTGGTAGCGGTTGGCACCGCTCACCGGGTTGGCTGCGATGATGCTGTTGCTCAGGCCCCAGGTGCGGGTGACACCGCAGCTGAAATACTGGTTGCCCGGTATGTTCAGCAACTGGGTGAGGGGGCAGGCGGCACGCACCGGATCGATCTTGAAGCGGCATGCCGGACCGAACTCCCCGTTCACACCGTTCACACGACCACGGACACGCACGTTCATCAGAACGTTCTGCGGGATCTGGCTGGCAACGGCCCAGTTGTTGATCTTCATGTGGCAGGCGCGTATGGCGCCCACGCTGGCATAACCATCGCTCTGGTTGTGGCTGCGGAAGCGGCGGAAGCTGTAGCTGCCGTTGGGATCGAAGATCCAGAACTCGTAACCGCTGTTGTTGTCCTGTACGCTGTTGGCGCCCCCGGGGATCCACTCGGCGCTCACGGCGGCGTTCGGGCTGGCCACGACGTACTGGCCGCTAACCCAATCAACCTTGTCGCAGCTGGTTGCGATGGGTCTGTCAAGCCCCAGCGGCAGGCAGAAGCCCTGGCCACCGGATATCGCACTTACAGAACCGGAACTGAAGTTGCCGCGGTTGTCGATGATGCGGCGGGCGTCTGCGGTGCGGAGGACATAACCACCGCCCAGGATACCGTCACCTCCTGCATCAAGAACGCGCAACGTGTAGCAGCCCTGAGGTAGGCAGGCCGCATCGGTGGCACCCGCATTGGGGGGGAAGTTCCCTCCGCCTGATGCCACGATCGCGTTGCTGCCCTGCAGCCGGATCTCCCATGTTATCTCGCCGGGGTTGGCATCCGTATCGAACTCGAACACAAGGTCCTGGGTGCAGAGCACACCGGTCGACAGGATGTCGTCCACACGGTCATTCACCTCCTCGATACGGGTATCCAGCGATGCAGGAGTTTCGGCCAACGCATAGGCATTGGTGGTGTGGAAGCTCTTCATGAACTCAGCGAAGGCATCCTGTTCGCTGCCCGGGATGGCGAAGTTGGCCACTCCCGGACCGGCAGGCGGAAGGGTGTTCAGGTCCACGCGACCCGTGCCCAGGGTGTTGAAGGGATAGCCATCGCCACCGCCCGCGAGGAAATTCAACGTTACCACGCGGAAGGTGCGCGCAGGATCGCCGAACAGCGTACCGTTCACAACGAGGGTATCAACCGTGAAGCCGGCACTGTCCGTGATCACCGCATTCAGGATGCGCGCATTGGCCGGCAGGGTCTCATTGTAGCTGAACCGCACGCCGCTCACCTGCGGGAAACGGCCTTGCGTCTGGCCGGGTCCGCTGGCGGCCACGCCGTACTCAAGGATGGTACGCAGGTTGGCCGCGGTTAGGGTCAGGGCGCTAAGTGAGTTGTTGAAGCGAAGGGAGTTCTCGATGTCGAGCTGGCTGATGTCGCCCTGCTGCTTGCCGGCCAGCGGGTTGGCGGCTGGGGGATCGAGGCTCACGGAGCCACCCACTGCGTTCACCACGCCGATGGCGCTGCGGACACCACCACCGTTCTTGATGCTGATGGTGACCGTGGGATCATAACGGCGCGCCATCCACTTGTTGGCATCGGCGGTGATGTTGCCCAGGTTGGTCTCCTCGGTGCGTACGAAGTTGCGGCGCCCCTCCAGGAACACGCTGGTCCTTCCGAACAGGTTGCCGTCCTTGGCGATGATCACGCTCTTTACAGCATCGCACAGGTTCTTCACCTCCTGGCCCTTGCTGCCGGTGGTGAAACCGGCGGCAAAGCTGCCCCATGCCTCCACCACACCGACGCTGTCGGCTGCGTAAGCCCCGCTGATGGCGGGGTCGATGCTGGTGGGGATGATGTCACCGTTGGCGTCGAAGTCCACCACCAGGCGGCCCACGTACTTGTAGTTGCCGTCCGTATTGATGATGGCCACAGGTTTGCCGTCAAGACCGGTGGTGAGGAAGGGATAGCCTTCCGCGGCTACGTCACCACTACGCAGGCGATCACCCGCGTCAGCCATGAGGGTGTTGCTTCCGCCGCCGATGATCACGTCCACACCATTGAGCAGCGGCGCCAGTTGCTTCTCCAGGGTCAACTGCTGCAGGTGGCTCAGGAGGATGATCTTGTTGATGCCCTCCACGTTGCGCAGGTCATCGATCACCGGCTGCACGATGGCGGCCAGTGCCGGCATGTCATTGGTGGTGGGGCCGATGATGGTAGTGGCACCCGGTGATGAGATGCTGGCGAGGATCTGGGTGGTCACACCCACCACACCGATCTTCTCCCCGTTCACCGTAATGATGGTGCTGGGGGCGAGCTTCTTGGTGGCGCTGATGACCGATGCCGCCTGCGAGGGGTTGCTCTTGAAGAACGTGTATTCCTCACGCGTGTTGGTGAACAGGCTGCTCAGGTTGGCATCGCCGCTGAAGTTGAGGTTGCTGCTCAGGTAGGGGAACTGTGCACCGAACCAGCGGATGTTCGTGCCACTGTTCAGGCCGCCGATGATGTTGCGCAGTTCGCTCGTGCCCAGATCGAATTCGTGGTTACCCAGCACGCTCGCCTGGATACCCAGGATGTTCATGATGGAGATGTCCACCCGCCCGATCCCGGCACGCAGGTCGTTATTTGCAAAGGGGGTACCGCCGTAGTAGTTGATGTAGGCGTTCTTCAAGGGGGTCACCAGACTCGGATCCTCACCAGCGCTCATGAAGGGACCGGGCAGGAAGTTGTCACCGCTGCTGAGGGTGATGGAATTGGCGTAATCGCCTTCCAGCTTGTCCACGATGGCAGCGAAGCGGGGCGCGTCATCAGCTGCTTCAACGCCGGCCTCGAAGTCGCTGGCGTGCAGGATCTGCAGCGTGTATGGCGGCGGTATGACATCCCCGGTGAAGCTCACGTTGTCAAAGCGCCAGGTGCCACCGGTGGCGATGCCGGTCACCGTGTTGGCAGAACGGAACTCGCCGGTGTTGCTGTAGTGCGCGGCCAGGACGCGGATACCGAAGTTCGGATTGTTGTTCACGCCGCTGATGCCGGAGAGGTCGATCACACGACGGCCCCAGGAGTCGGAGACGTTGGTGCCCACGGGATCGGAAGCATCGATGCGACCACCGTCCAGACCGCCGCGGTTGGCGCAGGCGCTGTTGTCGTAGTTGTTGCCATCGAGGGTGAGGTTGGTCCACGTGCTGCCATCCAGGGTGTACTGGATGCGGGCGGTGCGTGTGGCGGAGTTGGAGAGGCGGTGGTCGTAGGAGAAGATGATGTTCTCATGTCCCACAGTGGAGGTACGGAACTCGACACCCGACGATTCGTTGGTGGTGCCGGGGGCGGCGGTGCCGATGGCCCAGGCCGTGGTGCCCGTGACCTGTGCGCAACCCGTGGTGCTGCCGGTCGAAGTACCCGCGCCGGTCATGCTGCCCACGATGGCCGAGGAGCCCGTGCCGATGTTGGGCGTGGGCGTGGTGGCTGCTCCCTGCAAGGGCTCGTAGGTCCAACGCGCCAGCAAGCCTGGTACCGGTGGGGCGATGGTCGTACCATCCACACCTACGGTCTGGCCCGTGGCACCGGTGCTCGCGATGGTCACGTTACCCGAGTACGTTCCTGCCGTGGTACCGTCGAGGCGCACCTCGATGGTAGCGTTCACCGCGGCTCCGGTCAGGTTCAAGCTGGTACCGTAGCTGCCGATGCCCTGCTCACGCAGTTCGAAGCCCGCAGGCGCGGTGAACACCAGGTCGGCGGTGAGGTCGCTGGCGGTGACGGTGAAGGTCTGTGCTGCGCTCGGCGTGCCCTCAGGCGTGCTGAAGCCGGTGAGGCTGGTGGGCACGGGCGTGGCGATCGTCGCTAAGCTCACGCTCTGCTCGATGCCAGCGAAGGTCACGTTGTCCATGCGCCAGGTACCGCCGGTGGCGGCCGTGGTCACGCTGTTGGCCTGACGGAACTGCCCGGTGGCCGCATAGTGTGCAGCGAGGACACGCACCCCGAAGGTGGGGTTGTTGTTGGCACCGGTGATCGCGGAGAAGTCGATGGTGCGACGGCCCCAGGAGTCGGAGACGTTGGTGCCCACCGGATCGCCGGCATCCACACGGCCATTGTCGATGGCGCCGCGGCTTGCGCAGGCGCTGCTGTAGTTGCTACCGCTCAGGTCCAGGTTGGTCCAGGTGGTGCCATCCAAGGTGTATTGGATGCGCGCGGTACGCGTGCCGGTGTTGGAGATCCGGTGGTCGTAGGAGAAGGTGATGTCCGAATAACCCACGGTGGACGTGCGGTACTCCACGCCGGAGGATTCGTTCGTGGTGCCGGGGTTGGCGGTACCGATGGCCCAGGCCGTGGTGCCGGTTGTTTGTGCGCAGCCCGTGGAGCTACCGGTGGCCGTGGTGGGGCCGGTCATGCTGCCCACGATCGCCGAAGAGCCGGTGCCGATGTTCGGCGTGGGTGTCGCGGCCACCCCTTGCAGAGGCTCGTAGGTCCACACGGCGATGTTCTCGGGCGTGGGGGGTGCGTTGATGCGGAAGGTGCTCACCGTTCCACTGATCTCGTTTCCGACGATCAGGAAGGGCATGCCATCGGGGCTGTCGGTGGCGCTTACGAACTTGATGTCCTCGGGACCCAGGTCGAGCGCGGTGCCTGCAGCGGCATCACCGGCGAAGTTGCGGTTGTTCAGGTACTGGATGAAGACCGGTGCGGAAGGCACGCTCACATCATAGACCATGATACCACCGATGCGCTCCAGCCCGATGAAGGCGTAGGTGCTGCCGTACACATTGGCCACTACGACGGCTTCGGGCTCGGGGCCCTTGTCATCGCTGCGGTTGTCGAAGCTGTTGTTCGCACTGTTGGTGCTGTTGAAGTTCGTGGGGTAGGCTGCGGAGGTGATCTGCTCGAACTGATCACCGCTGTCCCACACGATGGCGCCGTTGGCGTCGCGGATGGTGAAGGAGCGTGAACCGAAGACGTGGATCTCCTCGAACTCACCGTCGTTGTCCGTATCACCACTGTAGATGGTCGCGTTGAGACGACCGAGGTTGGCGTTCAGCTTCAGCGTGGCGGCGTTGGGGAATACGACGGGATCCAAGACATAGGCTGCGTTGCCGATGCGGCGGGGCTCCACGAATGTGCCCCACTCGCGGGCGTCGCCTTCGTTGGCATAGGCCACGTAGGTCTGTCCGCCGATGGTGAAGGCGTCGATGGCATCGGGCATGTAGAGGCCCTTCACCGGCCAGTTGGCGATGTTGATGCTGGCGGGGTTGTCGCTCGCATCGAGACCATTGCCGGGCAGGCTGTGGTCCTTCATGCCGAGGGCGGTGATCTGCTCGATGGTGTTGGTGGCCAGATCGATGCGCACCACGGCGTTGTTCTCCTGGCAGGCTACGAAGGCCTTCTGCGAATCGTCGCTCACGGTGATGTACTCGGGTTCCATGTCCTGAGCAACGGAGGCACCGGGACCGAAGATGCGCACACCGGGCAGCATCATGGGCGTATAGGCGGTGAAGTCGATGGACGTGACGTTGGCACCGGTCACCGACGCGATCCCACCGGAGATGTCGATCACGCTGATGGTTCCTTGTGGATCGACGGTGTACGTATCGTTCGGTTCACCCTCGTTGGCCACAAGCACCTTTTGACCATTGGGGGTCACGGTCACGTGATCGGGCTGTGCGCCTACGGTCACCTGGCTAAGGAGGGTACCGTTGGCATCGAAGAAGACCACTTTACCGGGATCGGTCTTCGGGCTGGCCTCTGCCGCTACGGCGATACCACCAGGAACGACGGAAAGGCTGTTGGCCACGGCTCCGTACGTGGCCATGTTGATGGTGAAGGCGAGCGTCAAAGAGGCCGGGTTGCTGGCGTTCAAGGCCACCACCTGGTTCAGCTGCGCGTTCACGAAGAAGATGCGATCGCTCGCCGGATCGAAGCTCACGACCTCGGCAGCACTGGTATTGTAGCTGCCGGTTGCGTAGGTGCCGAGGTGGCTGATGTTGATCTGCGCCTTGGAGATCACTGCCAAGGAGATGCAGGCCAATGCAAAGGCGATAGCCAGGATCCTGCCCGGAGTACGCGGCGTTGCCATGGCTCGCAGGTGTTCAACGAAGTTCATCGGGGTTCGGGTTTGGCTGCGAAACTGCCGCCGTCAGTTTAGGTGCACGGCAAGAGGATGCTATCATTTCGAGACCGGATCATCAATGAAACGTGAATCGAACGTCAGATCATCGCACCCCCGAACGCAGAGGCGCCCACCGCAGGGGTGGGCGCCTCGCATGAGGTCCGTTCGGGAACCTTAGGTTCTGAGCTTACGGCTGCACCATCAGGCGCTCGCTGTAGAGGCGGTCACCGGCGGTGATGTTCACCAGGTACATGCCGGCGGCCAGCTCGCCCTTGAGGTCGATCACGGTGTTCACCGCGCCGGCGTTCACGGGCAGTTCACGGCTGCTCACACGCTTGCCGCTCAGGTCGAAGATGTCCATGCTCACACGCTCAACACCTTCCTCCACGCTGCTCAGGCTGAAGTTCAGCACATCGCCACGGGTCGGGTTGGGGAACATGCTCAGTTCGCTGTTCTCCTGCATGCTCATCAGACCGGGCGTCTGGCTCGTGGCCGAGGCGATGGTCACCTGGCAGACAGGGCCCCATACGGCGGCATCCGTGCAGTAGGTCAGGCCTCCGTTCTTGCTCACGCGGACCTCCACATCATAGGTGAAGCCTGCCTGGAGGATGTCGCCCGTCCAGTTCAGCGCCAGCAGGTAGC
>JBIJDX010000037.1:0-16484 GCA_044343855.1 Flavobacteriales bacterium
CGCGGACAGGGGCAGCGGAGGCATCCCGTCGATGTGCGGGTGCATGCCGAGGGGCGTGGTGTTGATGATCAGCGGACAAGCCTTCAGCAGGATCGGGTCGACCAGGTCCCAGGTGAGGTCGCCGCGTTCGCGGGAGCGGCTCACCACGCGGAAGCGGATGCCGAGTTCGCGCAGCACGAAGCCCACGGCACGGCAGGCGCCGCCGCTGCCCAGTACGAGCGCGCGCGGGCGTTCCGTGCCGATCAGGGGCAGGAGCGTGCTCCGGAAACCATGCACGTCCGTGTTGTACCCGGTGCGACGTCCACCGCGCAGGTCGATGGTGTTCACGGCCCCAACGGTGGCGGCTTTGGGGTCCACCTCGTCGAGCAGCTCGATCACAGCGCGTTTGTAGGGTATGGTGACATTCAGGCCGCGCAGGCCGGGAAGGTCACGCAGCAGGCCGTCCAGGGCGTCGATGTCCTCCAGAGGGAAGAGGTCGTAGCGATGGTCGGTGAGGCCTAGCGCTGCGAACTTCTCGCTGAAGTAGCGCTGGCTGAATGAATGGGAGAGTGGCTTGCCGATGAGCCCGAAGCGGGTCATCACTTATCCGGGGCGAAGCGTTCCAGGACGATCAGGAGCGTTGCACCAAGGAGCGCCAGCACCAAGGCCAGGAGGAGCTGCGGATCCTTTTGTGTGATGCCCAAAGCGGCATCCAGTTCGGTTACCGTGGCATAGTCCTTCGGCCAGATGTTGCGCTGGATGAACGGCTCCAGATGCGCATCGGGCCTGCCCTCATGCACCATGCGTACGCTCACCACCTCCTTCCATGGCCAGATGATGTAGAGCGAGCCCAGCAGGAAGCCGGTCAGGGAGGACACGGTGAGGTCGTGGTAACGGGCGAACATCCAGCTGAGCAGGCGTGAGAAGGCCATCAGTCCGAACAGGCAGCCGGCGGCGAAGACCGCGATCACCGGGATATCCAGGCTCTTGATGGCGCTCATCACCGGCAGGTACATGCCCATCAGCAGCAGTACGAAGGAACCACTGATGCCCGGCAGTATCATGGCACAGATGGCGATGGCACCGGATACGAAGACGAACCACAGGGCATCGGAACCGGTACCTGCGTTCAGCAGTCCGATGATCACTGCGACAGCGGTGCCGAATAGCAGTCCAATGAGCGCTGGTGCGCTCCAATGCCTGACCAGCCTGCCGCACAGCCATACACTGGCGACGATCAACCCGAAGAAGAAGCTCCAGATGAGCACGGGCTTGTGCGCGATGGCCCAGGTGATGGGACGCACGAGCAGGAGCACGCTGGTGCCGATGCCTGCGAGCAGGGTGATCAGGAAGTTCCCATTGATCTGGTGCCACGCGGCCGCGATGCCATCACGCCTGAGGGTTACGACTGTTTCGGGACCGAGCGCCTTGATGGATGACAGCAGTTCCTCATAGATCCCGCTGATGAAGGCGATGGTCCCTCCCGAAACACCGGGCACCACATCGGCGGCGCCCATGGCCATGCCCTTGAGGAACAGCTTTATGCGTTGAACGATCGTCATGCAGGGGTATGGTGCTGGCAGGGTGGGAGCTTCGCGGGTGCTCGCGATGCTCGTGATGTGCGGTTACTCGCAGTTGATGCTTTGGTCGACGGTCTCGCGCCAGGCCTCGATGCCTCCGCGCAGGTTATGCACGTTGGCGAAGCCGTAGCGCTGGGAAAGTGCCTGCACCACTGCACCGGCACGGTTGCCGCTCCTGCAGTGCATGACCACAGGCACATCGCGGCGCAGTTCATCGAGCCGGTCAAGGATCTCACCCATGGGTATCAGAAGTCCGCCGAGCGTGCATCGCTCCGCCTCGTATGGTTCGCGCAGATCGATGAGCTGGTGTTCCACCCCGCGCTCCTGCAATGACCTGAATTCGGCGGTGCTGATGTCCATGGGGTCAATGGGCCTGCTCTGGTTTCTGTTGGCGCAATTTGTCGGCGACTTTTTCCGGCAGGTATTGGAAGAAGGTGTCGCCCCGCAGTCCCAGCCGCAGCGTCTCCAGCGGGATCACCTCCTCCGGTGCGATGTTGCCCAGGTTCACATTCGCCCCGAGTTGCTTGATGAACCACACCTGCTGGGGTTTCTGTGGTGCCTCCCACAGGATATCCTTCGCGGCCACCTTGGCCAGGATGCGACCCACGAGCGCGCTGTGCGCATGACCATTGGGCCTGTAGATGCCGACCGTTCCGCTCTCACGTGCCTCGGCGATCACCTTCCAACTGCCCGCGTCCAGCTCCGAGCGCATCATGTTCACCCATTTGCCCGGGCTGATCAGGATGCCCGATTCCTTGGATCCCACCTCGCTGAGCACGGTGTAATGCTTTGCTAGGTCCGAGATGTACCTGCATTTATCCTTCGACGGAAGGTTGATGGATCCGTCGCTCACCTCCACGGTATCGAGCCCGAGCTGGTCGACCAGCTTCCGGTACTCCTTGAACTGTCCGCGTGCCACGAAGGCCTCGAACAGCGTGCCTCCGAGGTATACCCGCATCTTGGCGCGCTTGTACAGCGCGATCTTTTCCGCCAGGTTCGGGGTCACCATCGAAGTTCCGAATCCGAGTTTCACGAGGTCCACCAACGCCTCCCCGGTGCTTATCAGGTCCTCCGCCTGGCGCAGTGAAAGACCCTTGTCCATGACCATGGTGATCCCTTCCTCCCGCGGTTTGGAGGACCGAGCGGGTATATGGCTGAGCTTGACGTTCATCGGCGGTAGAGTTCCAACAGGTGGGCCACCTGCGGCAGGTGCAACGCCTCCGGGTAGTGAGCGATCAGTTGTTCGTGGGCCGCGTGGTCGGCCACCAGCGCCTCCTCCAACTCCAGCAGCGCCTCCTGCAGGCGGCCCGTCCTAAGCAGGTAACTCACCATGCGATACCGGAAGCGCGGGTCGAGCTTGTGCACCAGTTCACCCTCCTTCAATTTGCGCAGGGCCATATCCGGGCCTTTCACCTCGAGCAGCAGGTCGGCGTGGTCGAGCCAGGCATCGAGGCTCTCGGGCTCCATCGCATTGAGCTTGGTGTAGATGGCGAGGGCCTCCTCATAACGCGCCATGCGGCCCAGCGTATTGGCAAGGAAGAAGTGGGCATCGCCACTCTCCGGTGCCAGTTGAATGGCCATCTCCAGGTCCTTCACCGCTTCGGCATGCCGGCCCTGCATGTCCTTCACCACCCCGCGGCCTATCCACGCATCCACCCAGTTCGGGTCCAGGGCGATGGACCGGTCGTAGTGCTCCAGGGCCTGCTCATAACGCTCCATCTTCTCGTAACATTCACCGATGTAGCTGTAGGTCACAGCCTGCGGACCATCGATGCGGACCGTCTCATTGTAGCAGTCCACCGCCTCCTCGTAACGGCCCTGCAGGAGCAGGTTCCGGGCCTTGGCGAACAGGGCGGATGTGAACCGCTCATCGATGGCCAGGCAGAGGTCCAGGGCATCGTTGCTTTCGTCCAAGCGATCCAACCGGGACAGGGCGGCCCCCAGGTTGTACCAGGCCACGAACGAATACGGGTGCTCATTGGTGAACTCCCGAAAGAAGATGGCGGCCGCCTCGTGGGCATCGCTCAGCTCAAAGCAATAGGCCAGTTCGTAGAGCAGGGCTTCGTTCTCCGGGCCATGTTCCAGTCCCTTCTTGAGACAGTCGATGGCCATGTCAAGCTCCTCGAGGTTCTCGTACTCGAACGCGAGGTCGAGGTAGATCTCATCCCGACCCTCATCCGCGAGTTCCAAGGCTTTGCGGTAATGTTCCACGGCGCGCCGGTAATTGCGCAGCTGGCTGTGGATGCCGGCCTTGTTCAGGAGCACATCCATGTTGTAGGGCTCGAGGCGTCCAAGGGCGTCCAGGATCTCAAGCGCCTTGGTCAACCGTCCCATCCCCTGATGCACACCGGCCTCACAATAGAGCAGGTCCGGAGCACCGGGGTGCTGCTGGTAGGCCAGGCGGAGCACGGCCTGCGCCTTGCGGGGCTCGCTGTTCTCCAGGTAGTGGTCGATGATCTGCTCGAACTCATCCACGTCGAAGAACACCACATCATTGCGCCCCAGCATCGCCTCGTAGCGCTCCACCGCATCGCGTTGTTCGTCGTGTCCAGGGAGGGGGAGGGAACCGTCGTTCATGGAAGGCAGGGCACCGATGCGGCGCCCACACTACAAAAATAGGGACTTCGGACCTGGTGCGGGCGGTTGGCTGCCGTGTTATGAACAGGCGCCGGTGCGGCATCCGTCCGTTCGGCCATGCCGCTCATGGCTGGAAGTCAGGTGCTCAGCCTCGATGAACACGTGGGTGTGGAAGGCATGGGTGTGGACAAGCGAACGGACCGGTCCGCTGCGGGTAGCTTTGTGGCCAAGTGCGGTGGGGTGTCACAGGAACCCGCCGCGCCTCCAGAGCATGACCTTGATCCGCAGCATTTCAGGGATCCGGGGCACCATCGGCGGCAACCCCGGCGAAGCCCTCACTCCCCTTGACGTGGTACGCTACACCGGTGCATTCGGAACACTCATCAAACGTTCCAGCGGTTGCAAGCGGCCAAGGGTGGTGCTTGGGCGCGATGCCCGCATCAGCGGACCGATGGTGAGCGAGCTGGTGCGCGGTACCCTTGTGGGCCTGGGCATCGATGTCATCGACCTTGGCATGGCCACCACCCCGACCGTGGAGCTCGCCGTTCCCGGCGAAGGGGCCGACGGCGGCATCATCCTCACCGCCAGCCACAACCCCGGACAATGGAATGCCCTCAAATTGTTGAACGCGAAGGGGGAGTTCATCAGCGCCGCCGATGGGGAGGCACTCCTGCAATTGGCTGCCGCCGATGCCGTGGTATACGCGCAGGTGGATGAACTGGGCACCATCACCGAACGCGGCGGCTGGACCCAGCGTCACATCGATGCCATCCTGGCACTTGACCTGGTGGACGTGGATGCCATCCGGTCGGCCGGTCTGCATGTGGTGGTGGATGCCGTCAACTCGGTTGGTGGTGAGGCGGTCCCCGCCCTGCTGGCGGCCCTGGGCGTGGAGCATGTCACCCGCATCCATTGTACTCCCAATGGGCAATTCCCGCACAACCCCGAACCCCTCCCGGAGCATCTTGCGGACCTTTGCGCCGAGGTGGTCCTGCGCAACGCCCACCTGGGCATAGCAGTGGACCCCGATGTCGACCGGCTGGCACTGGTCTGTGAGGACGGCAGCCTGTTCGGTGAGGAATACACCCTGGTGGCATGCGCCGACCATGTGCTGGCGCACAGGCCCGGTGACACGGTGAGCAACCTCAGCAGCACCCGGGCCCTTGATGATGTCGCCGCCCGCCACGACCGCAGGCGACACGCCAGTGCAGTTGGCGAGGTGAACGTGGTGCAGCGCATGAAGGAGGTGGGCGCGGCCATCGGTGGTGAAGGCAACGGGGGCGTCATCCTCAGTGAACTGCATTACGGTCGCGATGCACTGGCGGGCATCGCGCTCTTCCTGACGCTGCTCGCCAGGCGGGGTGGCACGTGCACCGAACTGCGCCGGAGTTACCCGGATTACTACATAAGCAAGAACAAGATCGATCTTGAAGCGGGCATGGATGTGCAGGGCCTCGTGGATGCGATGCAGGCCCGCCACGCCATCCAGCCGCACAGCACGGTGGACGGGCTGCGCGTCGAGTTCGGCAACACGTGGGTGCACCTTCGCCGGAGCAACACCGAGCCCATCATCCGTGTCTATGCCGAGGCACCCACCATGGAACAAGCCGATGAACTGGCGCGGAGGATCCTGGGTGAGTTGGGCGAATTGGCTGCGGCGAACACGGTGTCGCGGTAATTTTGCGGGCATGGAGCGCATCTACCTGGACAACGCGGCCACCACACCACTGGCACCCGAGGTATTCGATGCCATGGCGCCCGTGCTGCGCGAACAGTTCGGCAACCCCTCCTCGATCCACGCCTTCGGACGGCAGAGCAGGGCATTGGTGGAACGTGCGAGGCGCAGTATCGCCCAGCTTCTCAACTGCACGCCGGGCGAGATCATCTTCACCAGTGGCGGTACCGAGGCCGATAACATGGTTCTGTTCGGTGCGGTGCGGGACCTTGGCGTGAAGCACCTCATCACCTCCCCGATCGAACACCATGCGGTTGAACTGACGGCAGCCACCATCGGGCAGCAGCACAACGATGTTCATGTGCACTGGCTTCGCCTGCTCGCCGATGGCCATCCGGATGAGGAGCACCTTGGGCAGCTGCTGCGCGAAACCAGTGGCCAGGCCGTGCTTGTGAGCCTCATGCATGCCAATAACGAGATCGGAACGCGCATTGACCTGCATCGCATTGGAGCCCTGTGCCGTTCCCACGGAGCGCTCTTCCACAGCGATACCGTGCAGACCATGGGACACTACCGCTTCGACCTCGAGGTGCTGCCCGTGGATTTCATCACCGGTGCCGCACACAAGTTCCATGGACCGAAGGGCATCGGCTTCCTCTACATGCGCAATGGCGCCGGCCTGAAGCCCATGATCCTCGGCGGTGCTCAGGAGCGCAACATGCGTGGCGGTACCGAGAACATCGCAGGCATCGTGGGACTTGCAAAGGCCATGGAGGTTGCCTACGCCGATCTGGATGAGCACCAGCGCCACGTCAGCGGTCTTAAGCGGCATATGATCGAGCGGCTGCGTGCCACTGTGCCGGGTGTGGCCTTCAACGGAGACATTGGCGGGGACGCGCTGTACACGGTGCTCAATGTGCGCTTCCCGGATGACGGGAAGGCCGAGATGCTCATCTACAACCTCGACATCGAGGGCATCGCCTGCAGCGGCGGCAGTGCGTGCAGCAGTGGCAGCAACAAGGGCAGCCATGTGCTCGCGGCCCTTTATCCGGATGCCAGCGGCGCCAACATCCGATTCAGCTTCAGCAGGTACACCACCAAGGCCGAGGTGGACCGCACCGTGGAGACCCTCCAGCGCATCCTGCAGCCCGCGGTGGTCAAGGCGTGAATACCAGTGACATTCAGTGCCGGTCCTCGCCTCCGAGCAGGAGGCACAGCGGCTTCCATTGCGGAACCTCTTCGGCGATGAGCTTGACAATGGACAGGAAGGGTAGGAAGAGGATCATGCCAGCCACTCCCCAGATCAACCCGCCGACAAAAATGGCGAGCAGTGAGGCCATTGTGTTGAGGCCCAGCTTTCCCCCCACCACCTTGGGGAAGATGAGGTTGGCCTCCAGGTATTGCACCACGGCCAGCACACTTATCACGCCAGCGGGCATCCACAGGCTGCCGCTGGTGGTCCATGCCAATGAGATGGGAAGCAATGAACTGATGATGATGCCCGCATAGGGGATCATGGTGGCCACTGCGGTGAGCATTCCGAACAGGATGGCGTTGGGCACTCCGAGCAACAGGAACCCAACGCAGTTGAGGGCTCCGACAATGAGGTATACCTGAGCCATTCCAAGGATGAACCGCGCGAAATTGCCGGTCACCCGGTGCAGCAGAGCAGGCAGGCGCGGTGCCCAATCGGCATCCACCAGGGTGGTGAGCATCTCCACATGGGTGCGGCGGTGGTACAGCAGAAGGGCACTGAAGACCGGGATGATGAACAGGTTGAAGAGCATGCCGAACAATGCGGAGAGCGCGGTGCCGAGATAGGGGGCGATGCGCCCCGGTAGTGCGTTCACCAAGGGAGACCACCACTCGTCGTGGTGGGTGCCTCCCAGTTCGGCCAGCACTTTGTCGATCCACACCCAGAGGGTGCCTGTCCGCGCCGGGGCGCTGTGCGCCAATGCAGGCAGTGCGGCAAGGAACATGTTCAACTGATGGACGAGTACGCTCACCAGCATGCCGAACAGCAGCCCGAACCCGGCCAACCCGATGCCGATGGCCGCCCAACGCGGAACCCCTCGTCTCTCCATGCGGGATACCATCGGGTGCAGCACCAGGGCCACCAGCAGACCGTAGGCGAGGGGGATGAACACGTACCGGCCCAGGTAGAGGATGGTGCAGAGGGCGAGCGCGACGTACAGGTTGCGCAGCAGGGAGGGGGAGCGGACCGGCATGTTCGCGAATGTAGACAGGGCCACGTGGCTGTGCAGCGAACCTGGGAAAAAGCAAGCCCCAGCCTTGAGGGCCGGGGCTCGCTGCGCGTTGCAGAGACTTACACGGCGGCCACCTTGTCGGCTTTGTAGGCTCCGGCCTCCAGCTTCTTCTTCACCTCCTTGAAACTGTCGATGGTGCGCTGCACGTCCTCCATGGTGTGCACCGCTGTGGGGATCAGGCGGAGCAGGATGACATCCTTGGGCACCACCGGATACACCACGATGCTGCAGAAGATCCCATGGTTCTCGCGCAGGTCCAGTACCACGTTCGTGGCTTCCGGAATGCTGCCTTTCATCAGCACCGGGGTCACGCAGCTGTTGGTGACACCGATGTCCAATCCGGCATCCCGCAGGCCGGACTGCAGGGCCCGGGTGATGGTCCACAGCTTCTGGCTGAGCTCCGGCATGGTGCGAATCATTTCCAATCGCTTGAGGGCCCCCACCACGATCGGCATTGGCAGGCTCTTGGCGAAGGTCTGGCTGCGCATGTTGTAGCGCAGGTACATGATCACATCCTCCGGGCCGCTCACGAAGGCACCGATGGTTGCCATGGCCTTGGCGAAGGTCCCGAAATAGATGTCGACCTGGTCCTGCACGCCTTGTGCGTCGGCGGTACCGCGTCCGTCCCTGCCCATCATGCCGAAGCCATGGGCGTCGTCAACGAAGAGGCGGAAGTTGTACCTGGCCTTGCGCTCCACGATCTCCTTCAGCCTGCCCTGGTCGCCGGCCATTCCGAACACACCTTCGGTCATCACCAGGATGCCGCCCCCCGTCTCACGCGTGACTTTGGCGGCCTTCTCCAGCATATTGTCAAGGCTGGCCATGTCGTTGTGCTGGAAAACGAAGCGCTTGCCCATGTGCAGGCGTGCGCCGTCGATCATGCAGGCATGGCACTCGCTGTCATACACGAGCACATCGTGGCGGGAGAGCAGTGCCTCGATGGCGCTCATGCAGCCCTGGTAGCCGTAGTTGAGCAGGAAGGTGTCCTCCTTGCCCATGAAATCGCTGAGCCTGTCCTCCAGTTCCTCATGGACCCTTGTCTGCCCGCTCATCATGCGCGCTCCCATGGGATATGCCATGCCCCATTGCGCGGCAGCGTCCGTGTCCACCTTGCGCACCTCGGGGTGGTTCGCCAATCCCAGGTAGTTGTTCAGGCTCCAGACCAGCACGGGCTTACCCCTGAAGGTCATGTGTGGGCCGAGTTCACCCTCGAGCTTGGGAAAACTGAAGTAGCCGTGGCTGTCCTTGGCGTGACGGCCGATGGGGCCGAGGTCCTTGCGGGCCTTGTCGAAGATGTCGTTCATGGTGCTGCTCGGCGGCTGCCGTATTCTGAATGCAAAGGTAACCGGTCGTTAACATGGGAGAGCGGTCGGTCCGGCAGGCTGCACACAGACACCTGTTCACGGAAGCTGGCTATCTTTGGGGCCTTACGCCTGAACGTGCTCCGCCCTATCATTCGCCTCGTTCCGCCCGTTCTTGCCCTGCTCGGGCTCGGGGCGTGCAGTGAATTCAACAAGGCCCTCAAGAGCACCGATCTGGACTACAAGTGGAAAGTGGCCCAGGAGTACTACGAGCGGGGGCGTTATGAGCAGTCCATCCCCTTGATGGAGGAGCTTATCGTGCTCACCAGGGGCACCCAGCGCAGTGTGGAGGTGAACTACCAGCACGCCAAGTCGCACTTCCTGATGAAGGATTACACCCTGGCAGGGTATTACCTCTCCAACTTCGTCCGCACGTTCCCGACCAGTCCCTACGCGGAGGAGTGCGCCTTCCTCTCGGCCTATTGTTATTACAAGAACTCTCCCGACCATGAGCTGGACCAGGCCGACACACGGACGGCCATCGACCAGATGCAGTTGTTCATGGTCCGACATCCCAACAGCACCCTGAAGGACAGTTGCAATACCTTGATAGACCGGATGCGTGCGAAGCTGGAGGTGAAGGCCTTCGAAGGGGCGATGCAGTACCATCACATGCGTAATTTCCAGGCTGCCGGGGTGGCGTTCCGCAACTTCAACCGCGAATGGCCCAACTCGAGGTTCAGGGAAGAGGCCATGTGGCTGACGCTCAGGAGCGACCACGAGCTGGCGATGAACAGCGTGGAATCGAAGAAACGTGAACGCCTTGCCGAGGCGATCAGATCATATCGTAATTTCGCGGACGCTTTCCCCCAAAGCCCCTTGCTCGTGGATGCAGAACGTATCCACCGTATCGTCGAGCAGGAACTGGGTACGACAGCCACCACTCCCTGACATGAACAAGCACACCACCGCCGCACGTACGACCATCACCCGGGACATGACCAAGCTGGACAAGGAGGTCGGGAACGTCTATGAGGCCGTTGCCCTCCTGGGTAAGCGTGCCGACCAACTGAGCGTGCAGTTGAAGGAGGAGCTGGGCGCCAAGCTGGAGGAGTTCAACCAGCATGGTGAGAACATCGAGGAGGTGTACGAGAACCGCGAGCAGATCGAGCTCAGCAAGCACTACGAGCGCATGCCCAAGCCCACGGCACTGGCCATCCAGGAGCTGCTCGAAGGGGACATCTATTACCGTCGTGCCGAACATTCCGGCACCCCGGCCAAGGAGGCCTGATCCCATGGGTTCACCATCCGTTGAAGCCCCGATGCGGCTCCATCGGAGGGTGTTGCTGGGTGTCACTGGTGGTATCGCCGCCTACAAGTCGGCCTGGCTGGTGCGCTCGCTCGTGAAAGCGGGATGCGAGGTTCAGGTGGTGATGACACCTGCTGCGCATGATTTTGTCACCCCCCTCACGCTGGCCACGCTCAGCAAGCGCCCTGTGCTTACCGAACTCTTCCTGCGCGACGGAAGCGGCCTTTGGAACGATCATGTGCACCTTGCACGTTGGGCGGATGTGATGGTGTTCGCGCCGGCCACTGCCAATACGTTGACACAGATGGCACAAGGCGCCTGTGACAACCTGCTATTGGCCTGTTATCTCAGCGCCTCCTGCCCCGTGGTGGTGGCCCCCGCCATGGACCTTGAGATGTGGGGACAGGATGTCACCGAACGGAACCTGTCACTGCTTCGTGACCGTGGTGTGCATGTGGTGGGTCCTGCCAGTGGTGAGCTTGCCAGCGGTCTGGTAGGCGAGGGACGGATGAGCGAGCCGGAAGAGATCGCAGTGGCCCTGCACCGCTTGCTGCTTGCACCGAGCAGGCTCAACGGCAGGCGCATACTCATCTCGGCCGGCCCCACGCAGGAAGCCATCGATCCGGTGCGCTACATCAGCAACCGCTCCACCGGAAGGATGGGGTTCGCACTCGCCGAGGAGGCGGCGCTGCGGGGTGCACAAGTGGAACTTGTCGCCGGCCCCGTGACACTGGAGCTGGACCGCCCCGGTGTGCGCCGGACCGATGTGGTGAGCGCTGCCGGGATGGCTGCCGCCTGCATTGAATTGGCACCGCAACAGGATGTGGTGATCATGACGGCGGCCGTCGCAGATCACCGTCCTCGGCACCCGGCCCCGGAGAAGATCAAAAAGGGGCAGGGTCCTTCCCAGCTGGAGCTGGAGCCCACCGAGGATATCCTGGCCACGCTTTCCGCCACCAGACCGTCCGGACAGTTGGTGGTGGGTTTTGCCCTTGAAAGTGAGCGGGCACTCGAACACGGGCGCGCCAAACTGGAGCGCAAGAAACTGGACATGCTCGTCCTCAACAGCATCGCGGATGAGGGCGCCGGCTTCGGCCATGACACCAATAAGGTGAGCCTGTTGTTCCCGGACAGGGATCCGGAGCATCTGCCATTGATGAGCAAGGCCGCCGTGGCGCGTGCTATCTTGGACCGCATCGAAGAACTGCCATGAACCTGTATCGCCTTCGCATCATCATCGGGTTGTTGTGCGCTCCCTTCGTCGGGATGGCCCAGGAGTTCAACTGCCAGGTGAGCGTGATCGCGCCCCAGGTGGCCAATGCCCAGCCACGGGTATTCCAGTCGTTGGAGCTGGCCATCAAGGAGTTCTACCAGAACCGCCGGTTCACCAACCTGAACTTCGCCCCGAACGAGCGCATCGATATCAATATCCTGCTGACCATCAGCAGCCAGCCATCTCCGGACCGCTTCGAAGGAACGTTGCAGGTCATCTATGTACGTCCCATATACGGCACGGACTACAACAGTCCTGTCATCGACCTCGTGGACAACAACATCCAGTTCAATTTCCTCGAGAACACACAGATCGAATTCGCACCGGAGCGCTTTCTCAACAACCTCAGCAGCCTGCTCGGATTCTATGCGTACTTCGTGCTTGGCGTTGATGCGGACACATATTCACCCCTGGGAGGCACCGATTTCTACAACCTCGCCCAGCAGGTGGTGAACAATGCACAGAGCACCAGTGAGACCGGTTGGAAGGCATTCGAGGACCAGAACAACCGTTACTGGTTGATGGACAACCAGGTGCAGGCCGTGTTCCGCCCCTTCCGCGAGATGCTCTACAATTATCACCGCACAGGGTTCGATGTGATGACCGAGGACGTCGCAGCAGCGCGAAGGACCGTTGCCGCCCAACTGGACAAGCTCAAGCCGGTCTGGCAGGTGAAGCCATCCAACCTCAACTTCCAGGTCTTCTTCAACGCCAAGTACAACGAGTTGGTCGAGCTCTTCAAGCAGGATGCTTCCCAGGAGAAGGCCAAGGTCTTCAACACCCTGCAGATCCTCGATCCCGGGCACATCAACCAGTACCAGGGCATCATGCGTGGTTCCTGACCCACCGGTGAGAGTCGCATATTTGCCTATTTTGTCGTCGTATAATTGACACGATAATTGTCATGTTGCGTCGGCTTCATATCCGGAACTACCTTCTCATCGATGCGCTGGACCTTGACCTGGGTGCGGGGCTGCACATCATCACCGGCGAAACGGGGAGCGGCAAGAGCATCCTGCTCGGGGCGCTTGCCCTGGCCACCGGAGAGCGTGCCGATGCGGGTGCAGCCCGTGATGCGGGCAAGCGCTGCGTGGTAGAGTTGGAGGTGGACCTTGGTGGAATGGATCTGGAGCCGTGGTTCGCGTCAAGGGAACTTCCTTACGAACGCTGCACCCTGCTCCGCAGGCAGATCGAACCGGGAGGGCGTTCGCGTGCGTTCGTCAACGACACGCCGGTGCGCTTGGAACAACTGCGGGAATTGGGAGCCCGGCTCATCCACATCCACAGCCAGCACCACACGCTCCTCCTGAACGACCCGGCCTTCCAGCTCGGTTTGCTTGACCACCTTGCGGGTGTGGCCGAACAGGTGTCGCTGTACCGGCTGGAATTCCAGGAATGGCGGACCTTGAAGCGTGCTTTGGAAGAAGCGCGTGCCGGCGAGGAGCGCACAAGGGGGGAGCTCGACTTCCTGACCTATCAATGGCAGGAGCTCGATGAGGCACGCCTGCAGCCGGGTGAGGATGTGCAGCTGTCCGATGAGCTGGCCAGTGCGGAGCATGCGGAGGAGATCCGTGGGGCATTGGACGGCATGGCAAGTGACCTGGAAGGGGATCGGGGCATGCTGGGCGTGCTTGCATCCCTTCGGCAACGGCTGGGTCGCGCCGCGCGTGTGCACCGCGGTGTGGACGCCCTGGTGCAGCGCATGGATGCGGTGCGGATCGAACTGAAGGACATCGCCCAGGAGGGTGCTGCGCTTGCCGAGGCTGTCGAGATGGATCCCAAGCGCCTGGAACAACTCCGCGAGCGGTCCGACCGGATCAACAGGCTCTTGCAGAAACATCGGAGGGCCTCGGTCGACGAGCTCATTGTCTTCCGCGATGAACTGGCCGGGCGCAGGGCCGGCATCGTTGGTCTTGATGAGCACATCGCCTCACTGGAGCGCGAAGAAGCCGCCATCCGGCTGCGCCTGACCGATCTTGCGGAACGACTTTCCAACGCCCGGCGCATCGCCTTGGTGCCATTGGGCCGCCGCGTGGAGGGGATCCTTCATGACCTCGGCATGCCTCATGCGCGCTTTCTGATCGAGCACCGTACCGGGGAGCTGGGGCCGCAGGGCATCGACAGCGTGCGTGCCTTGTTCTCGGCCAATCCCGATCGGGAGCCGGCGGCGTTGGACAAGGTGGCCTCGGGCGGGGAACTCGGTCGGGTGATGCTCGCGCTTATCTCCCTTGCGGCAGCCAGCAAGGACCTGCGAACGGTCATCTTCGACGAGATCGATACCGGAGTGAGCGGGGAGGTGGCCGACCGTGTCGGCTCGCTCATGGCCTCGATGGGTCGCGATCGGCAGGTCCTTGCCATTACGCACCTGCCGCAGATCGCAAGCAAGGGCGACCATCATTTCGAGGTGAGCAAGGATGGCGCGGATGGTCCCGTACGCACCCGCATCCGCCCGTTGGAGCGCGAGGAACGCGTGAAGGTGATCGCCCGCATGCTCAGTGGCAGCACCGTGACCGAACAGGCCCGGGAGAATGCCCGTGTGCTGCTCCAGCATGCACGCGGCGGGGACGATGGCCGGTAGGTGTTCCATCCCTGTCATCCGCGTCGGGCCCATAGTGCAGCGCGCAACGCGGTTGGGTACCCCGATCAATGATGCAGCGTGGCCCACCCATCGGCAGGCCGCGGCTGTGTGTCACCCTTTTGATGCCCCTGCCCGGGCTGGCCGCTGTTGCTACTGACCGGGTATCTGCTCGAGCTTCACGGCGGTCGGTACAAGTCCCCCGATGTTGAACAATATGACATCGCGGTCGTTCGCCGGGCCGGTGTATTTCACGAGACCGTCCATGTTGGTGTCCTCGCGGTAGTAGCCGGAGGCCACGCTGGTGGGTACGGCACCTCCCACGATGCTCAGGATGGGGTCGCGGTCGTTGGATGCGCCGGCATAGCTGAGGCGTCCGTCCATGTTGGCGTTGCCGGTGTACAGCAGCATCATGCTCCCCGCTGCGCGGCGGGCATCGGCCCCCCAGGTGGTCATGCCACTGCTGGCAAGGTCCACCGGTTGCGTCATGGTGGAAAGCCCTGCAGGCTGCAGGGTCATGGCCCCAAGGTGGTTGCGGTGCCTGACGGCGATGTGGTAGTTGCCTGGCACCACGGGGATCGCCAGGGGCGAAACGCCATCCGGCGCAACGATGTCGCCATCGCGTTGCAGGAGGCCGTTGGTGGCACCCACCACCCCATGCGGCGCTGAAACGCTGCGCGCCTCCACCCTCACCCAATCGACCACTGCGTTGGGCCCGGTCACCTCAAGTACGGCGGGTGATACGGTCTGCCCTCCATCGCCTGCTGGAAACCCCAGTGCCGTATAGGGTTCGGTAAAGGGGATGAGGCTCTGCTGGCGCAGGTCGTCACGCATGAGCTGGGTGCCATTGTCAAAGGGGCCCTCCAGCATGGCGCGCGGGCTCACCGCCACCACGTTCGGCACGGAAAGGCATCCATCGACGGCGTTGGTCACCACGGGGTTCGCCTCGCTGTTCACGATGGCCACGATGTCGCTGATGCAGATCTCGGCACCTGTCAGTGCCAGGTAATTGATGCGCACCAGCGGCACGAAGTCCGAGCTCTTCACCAGGGTGGTGTCGATATAGGAGATCCCGATCACCTTGGTGCCGCCCAGGGTGGTGCTCACCACGAAGTCGCCTGCCAGGTTGGGGGCCAGGTTTGCGGCGGTCTGGATGGTGAGGCCACCCAGGTCGAACTCATAACCGAGAACACGGCAGGTGTTGTTCCGGACCAGCACATCCACGGTCCTGTTGATCGGGTCGAGGTTGGCCAATTTCAGGTCCACCTGGTCCCCTGTGCTCAGCCAGCCGCGGGGGAATTCACACCACGGGTGATAGTCCAGGATGGTCTGTTGGTTGTGGATGTCCCGTTGGGTGTAGCAGTTCACCAGCAATGCGGCATCCGTCACATCAATGGATCCATCCGCGTTGAGGTCGTTGCAGTCGGTGGGCGTGATGTCGTTGCCGAGTATGGACTGGACGTATTCCATCGCATCCGGCGGGTTCTGGACGAAGTCGCCGCTCAGGTCCCCCTTCTTCACGGGGCCATCGCATACGCCCGTGCAATCGAAGCGCGCATCCCCGTAGGCTTGCCCCAGGCAGTCGGTGAAGGGGGCGCATTGGCCCACCACGGTGAACGACGGAACATCCTGTGCGTTCCGGGTGATGTTGATGCACACCTGTGCGAAGTTGTTCGTGTAATCACGCTCATGCCTGCCAAGCGCATCCGGCGCCCGCTGCCAGTTGGTGCGCAGCACAAGTGTGTAGGTGCCGGCTGGCACGTTGGTGATATCGATCCAGTTGCAGGTGGTGCCCGAACCATAGATGTCGTAGCAACCCTTTGAGATGCCCATGTTGCTGCAGCCATATTGGCCGGTGTTGCCGGGGTTGCACCCCACATCGATCACACAGAAGCCGTTCTTGAATCCCACGGGGATGGCATTTCCCGATTGGTCGAAGAGGATGTAA
>JBIJDX010000038.1:0-16417 GCA_044343855.1 Flavobacteriales bacterium
CGCACGCCATCGCCCGGCAACAGGGGGCCCGCCGCAGGTGGCTGCTCGCCATCGCCATCGCCTTCAGCGGGTCCTTCCTCGCCTGGTTCAAGTATGCGGCGTTCGTCGCGGGCAACCTCAACGCCCTACTGGGCACACACATGCAGGTGGGCGACCTGTTCCTGCCCATCGGCATCTCGTTCTACACCTTCCAATCGATCGGGTACCTGGTGGATGTGCACAAACGCACCGTGGAGCCCTGCCGCGACCTGCTCGACTACACGTTCTACATGACCTTCTTCCCGCACCTGGTGGCCGGGCCCATTGTAAGGGCGCGCGACTTCCTGCCCCAATTGGCGCGACCGCTGGCGCCCGACCGCGCATTGGTGGCCGAGGCGCTCACCCGCATCGCCACGGGGCTGGCCAAGAAGCTGCTGCTGGCAGACCACCTGGGGCGGTACGTGGACCTCGTGCATGCCGGCCCCGCCGGCTTCTCCGGCGGGGAGAACCTGCTCGCCATCTATGCCTACAGCTTCCAGATCTACTTCGATTTCTCAGGCTATTCGGACATCGCCATCGGCATGGCCCTGCTGCTGGGCTACCGGCTGTGCGAGAACTTCCGGGTGCCCTACACCGCCAGCGACATCACCGGCTTCTGGCGCAGCTGGCACATCTCGCTCAGCGACTGGCTGCGCGACCACATCTACATCCCGCTCGGCGGCAACCGAAGGGGGACCCGCGCGGCCGCCCTCTTCGTGTTGGCCACCATGCTCTTCGGCGGGCTCTGGCACGGGGCCGACTGGCGCTTCGTGGCTTGGGGAGGCCTGCACGGGCTGGCACTGGTGGCACACAAGGCATGGGCCCGCACCACGCTCCGGCGACCGCGCATACGCATGCACCGGGCCTTCGGCACACTCCTCACCTTCCACTTCGTGGCGGGCTGCTGGGTCTTCTTCCGCGCCACCTCGTTCGGCGCGGCCTTCGACAGCCTGCGGCAGGTGGCCCTGAACACGCGTCTGGCCGATCTTCAGGGCTCCTGGGAGGCGCGTCCTGAACTGCTGCTGCTGCTGCTCGCGTCCGCCCTGCTCGTGTTCCAACCTGCCGGTTCCAGGGAACGGATCTTCCTCCTTGTACGCCGCCTGCCCATCGTGCTGTGGCCGCTGGTGCTGCTGGTGCTGCTGCAGCTTGTGGTGCAGTTCGAGGACCACGCGGTGCAGCCGTTCATCTATTTCCAGTTCTGAATGAAGCGCGCCTGTCATCTCCTGCTGCTGGTGGCGAACGGGGTGGCCGCACAAGCACCCCATGGCGCCATGCAATGGCTGCAGACCACGCCCGAACTGGATTCGGCGCTGGTGTTCATGGAACGGGGAGAGGCGTTCAACGCCGTGCATTTCGGGGACAGCCATGTGCAGGGGGGGCGCTTCACGGGCGCGGTGCGCGGCGCATTGCAGGCACGGTTCGGCGGAGTGGACAGGGGGCTGCTGTTCCCCTACGGCCGGGCCCGCAGTTTCGACCCTTCCGGGTTCACCTCGGAGTCCGCGGGGGAGTGGTCAGCCCTGAACGTGGTGGCATCGCCCACGCCCGGCACCGTGGGGATGCTCGGATATGCGCTGCAGGGCGCGGCGCCCGGTGCGGCCCTGCGGATCGGTTGGAAGGAGGACCTGGTATCGGCCGCTCCGCGCACCCTGCGCGTGCGGCACGGCTGTGCCGCGGGCGCCCCGCGACCGCTGGTGGATGGCATCCCCGCTTCACCGTCACCCTGCCTGCCCGGCGGATGGACGACCTCCTCCTGGGACCTGGCACCAGGTGCCACCGGTTTCAACATCACCCTGGCCGGCACCGGCACATGGACCCTCCACGCCTTCGAACTCATCGATGGTCCACCGGCGGGCGTGCACTACCATGCCGCCGGTGTGGTGGGGGCACAGTTCACCCAGCTCGCCGCACAGGACGCCCTGGTGCTGGAACAACTGCAGGCGCTGGAACCCCGCCTGGTGGTGTTCTCCTATGGCACCAACGAGGCCTATGCGAAGGACCTCGACACGCTGGCCTACGCCGGTACCGTGCAGGAGTTCCTGGCGCAGGTGCGCACGCGGATGCCGAACGCAGCGGTGGTGGTGATGACACCGCCCGACACACGGGCCCAGGGACGCATACCCCCCTTCCGGCCGGCGGTGAGCAGGGCCCTGCGCAGTGCGGCGGCGAACACCGGAGCCGCGTTCTTCGACCTGCATGCCGCCATGGGTGGCGAAGGGGCGCTGGCCGCGTGGCATGCTGCGGGCCTTGCAGCAAGGGACCGCCTGCACTTCAACCCGGAGGGATACCAGCTCCAGGGCCGCCTCTTCGCCCTGTCCCTGCTGGAACGACTGCAACAGCTGCATCCGCGGTGCTGCCCCGACCTGTCCACCGAACGCGCCGCCCTGGTCGAACGGCTGCAGCGCCTGCCAGGGGCCGCTGCCACGGAACCCACGCCCGGCGAGGCATTCCACGTGGTGCGTGCCGGCGAGAGCATCCACCTCATCGCCCGGCGCCATGGCATCGACCATCGCGCCGTGCTGCGCCTCAACGGCCTCACAGAGCGGTCCCTCATCCATCCCGGACAGCGCATCCGCCTGCGGTGAGCCATACGTTACCGCGCCTTTCCGTATTATTGCCCGTTCCATTCAGCGTTCCATGCATAACCTTCACGGCTGCCTCCGTTCCGCGACGATATTCCTCATCGCCGCCTCAGTGCTCCCCGCCTGCAACCTGTTCACCTCCAAGGACGGGCTTGAGTTCATCCCCGTATCCAATGGGAATGAATACCAGTTCATCAACGAAGAGGGGTCCATCCTCATCAACCCCCAGTTCAGCAAGGCCGGTGTGCACCGCGACGGCCTGGCATGCGTGCAGATGAGCGGCGATGAGCCACTGTGGGGATACATCGACACACAGGGCAAGTATGTGGTCCCCTCACAATACCTGCGTGCCACCTCCTTCAGCGACGGCATGGCATGGACGGTGCCCGAGGGAGGTCCGCCAACGGCCATCAACACCACCGGAGGGGTGGTGTTCAGCCTCCAGGACGCCGAGCGCGCGCGGTGGTTCCACGAAGGGCTTGCCGCCTTCAGCACCCTCGTGGAGGGCGAAGGGGCGCGGTGGGGCTTCGTGAACAAGCAGGGTGCCGTGGCGATAGCCCCCCAGTTCGATGCCGTGGGCGACTTCAGCGAGGGACGCTGCGCCGTGCGCGATGCCTCCCTTGACAAATGGGGCTACATCGACGCCAACGGTGCGTTCGTCATCACCCCGCAGTTCGACAATGGCGCAGCCTTCCGCAAGGGCCATGCGGCCGTGAACAGCAACGGCAAGTGGGGCCTCATCGACCAGGCCGGCACGTTCATGGTGAACCCCCAATACGACGATGCCGCGTGGGATGGCGAGCTGCTGCTGGTGGCACAGGGTGACCGCTGGGGATGGTGCGACAAGGAAGGCACCCTCATCATCAACCCGCAGTTCTCCGCCGCACTGGGCTTCAACGGAACGGACATGGCTCCGGTGCGCTCGGGAAAGCTCTGGGGCTACACCGACCGCGAGGGCAAACTGGTGGTGAACCCGCAGTTCGACCTCGCCCTGCCCTTCCTGGGCAGCACGGCCATGGTAAGGTCGGGCAGGCAGGTGGGGTTCATCGGCACCGACGGAAAATTCGTGATCAACCCACAGTTCAAGGAGTACTCCACGGACATTCTCAATACCATGCCCGGCGCCATGCCCGCTGACCTGGGGGAACAGCTCCTTGAAAAGGAATTCACCGAGGTGGAGACCGATTTCTTCAACCTGGCGGCCGTGGAAACCTACCTCAAGGGGGCGGTGACACCCACCGGGCTCGGCGGCATCACCTTCGCCACCACACTGGACGAATGGACCTCCAAGCTGAAGATCGACCCCGCCACCCTGAACCTCCGCTACAGGGAATTCAGGGCCCCTGAGGACCAGGCCATCACACGTGATGCCTCCGCCGGGCTCACCCTGTTCGGCAAGATCTACCGCACCGAACGCCGCCAGGAGGGCTGGTACACCACCTCCAGTTATGCGCTCGACGGCTCCGCCACCCCGGAGGCCATGCGGCTCGTGATCAAGCTCAACGGGCGTGGCAGGGACCACCTGCTGGACCTGCGCAGCTACGCCGAAGGGCTGTTCCCGGGATTCACCAAGGACGAGCGCCGCTCGCGACCCGATGGCAGCTACGGGGGCTTCAAGTCCTGGATGCAGGGCCCCGCAGGGGAGATCGTGGAGATCCGCTCAGACCGCGATTCGTTCACCATCGACCTGTACCCCGGTCGCGGGGGCGAACCCGGTGGTGACGAGAGCACGGAGGAATACGAGGACGGCGGATGGTAACCGGCTTGCGGTGGTGGGCCTTGGCAGGGTGGCTGGTGGCCGGACCGGTGGCCACCGCCCAGAACGGCGGTTTCGTCCGTACGAACGGGAAGGCCGCTGAACTCACCTACACCGATCAACGGCAGGGCCTGGAGCTCTTCAATGCCGGCGGACGTCGCTTCCCACTGGAGGAAGGCAGCATGTTCCGTTTCCTTCGGTCAGACCCCGCACCCGAACCATGGGGCATGAAGAACGGTGTCGTATGGAACGGGGGGATCTCCGGCCTGGACTTCGGTTTCACAGGGCATTCCCTGAAGGGCACCAACGGCAATGACATCGTCCTCGGCGGCAAGTGGGGCCTGCGCCGCACGGATGGCACGGTGATCATACCGGCGGAGCACGATGACATCTTCCCTGCGGGGGACCTGTTCTGCGCCTGCAAGGGCGGCACGGTGAGGAAGAGCTGGTCCGAACTGAGCGATGAGGACTACGAGGACCTGCACGGTTACTACACCTCCCTGCAGCGCGCCATCGAGATCACCAAGGGTTCCTGTGCCCTGTACAACACCCGGGGGGTGATCGTCGCGCCCGCCCAGCAGACCTACGCACTGGATGCGCAGCATGACCTGAGGAACACCTGCGGCGAGTACAAGGCGGGATCGGGCATCAACTTTTCCGACCGGACCGGGCTGGATGAGCAGGCCTATGCCTACGCACATGCGGAAGGAACGAACCCGGCACCCATGGGCATGATGTGCCTGCGCGCACCCACCTTCATCTACCGGAACGGCGGAGTCGTCACATCCGACATGGAACTGCGGGTGAAGTGCACAGGGATGCGGCCCTTCACTGCAGGTGATGCCGGTGGTGATTTCCTGCCTTACGCGTTGAAGCCCGGCCCCAACGGGACCATCAAGGTGCACGATGGCATCCATGAAGGACGCATGAACGCCGAACTGCAGTGGCTGCTGCCCCTCCAATACCGGTCCGTGGTGGATGTGGGATACCGGAGTGGCACCCACCTCTACGTGGTGTCGCCCGTGCTGTTCGTGGATGAGAGCGTGGCCGGATGCATCCCGGACCCGTACGAGGCTGACGTGAACCAGTGGAACGTCTACAGCTCCGCCCTGAAGAGGCCATTGCTGCCCCGGGATCATGCCTCGGTGCTGGTGGCGGGCGATGCCATCATCGCCATGCTTCCCGGCCGCAACGGTGCAGCGGGGCCCGTGGGGCTGTTCGACCTCACCGGCCGGGAACTCGCTCCCGCCATTTTCGATGAGGTGCAGCCCCTCAAGGGTGGCCTCTTCGCCCTGCGCAAGGGCACCAAATGGGGCCTCACCAATTCCAAGGGCGACAAGCTGCTGCTGGCGGACCACAGCTACGAGGCCGTGCTGCAGAAGGCCCGCACCATGCGCTGACACCATGCGCCCCCTCCTGCTCCTCGCCCTGCTCGCCCTCCCATCGCTTGCCGGGGCACAGGGCGCCCACCGCGAGCTCATCGACAAGGGCGATCACCCCCGCGCACTTGCCAGGCTGGATAAGGACCTGACCAAGGACCCCGCCGACGCGGCCGCCCTCTACGGCATGGCCTACCTCCTGGACCTGCCCACCTACGGGGGGCGCGATGTGGACCAGGCCTACGCCACCGTGCTGCGCGCGGCGCAGGCCATGGCCGCCGCCGATGCCAGGGCGCTGGAACGCTGGGCCAGGGACGGGGTCAACGCCGGTGCGGTGCGCGACCTGCGCGAGCTCATCGTGGCGCACGCCCTCCAGCAGGCATTGCAACGCAACACCATGGACGCCTGCCGCGCCTTCCTGCGCACCTACGCGGCTGAGCCGGCCACCGTGCTGGACCGGGCGCGGGCGCGGCTGGCGCAGCTGGCCTATGTGGACGCACGCAACGCCAACACCATCGCGGCCTACGAGCAGTTCCTGCGCGACCATCCGGGTGCCGGGGAGGGGGCCGATGCCCGTGAACGCATCGCCATCCTGGCCTTCGATGCGCTGGCGGGTAGCACGGGTTCCGCCCCGTACAGGGACTACCTGGCACGCCATCCGGCAGGCCCACGGACCGCACAGGCACGCGCCGAACGGGAACGCTGGGAGTTCCGTGAGAACGCGCGGCCCGGTGATGCCCAGGGCTACGTGGACTACATCCGCAACAACCCCAACAGCGCCGCGCTGCAGGAGGCCCGCGACTCGCTCCGTGCCGCGGGCGGGCCGCCGGAGGGGTATCAATTCCGACGGACCACCGCACCGCCCGGGGAGCACCGCTACGTGGACGAACTGCGTGGGTTGGTGTTGGTGAACGTGGGCGGAAAGCGGTATACGGATCCCGGATTCCCCCTTTACAAGGACGAGGATGGCGATACATACCGAAAGCCCCTTGACCCGCCGGGCATACCCTTGGACCTTCAGAACGGGGTTACATATCAGGGAGGGTTCGCAGGCCTCGACTTCGGCTTCTCCAGGCAAGCCCTGAAGGGTGATCCGGGCGATAGGCCGGAGATCATCGTGGGTGGAAAATGGCGCCTGCTCGGTCCGGATGGAACCATGATCATCCCTGAGGAGCATGATGACATCTATCCCGTAGATGATCTTTTTTGTGCCTGCAATGGCGGCACATTCAAGAAAACATGGAATGAAAACGCGATTGGAGGGGGTGGAGATCAAAACAATGTACTGATCTATGATGAAATAATAATTAGCAAAGGAAATTGTTCAATATTCAATGAAAAAGGAAACATATTAAAGAATTATGGGAATTATAATTTGGTCAAAAACCCCGTATATTTTGCAGTTACATGTTTGAATATTGTGCCACCTGACAGATCAGAGATAACGAAAGAAAAAATAATATTAAAAAGCAATTATTATAAGTATTTTTCAGGTAGTGATGATTATTTTATGGATACTGACCAATCGTTTTATTTTGAAACCAAATCCGAAAGTGCACAGGTGTACGAGATCGATCCGAGCATCGCAAAAGCGAAAGGACATGAATTTAAGTTTATATCCGATGTTTTTGCGAATGGAAGATTCATACTTGATACATTGGGTTTAGGATATGTAGACGAGAACTTGAGGATACTGGTTCCAGCTGTATATGGGACTATTGAATTAACAAATATCCCTTATTTGTATAGAGTTTCCAGCACCAGGAATGATTATATTCTTGCTGGAAGTGGGTGCGTTATTCAGGGAATAATAAATCCATATTGGAGAATTTATAATTCAAAATTGAAAAAAGAGATTTTTAATTTTGATTCTTTTGATATAGATATAGATACTGTAAATTATTTAATTTTTGTAAGAGAAGCTCATGTTCGTCAAAATTCAATTTTGTGCGCTTATGATTATAACGGAAAAGAGATCATACCGAAGATATTCAACGAGATATCCCCGCTCGGTGATGGCCTCTTCGCCCTGCGCAAGGGCACCAAATGGGGCCTCACCAACGCCAAGGGCGACAAGCTGCTGCTGCTGGAGCACACGTTCGAGGAGGTGGAGCGCAAAGCCGCGCGGTTCCGGTAGGTTTGTTTTCTTTGGGCTACGATAACGCACCCAAGGCGATGCATCGCGTGGTCCCCCACCTCCTCATCCTGATGCTGGCAACCGCGGGCTGCGCTCCGTCCCCACCCTCCGGCGAGGCACCGCCTGCCGATGTCCCCGCCGCACCACCCTGCCCACCCGCCGCCGAGGTGGTGGACAGCCGCATGTCGCTGCGCGAGGCCATGGACGGCCTGCAGGTGCCCGCGGAACTCGCCGCGCGCATGGCGCTCCTGGAGGTGCGGCACCTGGGCTTCGACGGCCGCATCCACCGGGGGCAGCTGGTGTGCGACCGCAGCGTGGCCGGTGACCTCGCCCTCGTCTTCGAGCGGCTGCTGGCCGATTCATTCCCCATCGAACGCGTGGTGCCCATCGCCGCATACGGCTGGGACGACGAGCGCTCCATGCAGGCCAACAACACCTCCTGCTTCAACTACCGGTCGGTCCTTGATTCGGGCACCCTCTCGGAGCACGCCAAGGGACGCGCCATCGACATCAACCCGCGCTACAACCCCTTCGTGCATCCCCGCAAGCCCGTGGCCCCGGCGAACGGGGTGTACGACCCCGGACTGCAGGGCACCATCACCGAACGCTCCCCCGCCGTGCGTCATTTCCGCCACATCGGCTGGAAATGGGGCGGTGGCTGGCGCAGCGCCAAGGACTACCAACACTTCTCATGGAACGGACGCTGACATCGGCATTCATCGTCGCACTGCCGCTACTGCTGCTGATGCCATCCTGCGGGGGCGCGGCCGGAGAACCTCCACCGCCCGCACCGGACACCCTGGCCGTGGACACCACTCCCCCACCGCCGCCGCCACGCCGCACCATCGCCGAACTTTCCGCGGAGGAACTGCTGGCCTACGCGCGCCGCAATCCCTGCTACCTGCCCCTGGTGCGCGACAGCGCCTACTGGCAGTCCGGCGGTCCCATCGGCTACAGCCTTGAGCAGCTCTTCAACGACCGGCTGCCGGCCACCAACCGATACCGCAACCGCTACCTGGTGGGCGACCTCGACAGCACCACACCGGACAGTACTGCACGCGGGGTGCGGGAGCGCTACCCGCGCATCCGCGACCTGCAGGGCTTCTCCACACTGGACAGCCTGCTCCTGGAGCGCCTCGAAGTGGTGGGCGTTGACACTCCTGAAGAGGAGCTGGACAGCCTGCGCGAAGCCATCCGTGTGGCACGCCCGGACAGCGCAGGGCCGCTGGTGAACTACATCGACAAGGTGTGGCGCTACCGCACACGGCCCATCGAACGGCGCCATGCCGCCACCCGCTCCAAGGTGTATGCCGCGGGACAGGTGCTGTGCGCCTGCGAGGTGGAGGGCGACACCCTGAAGGAAGTGGCACGCTTCGCCATCTCCACCAAGCGCCAAAGCCCCAGTGGCAACGGCGCCCTCCACGAATCATGGCCCTTGGGCGACCGCCGCCATTATTACGCGGGACGCTACCGCATCACCAGCAAGAACTGGGAGCGGCAGCGCAGGTATGACGAGTGGGATGCGCTGCACGACTCCGCCGTGGGTGGGGGCAACACACGCGTCACCTTCTACAAGGGCATCGCCGAGCTCCCCAACTTCCTGCTGATGGACCCCGCGGAGGAATACCCCCGTGCCATGAGCAGCAACGGCATCCACGAATGTGCGTTGTCCGAACTGGCGCGCGGCATGCTGGGTGCTCCCAACAGCATCGGATGCGTGCGCGTGACCGACTTCGGCTCGAAGTTCCTGCGCTGGTTCACCCCGCAGGACTGCAACTTCTTCATCGCCTACACGGAGGCCGGTTACCTGCGCATGGAGGAGGGCATGGACCCTCGGGAGGTCATGCCCTTCCGCACCCAGGAGGACGGCGACCGCTTCCGTTCGTGGCTCAACAGCACACGTCCTGCCGCCGCGGAACGACTGGAGGTGGACCCCACCGGTTCGCATGAGAGCGGCCACCTGGTGGATGCCTACCTGGAGTACCGGACCGAATACGACCGGTTTGCCGACAGTCTGCGCCGGGCAAGCCGGTGAACCACCTTCACCTATATTCGTCCCGTGCGCAGTAACATTCCCGTTCGCAAAGGCATCCTGTCGCGCGGCGCCCTGCTGTGCATCGCACTCGCTTGGTCCACCCTGCTGTCCGCGCAAACACCGGACACCACGGTAACCGGCAGGGCCGGGCGCGCTGCGAACGCGTTCATGTGCATGCTGTGCAAGAACGTGCAGGCACCCGGCACGGCGATGGCCTGCGACATGGGTCCCCAGCGCAGGGCCGCATACCTCGGCGAGCTGAAGGCACGCTTCGCCGCACCTGCCGACAGCACCAACCTGCGCGATGTGCAGCTGCTCATCGGCTTGCAGGAGCAGCTCATGGGGCTGCAACCGTTGGACGAAACACCGGAGGCCTACGCCGGACGCCGCGATGCGCTCATTGCCGCAGTGCGCCGCAAACTGCTGGGCAGTGCCTCGTTCAGGGCGGCCGCAGGTCAGGACCGGACGGCCAAGCTGGACGCGTACATCACCTCGGCCGGCCTGCGTGAGCTGGCCCTTCCGCCCGTTGCAGCGGCGCCGCCTGCGGTTGCCGACACGCTGAAGGACACCACCGCCATCGCGCCGGATACCGCCATGGTGACGCTCCCCCCCGCCGCGCCGCCCCTGCCCGCCACTCCCCCGTTGGAGGCGGCGGACGAAGCGAACTCCGGCACCCGGACCTACTGGTGGTTGCTGCTGGCACCCCTGGCGGTGCTGTTGCTCTGGGCAATGCGTAGATCGGGCAGGAAACCGCCACCTCCGCCACCGCCACCGTCCAGCATTGACACGGAGGTGAACAAGGGCAGGCCGCGCATCGCCCGCACCGTGATGCCGCCGGGCAGGCAGTCATCCCCATAGCGGACAATGGGCGCGCAGTTACATGGCTTCGTACGTGTGTGGGGGTGGCGCTCGCTGGCCATGCTCCTGCTGGCCGGCGCTCTTGCAGCACCCGCCATGGCCCAGGGCAGCCGCGATGGGCTCATTGAAAAGGGCAACTACGACAAGGCCCGCGTGAAGCTCCTGAAGGACCTCGGCAAGGACCCCGGCGATGTGCCGACCCTGTATTCGCTCACCAAGCTGTACAGCACCGCCGGAAATCCCGGTTCGCGTTCCGACTCCGCATACCTCTTCATCCGCGAGGCACGCCTGCGCTACAATGCGGCCGACCTGCGCGACCGTGAGCGCTGGGTGAAGGACGGGCTGAACGACCAGGCACTGTCCGACCTCAAGTGGACCGTTATCCAGCAGGCCTTCGACCGGGCCATGGCGGCGCGCACCACGGCCGCCGCCGAACACTTCCTGAAGGTGTATGACGAGGCGCCGGCGGGACAGCGTGACCGCGCCCGCGCCCTGATCGCGACACTGGCCTATGAGTCGGCCCTGCAACGCAACACCATCGATGCCTACACCGACTTCCTCAAGCGCTTCCCCGGGGCTGCGGAAGCCGCCGCCGCCACGGAAAAACGCAACACCCTGGCCTATGAACAGGCACGGCTGGCGGACGACATCGATGCCTATGAGGCCTTCCTGCGCACCTACCCGCTGGCACGCGAGGCAACCAAGGCGATGGAACGCCGCGATGAGCTCGCCTTCGCGGAAGCCGAACGTGCGAACACCCTCGACGCCTACGAGGACTTCGTGGTGCGCCATCCCAAGGCCAGGCAGGTGGCCGAGGCACGTCGCCGCCTGCACAACCTTGCCTACGCGGCCATCGCCAACTCCACCCGCTCGGCCGACTTCGACACCTACCTGAGCACCTACCCGGAAAGCGAATTCGCGTCCCTGGCCCGTGAGCGGCGCGACAAGTGCTTCATCGCCGAACGCACCCACGCAGGGGATGGCTGGTCGTTCAAGCGCTTCGTGGACCAGTTCCCCAAGCACGCCTTCGTACCCACCGCGATCGACTCCATGCACGCCATCGCCACACGAACACACGACATCCTGCTGCTGAAACACCTGCTGGACACACAGGCGGAAAGCCTGGGCCGCGATAGGCTGGCGGACGAACTCTATGGGGCGGCCAGCAAGGATGGTCGATCGTCCACGCTCGAATGGCTGAGAGAGCAGGTGGGTTGGGAAGGATTGTCCGGCGCAGAAGAGGAGGCCTTCCAGGAGGACATGCAACTGGCCGCGATGCTTTCCGGCTTTGACCTGGACCGCATCCAGACAAGCCAGATCCCCCAGATCGAGGCCTACATCAAGGCGGCCGCACCGCGGCGCATGGCCTACGATGCCCTGGTGGCACTGGCCCAGAACCTCATCGGCGATCGCAACTGGTCCGAGGCACTGCGCCAGGTGGAGCGCTTCGACCGCAACTTCGGCAACGACCGCCACTACCTGGAACTCATGGCCCTGCTCAAGGCACGGGAGGAACGGGATGTGAAACGCACCCCGTTCGGACCGCCGATCACGGCGAAGAGCGGCTGGGAATACGTGCCCACCATCTCCGGCGATGGCGAGGTGCTCTTGTTCTGTGGCCGCAACAGGCCGGACAACATCGGCGGGGAGGACATCTTCGAAAGCAGGGCCATCGGCGGACGATGGGCGGCACCGGCGGTGGTCGATGAGCTCAGCTCCACCTCGGACAACGACGCTCCCGTGCACCTGTCCACGGATGGCACGGAACTCTACCTGTTCCGCAACGGCGACCTGATGCACACGCAACGGACCAGCTACGGATGGGAGGAGCCCACGGACCTGGGCGAACCCATCAATGTGGGGCCCTGGAACTCCGATGCGCAGCTCACCGCGGACGGGCAGGCCCTGTTGTTCACCAGCCAGCGCGACGGCGGATACAACGTGGACGAAGCGGATCACCGCAACGAATACCCCACGGACATCTACGTCTCCGAGCGCATGGCCAACGGGAAGTGGGGGCCGCCCATCAACCTGGGCGCGGTGATCAACACCACGGGGTGCGAGCGTACGCCCTTCCTGCACCCGGATATGCGCACCCTGTACTTCAGTTCGGACGGGCACGGGGGCCTTGGGCGCCTGGACGTGTACCGCACACGGCGCCTGAGCGAGGACTCCTGGACGCATTGGAGCACCCCGGAGAACCTGGGCAAGGAGATCAACGGGGTGGGCCGTGACTGGGGCTACAAGTTCAGCACGGACGGCACCTGGGCCTACTTCAGCGGCAGCGAGGCGGGCAGCGGCAACTTCAATGCCACGGCCCAGGAGGACCAGCAGCTGTACCGCGTGAACATACCGCCACGGTTGCGCCCGGACCACGTGGCCACCGTGAAGGGCCAGTTGCTGGACAGCGACAACAAGCCGGTGAGCGCGAAACTGGTGTGGGAGGACCTTTCCACCGCCACCCGCATGGGCGAGGCCAACAGCGATCCGGCGGACGGCAGCTATTTCATCACCCTGCCCATGGGCCGCATCTACGGCTACTACACGGAGACCGAGACCTTCTTCCCCATCTCCGGCAACCTGGACCTGCGCGCTGCGCAGGAGGCCGAGGAACGGGTGGACACCATCCGGCTCTTCACCCTGGATGAACTGGTGGCCGAAGGGCGTGCCATGCCCATCAACAACATCTTCTTCGAGTTCGGCAGGAAGGACCTGCTGCCCTTCTCGATCCCCGAATTACGGCGTGTGGCCGCCGTCCTCAAGCAACACGGCCTGCGCGTGGAGATCGCGGGGCATACGGATGACGTGGGCACCGATGCCATGAACCAGGAGCTGTCCGAATGGCGTGCCGCCACCGTGCGCAACTTCCTCGTGCGCCAGGGCTGCGACCCGGACCAGCTCACCACCATCGGCTACGGCAAGAGCAGGCCGGTGGCGGACAACACCACCGATGCGGGCCGTGCCCTCAACCGGCGCGTGGAACTGCGGTTCCTGGAGGAGTAGGGTGTGGCCAGCGACCCACCAGACTTGCAGACCCATCCGCAGGTCCGATACATTTGCGAACACACCACCAACGCATTTGCCATAATTCCCCATGCAACCCTCACGAATTCTCCTGATAACCTGCGGGCTGGCGGTGGCCGGTGCGGGGACGTGGCTGTTCGTTGCGAAGCCATGGAAACCGCGGGCGGCCCAGCCGGTTTGGGTCCCTGCCGCACCGGACCGGGCTGATACGGAGACTGCGCGCCCCGCCACCAGTGCACGCACGGCCGAGGTGTTGGATGAATTCCGCGCACCCACACTGGTGCTGTCCGGGCGAACGGAAGGGCTGGGCGTGCGCATCCACCCCATCGGCTGGTCCGCTGAAAGCAGGTTCGCCTACCGCAGGATATCCGAGGGCGGCGGCTGCGGGGTGGGTAGCGATGAGGTGCTGGTGCAGGATGTGATGACGGACCGCATCATCAGCAGGACCGCCTTCTGTGAACGGCCCTGTGAGCCCTGCGAGGGAAACCTTGCAGGACACGACGGCAACTTCAGCTGGCGCCGTCACCAGGCCGACATCACCAGGGTGATGGAGCGCCACGGCATCAGCCCGCTCAAGGATCTTCCCCTCATTGAACGTGCCGAGGTACGCGGGGAGGATGGCACCCTTATCCGTCTCAGGCTGGAGGTGAACACCCTTCGTGCGGCCGACCCTGAAAATGAAGAGTGGGACCCCCAGGTGCAGTACAGACTGCTGGCCACCACCGGAGGGGCCACGAAGGCCATCCACACAGGCCGCTGCAGCGGCAAGGTGCAGCTGGTGGGTTATGTACGGAACCCGTTCCGCGAGGAAGTGGTGGTTCTGGTGGAGGAGATCGGAAGGGGCTTCGAGGGTGTGGAGGAGGTCAACAGGAAGCTGGTCGGTTGCCAACTGGCCGACAAGTACTTCCAATGAACCGGGAGATGCGCGGCTGCAAGGTGCACAGCATGGTGCAGGTGGTGACCATGGCAACCTGCTGGGCCATGGTGTCCGGCTGTGGTGCCCGGGCAACGGAGGAGCGCACAGACCGGGCCGACCTGCCGGTGGTGATGGACACGCTGCCCACGCCGCCCCCCGCAACCCTTGTCGCAGACAGTGCAACGCACGGGGGGCATACGTTCCCCAACAGCGAACGTCCCCGACCGGAGGAGCCCGGGGTGACCGTGTACATGACCTTCGATGATGGTCCTCATCCGACCACTGTGGCCCTTGCACAACACCTGCGGACACTGGGCATCCGATCGAGCTTCTTCATTGTGGGCGCGCAGTGCGAACACCGGGGACTGCGGACCGTGCTGGACAGCGTGGCGGCCGAGCCGCTCTTCCGTTTGTACAACCACAGCTACAGCCACGCCATCGGTGGGGGAAGGAGTTCCGTGTACTACGGCGATCCCGAACGCGTATGGGCCGACATCGAGCGGAACAAGGCGGTTATCGGGACGGGGGGCAACATCACACGGCTGCCCGGCAAGAACACCTGGCGAACAGGCTTCCGCAACCGGACCAGTGAACTGGCCGGCCCCTTTGTGGAGCTGTTGGATGACCGCGGCATCGACGAACGGTTGGTTGGCTGGGACATTTCATGGGGGGACGTGACGGATACCGGGCATGCCTCCGTGGACGCGCTGGTCGATAAGACCCTTCAGGTCGGCAGGCACCGCCTGCGCAATGGCCATGTGGTGGTGCTCTGCCATGACTACCAGTTCAGGCGCAGCACTTCGCTCGATCAACTGTCCCGCTATGTGTCAGGCCTGCGGGAACGTGGCAACGCCCGCTTCGCCTGGGTGGAAGACCTACCCGGTCTGTGAATGGTACGTCCAGCCTGCGTGCTTGCCATTGCCGTGCTGCCCGCCTGCATGTCGGGGGATGTCCCCCCCGTTGATGTGCCGGACAAGCCGGAGGCCCCGCCATCACAAGTGCCCGTGCTCGCCGTGGCAAGCTATGCATCACCGCTCGACACGCTTTCACTGGCAGACCTGCTGGCGGCATTGGCGCGCGGCGAGGTGGCCGTTACCGCTGACCTAGCAGGACCACTGAGCGAAAGGTTCGCACTCGATGATGGACCGCCTGTGAAGTGCGTCGCGCAAATGCTCGACCAGGAACCTGACCGGATATGCCTGGTGCCGCTGGACAGCCTTGACAAGCGCATGAAGGCGCTCGTGGTCGGACGGCATTCGTTCTTCGACGAGCCCGGGGCATATCCGCTGGTCCTGCATGCCGATGGTGCCCCCTTCGACCCCACCCGCCTCTCCCGGTACCTGCACACAGGTGTCACGGCCATCACACGATACCTCGGTGTGGTGCTCGACAGGCGGGGAGCGGACCATGTCTTGCGGCACCTGCGGCCCTTGTTCGAAGGCGCCGACCTGGTCCATGTGAGCAATGAGGTGAGCGGTGTGGAGGAATGCGACTATGCGGCCATGCACATGCGCTTTGCCACCAAATGGCGCGACATGGACATCCTCCGGCAGCTGGGCGTGAACGTGGTGGAGCTCACCGGCAACCATAACCTGGACATGGGCCGCACGCCCTACCTGGAGACGCTCCAGTGGTATGCAACGAATGGCATGCGCACCTATGGCGGCGGCGCCGATGCGGCCCAGGCCGCGGCACCCCTGATCATCGACCTGCCC
>JBIJDX010000039.1:0-16371 GCA_044343855.1 Flavobacteriales bacterium
CCGTTCGACCCGCCGCTCCGGCGCAGCGCATGGAACATCGCGTGCAGTCCTCCGAGACGCTGTATGGTCTTGCACAGCGTTACTCCACCACCGTGGAGGCGATACAGGCGGCGAACGGTGGGCTGGCGGACGGGCTGAAGGAGGGAATGGTCATCGTCGTTCCGGTGCCGCCGGGTACCGTACCCCCGCCCCCCGTGCTGCCGATCGTCGCCGATGCTCCCGCGCCGACTCCACCCCGCAGCAGGTTCAGCATCACCTACCTGTTGCCCTTTTCCGTAAGCCTCAATGACAGCTCCCTGCTGCGCGACCCCATGCAACCCAGGTTCCATGATGTTTCGCGCATGGCGGCATCCTTCTATGCCGGTGCCAGGATGGCGCTTGATACCTTGGAGGCAGCCGGTTTCCGCGCCGATGTACGTGTGAAGGACAGCGGGGAATCGCCGGTGGGGTGGTCGCGTGCATTGAGGAACCCCGGACCGGCGGACACCGACCTCTATATCGGACCCTTCCACCGCGCGGCCATCGAGCAGCTTGCGCGAAGCAGGACCAACTCCCACATCGTTTGTCCCGTTCCACAAGGCAACCGGGTGCTGTTGGGGTTGGAGAACGTGAGCAAGGCCTCGCCAGGCCGGACCGATCTGCTCGGTGTGGCCGCGCGGTATGCCACCCAGGGCTACGCTCATGAGAACATCGTTCTCCTGCGTCCGGCCATATCCGCCGACAAGGACGGGCAGGAGCAGCTTCATCGAACCCTCAATGAAACCCTTGCAGAGCAGGAGAACTGCCTGCGCGATTCGGTGCTTGTCGCTCGCCCCGGTAAGCGGGATGTGAGCGCCGTGCTGGCGAGGCTGGATGCCCAAAGGCTGAATGTCCTGGTCACCTCCTGCGAGGATGTGGAATTCGTGACCAGCCTGGTATCCTCCCTCAAGCGCCAGTGCGAAAAGTACCGCTACAGGATACTGCTCATCGGATCGGAGTCGTGGATGGACATGGAGACCGTGGCACTGGAGGACCTCGACATGCTTCAGTTCACCTTTCCGGTCCAGGGCTTCGCCGATCCTGCGGATGAGGCGGTACGCAACTTCGTGAACGCCTTCCAGGAGCGCAACCGCACCGATGTGGATGAGTATGCATTCCTGGGGTATGACATCACCCGGTTCTATGCCCAGGCATTGATGGCCGGATCACCGCTCACCGCGGAAGGCCTGGCCCAGGTTCCCTTTCAGCCGCTGTATCAGGGTTTCCGCTTGGTGGGCACTGGACCGGGGAACGGACTGCGCAACGATCATGGCATCATGCTCAGGCAGCAGGACCTGCAACTCGTGCCTGCGCCGATCGCCGGGTCGGTCGGGTCGGTTGCGCGTGGGCGCTAAGCCCGCAGCGGCTACCCGATGGCCTCGTTCATGTCAGGAAGCCCCACGCGGTGGAGCAGGCTGTAATGGCTCCGAAGGGCGCCAAGCAATGTGGGGTTCACCCGGTACTCAAGCCCGAATTCCTCCGCGGTGCGCTTCACGATCGGTGAAAGCGCGGGGTAATGCACGTGAGCGACACGTGTGAACAGGTGGTGCTCGATCTGGTAGTTGAGGCCTCCCACGTACCAGCTCAGGAGTTTGTTGCCGGGACTGAAATTGACCGTTGTCTGGACCTGGTGGATGGCCCAGTCATTGCCGACCACCCCGTCCGCATCAGGCAGTGGATGCGTGGTTCCCTCCACCGAATGCGCCAACTGGAACACCAGCGTGAGGATCATGCCGGCCACCATATGCATGAGCAGGAATCCGGTGAGCACCTGCCACCATGGGATGCCCAATGCTATCGGGAGCCCGAGGGCCATGGCGAAATAGATCGCCTTGAGCAGCAGGATGCGCACCAGTGTTCGCCGCCGCTGCCCCGCCCTGCCATTGTCCGTGCCATTGGCCCCGAATTGGACATACTGCACCAGGTCCTTCGCCAGCACCCAGTACAGCGTGAGCAGCCCGTAGAACAAGGTGGCATACAACCACTGGAACCGGTGGTACCAGCGGGCCTTGGTATGGGGTGAGAATTTCAGCACCAGCCTGTCCTGGATATCCTCGTCCACATGTGTGATATTGGTGTAGGTGTGGTGCAGGATGTTGTGCTGCAGTTTCCAGTTGTGCGTACTGCCACCGCAGAGGTTGAGCGTGTGGCCCATCCACCAGTTCACCCGTTCGCTCGCCGAAAACGCCCCGTGGTTCGCGTCGTGCATCACGCTCATGCCGATGCCCGCAAGGCCGATCCCCATCAGGGCCCAAAGCGCAAGGGCCAGCGGATACGTGGGCTGCAGCAGCAGGATGCACAGGAAGGATAGCAGGTAGGTGCCAATGAGCACGGCTGCTTTCACCTTCATGGCGCCATTGGCATGCCTGCTGATCCCGTTCTCCTTGAAATAGGCCTCAACCCTGGTCTTCAGGGTGGGGTAGAAGGCACTCCTGTCTGTGGGTATGAACTTGATGCGGGGCTCTGGCATGGGATGTTCTCGTAACGCCGGGTTCCGTCACAGTGTTGGTGCGCCCGGACCTGCGGACCTGCGTCCATTCATCCCGTTCTGCATGTGGTGCATGACCCTGCGTCAGTAAAGGTACGGGTTTCAGCGGCTTCAGCGGGGGGGGGACAGAATAGCGGGATCGTCGGTCTGCAACCGGTCCGGTCCCTTGCCCAGTGCGCTGCGGTGGCTCCATCCCCCCCCCGCGCCGAACAGGCATACCTGCAGCCCCCGTTGGTGCGCCATGGCAACTTCTTCCTGTCTGATGCGGTCGTGCCGCACGGTGATGCCCGTGTAACCGGTGTTCGCAGCCGTCTCCAGCGCCGCTTCCGGGTCGCTGGTGTACAGGAACACCGCCACCCCAGGGGCTTTCCTGCGCACCAGGTCGAGGAATTCGCTCACCTGGCACTCCACCACGATGCGTCCCTCGAGACCGGGAATGGCAGCCAGGGCGGCCACGGCATCGCTGAAGGCCTCAAGGTATGTCCACCAGTCATCCGCAGCAAAAAGCTTGGCATCCAAGGTGAAGTCGGTGCCCGGATGGGAACTTGCAAGGACCGGCAGCAGGGCGTCGGGCCGGATGAGGGGGTGCGCCTTGCCGTCGCGTCCATCAACGCTGCATGTTCGCAGTTCCGACCACTCCATGGAGTTGATCAGTCCGGCACAGCGGGTCTCCTCGGCCAGGTCCCTGGCATGGTAGGCCACGAGCACGTTGTCGCTGCTCAATTGCACGTCCAATTCCACCCCGTCCGTGCCGAGGGTCATTGCTTCGCCCAATGATGCTGCCGAGTTCATGGGCGCCAGACCCGCCGTGCCCATACCGCCGTGGCCGATGATCCGGGTCGTACCCGCATCCGGCGCGGTGCAGCCGATCGCCAGTGCCCACGTGCAAACGGGCGCTGCTCGCCTCACCCGGGGGGTCATTGCTTGAATGAATAGGCGTAATTGGTGCTGTTCCCGCGGTCGTCAACCACTTGGAGCTCAAAGCTGCGCTTGCCGCCTGCCTTGCTGAAACGGTCGAAGGTATGTTTGAGGACCCTCGTCTTGGGCTCGTATTCCATCAGCACCCATTTTCCGTCGAGCTTGCCGGTATAAGTGGAGATCCCGCTCAGGTCGTCACCGATCTTCAGGCTGAACGTTTCACGACCCCTCATATCGGGCTTGAGATCCACCGGAGTGATGGTTGGCGGCGTAGTGTCCAGCATCACCGCATAGTTCCCGAACGAGCGAACCGTGGCACTGATGCTGCGTCCGCTGCGTTGTCCACCCACGGCGTCCACCTTGCCGCCATCGCTCACACGCACGATGAGCGCCTTGTTGAGCTTGTCGTCCGCCAGTTCGGGCAGGTCCATGCGAAGCATGCATTTGAGCTGGATGGGGGTGAGGTGATGGTGCAGGCGATGCAGCGGGGTGATGGCACCTTTCGGGGCAGTGCTTCGTGCGTAGCGAACGTAGGTGTCATCGTAGAGGGCAAGTGGTGGAAGGGTGAGGCTTACCCCATCCTCCTCAAGGACGTTCTCCGTATCATAGCGGAACAGGCTTCCCTCGAGCTCCGGCAATGGCCATTCACGCGCTTCTTCCAATGGTGCGCCCCGCAGTTCGAAGCGCAGTTCGGATCGGTTGCCATTGGCGTCCGTGGCCACCACCCGGAGATGGTGTGTCCTGCCCGGTTGCAGGGTGATCCGTCCCTGCATGGGCTCCGTTCCATAGATCCCCAGTTTATTGTTGGGTTGCCGGTAGAGGCGGTGATAATCCAGTTTGCGCCCCCTGAAGAGTTCATAGTCCATGTGTGCGTTGCAGTACCTGGCCAGGTCGAAATCCACATGGTCGAAAACGATGCTGAAGGCATTGACGCTGTCAACCTGCAGCTCGATGCTTCGAACGCCGAATTTGCCGCTATTGTCATCGTAGCGGTCGATCACATGCAGGGCGAGACCCACGGTTCCGAACGCCGCGGGCACCGATCCCTTGAGGCTGAAGCTGCCATCGGAACCATGCACGGGGATACCTGCGTCACCCACGACCGGCTGCACCCGGCTATTGTCGGTGAGGGGGTGTATGCGCAGACCCAGGATGATCGGCTTCGCCTTGTCCGGGATGTCGTAACCGAGCCCCTCGGGATCCACCGCGTGTTGATCGCCCGTTCGGCGCAGCTCGAAGTGCAGGTGGGGACCGGCACTTCCACCGGTGTTTCCGCTCAACCCGATGATATCCCCTTGTTTCACCTGCAATTCATCCCGACCTGGGAAGATGTCGATGCTGAAGTCCTTGCGGGCGTATTGTGCTGCCAGGCAATGCTCGCCCAACCTGCCCGACAGAAGCTGCAGGTGGCCATAGACCGAGGTGTAGCCATCGGCATGCTGGATATAGACCGCTTTCCCATAGCCGTAAGGGCTTATCTTGATGCGGGAGACGAAGCCATCGGCCACGGCCATCACCGGTATTCCTTCCCGTCCACCTGTGCGCATATCAAGCCCGGCATGGAAGTGGTCGTTGCGGGGTTCCATGAAGTTCCCGGATAGGTTCAAGGGGATGTCCATGGGCTTGATGTAGCGGACAGGGGGCGATGACGTCTGTGCGATCGTTCCGATCGATGGTAGAAATAGTAATATAGATAACGTTATAGTAGCAATATCAATTACCTTTATAGTGCATGTGGTGCGCATGTCCTGCCCCTGCTGATCCGAGTGCGCAAGGTATCCCCGGAGAAGGGGGCATGGAACGGAAGCATGTGCCGGGCCATCAACACGGGGGGGTTCATACAATGTCCGTGCAAAAGCCGCGGACAGGGTTATCTTTGAAGCCGGACCATCGAACGGATCTTTGCCGATGCTGGGCCACCGCGTGAAAGACAGATTGGAAACCATCCTTGGCCAGGTGCGCATCCTGGTGGAAGAGCGTGACGGGTTGAAGGCCCGGGTGCAGCGCTTGGATGGTGATCTGGGGGATCTCCGCCGTATGGAGGATGTCCTGCGGGCGCGCGTGGCCGAGCTGGAGCGGGAGAACGGGGTCCTCCGAAAGGCACGCAGCGCTGAACAGGGCGCTGCGACCGCGGGTACCAAGGAACGCATCGACGAGCTCGTGCATGAGATCGACCGCTGCCTGGCGCTCCTGTCGCCGGTGGCGCAGCAGAACTGATCACCATGGAGGAGCGCTCGATACGCATTGAACTGGCCGGCCGGGCCTATCCCCTTACGATCGGCATATCGGAAGAGGTGAATGTGCGCCGTGCCGTGGATGAGATCAACGAGAGCATCGGCCGGCTTAAGGTGAGCTATCCGCTCACCGACAAGCAGGACCTGCTGGCCATGGCCGCCCTTGAGGTGACCGTGCGCGCGCTCAACAGCGCTGTCCCCCAGCAGGACGATACTGTCCAGGAGCTGTTGGCATCCCTGGAACGGACGCTCTCCGAAGCCCTCCCCTGAGCGTTCATCACCAAGGTATTCCCTCACGCCCCAGGAGGCCCGTGGTCCGCTAAAACAAGTGGAACACATGAACATGATGAGCGTTGTGATGGGCCTCCTTGCCGGCATCGTGGCGGGAGGCGGCATCGTCTATCTGGTGGTGAATAATGCCATGAAGCGTCGGTCTGCAGGCATCCTGAAGGAAGCCGAGGCCGAGGCCGAGGCCCTTAAGAAGGAGAAGATCCTGCAGGCCAAGGAGAAATTCCTTCAACTCAAGGAGCAGCATGAAAAGGAGGTGCGCGACCGTGAGCGTGCCGTGCAACAGTCGCAGGAGAAGGCCAAACAGCGTGAGCAGCAGCTCAGTCGCCAGCAGCAGGAATTGGCCAACAAGGAGAAGAACGTGGAGCGGCTGAAGGGCGAACTGGAACAAAAGCTTTCCGGGATCGAGCGGCGCAGGGAGGAGTCTGAAAAACTGCATGCCAGGCAGGTTTCACTGCTGGAGAACATCAGTGGTCTCAATGCGGAGGAGGCCCGCAGGCAACTGGTGGAAAGCCTCAAGGACGAGGCCAGGACCGCCGCCATGGCGCATATCAACGAGGTGCAGGAGGAGGCCAGGCTCACAGCCAACAAGGAGGCGAAGCGGATCGTCATACAGACCATCCAGCGGGTAGCCACGGAACATGCCATTGAGAACTCCGTGAGCGTCTTCCACATCGACAACGACGATGTCAAGGGTCGCATCATCGGCCGGGAAGGGCGGAACATCCGGACCTTGGAGGAGGCCACCGGTGTGGAGATCATCGTTGATGACACTCCCGGCGCCATCATCCTCAGCTGCTTCGATGCCGTGAGACGTGAGGTGGCGCGCCTTTCCCTGCACCAACTGGTGAAGGATGGCCGCATCCATCCGGCACGGATCGAGGAGATCGTGGCCAAGACCCGCAGGAACCTCGAGGAGGAGATCATGGAGGTGGGCAAGCGGACATGCATCGACCTGGGCATCCATGGCCTCCACAACGAGCTCATCCGCATGGTGGGCCGCATGAAGTACCGCAGTTCGTATGGCCAGAACCTGCTCCAGCACAGCCGCGAGGTCGCCAACCTCAGCGCGATCATGGCCGCCGAGCTTGGTCTGAACCCCAAGGTTGCCAAACGCGCCGGCCTGTTGCACGACATCGGCAAGGTGCCTGACGAGGACCCCGAGCTGCCGCATGCCATCCTTGGCATGAAGCTGGCTGAGAAATACGGTGAGAAGCCCGATGTGTGCAACGCCATCGGTGCCCACCATGATGAGATCGAGATGACGACCCTGCTGTCGCCCATCGTGCAGGCCTGCGATGCCATCAGTGGTGCCCGCCCCGGCGCGCGACGCGAAGCCACCGAAGCCTACATCCAGCGCCTCAAGGACCTCGAAAGCCTGGCGATGAGCTACGGCGGGGTGACCAAGGCGTTCGCCATACAGGCCGGCCGTGAATTGCGGGTGATGGTGGAGAGTGAGCGCATCAACGACCAGCAGAGCGATGAGTTGAGCATGCAGATAGCGGATCGCATCATGAATGAAATGACGTATCCCGGGCAGGTCAAGATCACCGTGATACGCGAGAAGCGGAGCGTTGCCGTGGCCAAGTAGGTGCGCGCTGACATGCCCGGATCCCCGGCGGAGCGGGGCGGCGCCATCGGCGGCCGCCCCTTTTCTTTGTCACATGGCGTGCGATCACGAATTCCTGCGGGACTGCTTCCAATGGGAGGTCCGCTCCTGGTCACGCGCACTGCCCCTGTGGGAACGTGCATTGGCGCAGCTGGCCGCAGGCGAACACACCGCCCTGGCATTGGGCGAGCGCGATGGCGGCCTCAGTCTCTATCTGGCAGCGCGCGGCATCCGTACCGTGTGCAGTGATCTGCACGGCCCCACCGGGGAGGCCCGCCGGCTTCATCGATCGCATGGTGTGCAGACGCTGGTGACCTATGAGGCTGTTGATGCATTGGCCATTCCCGCCTCCGATGCCGGATTCGATGTGGTGATCTTCAAGAGCATGATCGGTGCGCTGGGCAGCAGGGAGCAGCAACTGCAGGCCATCCGCGAAATGCACCGGGTCCTGAAGCCAGGGGGCATCCTGCTCTACGCGGAGAACCTGCGTGGCACAGCCTTTCACAGGTTGCTCCGCCACTGCTTCGTTCCGTGGAACGCCTACTGGCGCTACATCGACATCGATGAGGACCGCGATCTGTTCGCCCCGTTCGATCGCATCGAACAGGGCAGCACGGGGTTGCTGGCCAGCTTGGGACGCACGGAACGGCAGCGCGATGCGCTGGCCCGCATGGATGCCGCACTGGCCCCCATCGTTCCGGCCGGATGGCACACGATCCTGTTCGGAGCCGCCTTCAAGGATCGATCGTGAACGGCGCAGTGAACACCGCGCGGCTCGGACGTCACGGGTGGTCTACTTTTGAGCGCCTCCCCAGCAGCAGGCCTTCCGTCGCATGAACGTTTCTCCCCGTACGATCCTGGTGACCGGTGGTGCCGGCTTCATTGGCAGTCACCTGTGCGATGCATTGGTCGCGGCAGGCCACCGGGTGCGTTGCATGGACAACTTCGCCACGGGCCACCGCAGTAATCTCTTACAGTTCGATGGGGTGCCGGCATTCACCCTGTTTGAAGGGGATATCCGGTCCTACACGGATTGTGAGCGCGCGGTGTCGGGCATTGATGTGGTGCTTCACCTCGCCGCGCTGGGATCCGTGCCACGCTCGATCTCCGAACCATTGCGGAGCCACGAAACCAATCTTACCGGTTTCCTCAACATGCTGGAGGCCGCTCGTCTGGCTGGTGCACAACGCTTCGTGTACGCATCAAGTTCCAGCGTCTACGGTGATTCCCCGAGGCTGCCCAAGGTGGAGGATGAAACGGGCCGCCCGTTGTCGCCCTATGCGGTGACCAAGGCCACCAACGAGACCTACGCAATGCTCTACACGCGGTTGCATGGCATGCATACCATCGGGCTGCGGTTCTTCAACGTGTTCGGCGAACGCCAGGACCCTGAAGGGCCATACGCGGCGGCCATCCCCCGTTTCATCAAGGCCTTCCTGCACCATCGCCCACCCCTCATCCATGGTGACGGGCTGCAGACCCGCGATTTCACCTATGTGGGCAATGCGGTGCATGCCGTGATGTGCGCGATGAATGCTTCGGACACCCGGGCGATGGGAGAGGTCTTCAACGTGGCCTACGGCGCGCGCACCACCCTGGTGGAGCTGGTGGACAACCTCCGCACGGCGCTGTCCGCCATCGACCCTGCCATCGCCGCCGTGCCGGTGGAGCATGTGCCCGAGCGCGTGGGGGACATACGCGATTCACTTGCCGACATCACCAAGGCCCGCGACCTTCTTTCCTACGCCCCGGCATACGACCTGCGCGGTGGCCTGGAGCGCGCCGTTCCGTGGTATGTGGCCAATTGGGGCTGAGCGGCTCCGGTGTAAGTTCGCACCATGGCCATGAGCCCGAACGAATGGATCGTTGCCGGTGTCCTGCTGCTCGCGGTGGTCCTGTTCATCACTGAGAAGCTGGGCATCGACCTTGTGGCGCTGCTCATCATTCTGCTGTTGGTGGTGGGAGGTGTCCTCACGCCCGCCGAGGGGTTCGCCGGTTTTGCCGATCAGGCTACGCTGACCGTGGCGTTCATGTTCGTGCTCAGCTCCGCCTTGCTCGGTACTGGTGCCGTAAGCACGCTGGGACCCCGCCTCTCCGATCATTTTCGCGCGAACCCGTTGCGGGGTATGCTGCTGTTCATGCTGCTGGTGGGACTGCTTTCCGCCTTCCTCAACAACACCCCGATCGTGGCGCTGCTGATCCCCGTGGTCGTGCAGATCGCGCATGCCTCCGGTCAGGCGCCCAGCAGGTTGCTCATTCCCCTGAGCTACGCCACCATCATGGGCGGTACCATCACCCTCATGGGAACGAGCACGAACTTCGTGGTGAGCGGGGTTATGGTGGAGAACGGGCTTCCCCCGTTGGGCATGTTCCAGCAGACCCCCATCGGTGTACTGTTCCTGCTGCTGGGGACGGCCTACATGGTGCTGCTCGGACGCCACCTGCTTCCCGATCGCCGCCATGATCGGGATGCAGGTGAGCGCTTCAGCATGAGGGGCTATGTGACGGAGGTGGAACTGCTGCCGGGTGCTCCTTCCGTAGGCCGGTCCATCATGGAAAGCGCCCTAGTGCGCGAATTGGAAATGGACATCATTCAGATCCGACGCGGCGATGAGCTTTTCACGCTGCCTGCGGGTGACATGGTGCTTCAGGCTGGTGACCTGCTGAAGGTACGATGCGAGGTGTCGCACATCCGTGCTTTGAAGGACCGTGCGCACGTCAGTGTTGAACCGCCGATACGGTTGGCGAACGATGACCTGCGCAGCCGCGGCACGACGCTGGTGGAGCTGGTGATCACGAGCAACAGCGCATTGGAGGGCAGGACGGTGGGGGAGACCGACCTTATACGCAGCTACCGCGCCGTGCCGCTCGCGGTGCGCCACCGGGAGGAGGTGGTCCACGAGCGCCTGCATGATACGGTTCTGCGAAGCGGGGATGTGATCCTGGCCGAGGTGAAGAGCCACTTCGTGAAGCGCCTGAAGCAACTTGGGTCATCGGCCGATGCGCCCTTCGTGATCCTGACCGAGCAGGAGGGGCTGCCGGCCTTCGATCGTCGAGGTTTTGCCATCGTCGCTGCCGTGCTGCTGGCGGTGGTCATCACATCTTCGGTCGGCATCCTGCCGGTGGCTGTGGCTGCCCTTGGAGGGGTGGTGGCGCTTGTGCTCTCCGGCGTGATGAACATGAAACAGGTGCAGGAGGCGATCGACCGACGGATCTATTTCCTCATGGCTGGAGCATTGAGCCTCGGACTGGCGATGCAGCGATCGGGCCTGGCGGACAGGATGGCCGATGGTGTTGTCGCAACCCTTGGTTCATGGGGGCCGGTAGCCGTGTTATCCGGGATCTACCTGTTCACCAGCCTGCTCACCGAGGTGATGAGCAATACCGCGACCGCCGCCCTCGTGGCTCCCGTTGCCATCTCCACGGCCGGGGCCTTGGGCCTCAGTCCAACACCCTTCCTGATGGCCGTGGTGTTCGGCGCCAGTGCCAGCTTCATGACACCCATCGGCTACCAGACCAACACCATGATCTATGGTGCGGGCCAATACAGGGCGCGTGACTTCCTTCGCGTGGGTTGGCCATTGCAGCTCATATTCTGGATGGTCGCCACCTTCCTCATCCCGCGCATCTATCCCTTTTGAGCGGCGGGCTTGAATACGCGCAGCACCCTGTCATCCCCTGCTGTGACCAGGTGCTCATCCATCCAGACCAGACCGTTCACGCTGTGCGTGTGGCCTGCAGCCCGCCCCTCGTGCCGCGCAATGGGTCCCAGGTCGCGCCCATCCCAAACCTTCACGGCCTTGTCCCTCCCCACGGTGGCCAGCAGCGATCCGTCCGCGCGCGCGCCGATGCGGTACAGGGCACTCCGATGCGCTGCTGATGCGAGTACCTCACGCGGTGTGCTGTTGATGGACCAACCGCGCAGGTGTCCATCCTTTCCTCCGCTCAGCAATGCAGGTTTGGTGGGGTGCAGTGCCACGCACAAGGCGCCCCTGTCGTGCCCTTCCAGGGTGTGCACCTCGTTGAACAGTCCGGTTTCCAACAACCGTATTGGTCCTTCGCCACAGGCAACTGCAAGCCAGCCCTGCTGTTGCAAGTGGCACAGCCCGCGCAGCTTCCCCTCGCCCAATGGCAATTGACGCCAAAGGCTGCAGTGCGCGTCCGCATCGACTTCCCAGATGCTCAGTGTTCCGTCACCGCCGGCCGCTGCGAAACGTGACGGACCGATCGAGACCAGGTCGAATACGCCCCTACGATGCACCTGGAAGCAATGCCGCTCGCGGCCGTTCTGAAGGTCAACGACATGAATGCGTCCACCTTCGGTGCCAACCACCAACAGGCCCGGGCCTGGAAGCAGCAGCAGGCTGAACACCGCCTCATCAAGGCGCGTGATGGCACGCGCATCGTTCCCGCCACCCAGGTCCCACAGCGCCACCACCCCATCGCTGCCGGCGCTGATGACACTTCCTTGCGCTCCGGCCGATGCGAGCGCGTAGACCGGTCCCCGGTGGCCTTCCAGTAGTTTGACCGGCTCCATGACGCTGGGTTATGAAAGGGACCTCCGCTTCCGGTGTGGCATGCCACGGCGCATGCGCTGACCGGATGCCCGTTGCACGCTCAGGCCTCCGTTCTCTGCCCCTTTCCGGCAGGGCGGTATCCGAAGAGCCTGTTGTCCTTGATCATGTTGTCCACGTAGGGGGGGACCATCTCCTCCCAACCGGTGCTGCCGGAGCGGATCATGTCCAGCACCTTGCGGCTGAAGATGTGCAGCACGTTCGGGTCGTAGTTCTCGATGTCCATGATGCGCTTGTTGAAGAGCAGGTAGTCGTACAGAGGCTGCAGGCGCGGATGGATGGGCATCGTGTTGGTGGTCATGATGGCATCTGTCGCGCTTGCCCTGCTCGGATAGACATAGATCTTGAGGTCGCGGTGGAAAAGGATTCCGAAGGCCTCGAGCACGCCACCGTTGAGGTTGCGGTAGTAGCGCTCATCGAACACCTCAACGAGGTTGTTCACGCCCATGATGACCCCCATGCGCGCCTTGGTATAGCGGCTGAAGTATTCCACCAGCTTGTAATACTCCTGGTAATTGCTGATCATCACCGTCTGCCCCAGGGAACAGAGGATGTCGGCGCGATCGATGAAATCCTTTTCATCCACATCGCCCGTATCGCTCTTCAGGTTGTTGAGCGTGATCTCGAAGAGCACCTGCAGGTTCTGACGGTCCACACGCTGTTCCTTGATGAACATGTTGTAGCCGTTCATGATCATGTCGATGTTCACCTTGGTGACCGGGCGGAAACTGCCGCGGATGGCGAGAATGTTCTTCTTGTACAGCTTTTCGCTGGCCTGCAGGTTCTGTCCGTCCGGGCCGAAGAGCACGGCATCGGTGTATCCCCGCTTGACCAATTGCAGGCTCAGCAGGCGGTTGTCCACCTGAGCGAAGGCCGGCCCGTTCATCTGGATCATGTCGATCTCGAGCACGTGGCGGCTGACATTGTCATACAGCGCGGTCATCACCTCGTTGGGATCCCTGTGCAGGAACATGCACGCGTGGATGAGGTTGACGCCGAGCACGCCGATGGACTCCTGCTGGAGGCTCATGTCGGGGTCGTGCAGGCGGACATGCAGGATCACATCGCTGGTGGGCTCCTCCGGTGAGGTTTGGAAACGGACACCGATCCACCCATGGCCGCTGTGTGGCTTGTCGAAGGTGCTCGTGGCCACCGTGTTGGCGAATGTGAAGAACTTCTTGGTGGGATGGTCCTTCCGGGACAGGCGGTCGGTGATGAGCCCGTACTCGTGCCGCAGCATGTTCTTGAGCCGGCTTTCGCACACGAAGCGGTTGCCCGGTTCAGGACCGTAGATGGCGTTGCTGAAGTCCTTGTCGTAGGCGCTCATCGCCTTGGCGATGGTCTGCGAGGCGGCTCCGGCACGGAAGAAATGGCGTACCGTTTCCTGTCCTGCACCGATCTCGGCGAACGTACCATACAGGTCCGGGTCGAGGTTGATCCTTCGTGCTTTCTGTGCCGGGCTCAACGGCACTCTATGGGGGTCCTGTACGATCATCTCCGGCGGTCTGTCCTCGATGCGGTACAAAGGTAGCCCCTTGGGGCACGGTACACCGTGGGTCCGGCCCTGTCCAATGGTAGTTTTCAGCCCACCGCCTGTTCATACCCACCGTTGGTGGAGGCGGCCCCATCGGTCAACCGTTGCAGGTAGAACATCCGCATCGGGGCCTTGCCTTTCACGGCCAGTTCACCCCTGTCCACGAAAACCGCCTGCAGACCGAGGCGCTCACGGGTGGCGAGGGAAACGTTGATGCGGTCCGGTTCACTGCACTCCTGCAGGCGGGAGGCGGTGTTGACGGTATCGCCCCATACGTCGTACTGGAATTTCCTCCGCCCCACGATGCCTGCAACCACGGGGCCGCTATGGATGCCGACGCGGATGTGCAATTCAATGCCGCGATCGCGCATGCCGGCGGTGACTTCCAGCATTCGCAGGGCTGCACGGGAGGCGAGCAGCGCATGGTCCGTTCGTTGTCCCGGCAGGCCGGCCACGGCCATGTAAGCATCACCGATGGTCTTTATCTTCTCCATCCCACATTCGTCCATGACGAGGTCGAACTGCCCAAAACAGTCGTCGACCAAGTGCACGAGGTCCTCCGGCGTCATCCGTTCGCTTAGTGCGGTGAACCCCACGATATCAGCGAAGAGGACCGTGGCATCGTTGAACCGCACCGCCCTGGACCTGCCTGTGCGCTTGAGCTCCTGCGCGACGGCTGCAGGCAGGATGTTCAGCAGGAGGGCTTCCGACCTTCGTTCGTTCCTGCTGGTCGCGCGCAACAGCACCAGAAGGGCCAAAAGGAGTGCGGCAGACAACGACAGGGCCACCCATTGCCAAAGGGACCTGGCCTCCGCCTCCTCAATGCGCACCTGTGCCATGGACCGCTCCTGTTCAAGCTGAACGCTGTCCGCCACGCGAAGGCGCTCGAAGCTGATGCGGAAATCCTCGCGCAGCAGGTCCTCTGCCCGCTCAGTGCGGTCAAAGGAATCGCGTGCCGCCATGTGGTCGCGCCATGCCGCCAGTGCCCGTTGGTGCTCACCGTTGGCAGCCAGTGCCTCGCTCAGTGTCCTTGTGGCCGTGATGCGGTCGTTCAGCGTGCCGGTGGCGGATGCCATGGCAGCCGCTTTTCCGGCCCAACGGAGCGCTTCTCCATGATCTCGGGAGGCAAGTGCGATGCCTGCCCGGCGCGCGTAGGCGCTCACGAGCCCCGACCGGTCTCCGAGGCCTTCCCTGAGCTGGATGCAACTGTCAAGGTAAGCTGCAGCATCATTGGCTGCGCCTCGCCTGGACTGGATATCCGCGATGTTGGAGTACGTGGTCGCCATGCCCGACCGGTCGTTCACCGACCTTCGTATGCGGAGGGCCTCAAGGAAGCAACGCAGTGCCTCATCGTAGCGTCCCGTCCTCTGGTAAAGGCCTCCCCGTCCATTCAGGAGGCGGGACATCAACCCCGGATCGTTGAGCCGTGCGGCGAGCGGTTCAGCCTGCTGGTAATACTTGGTGGCCTCTTGCTCGAGTTCCAGGTATTGGTACAGGAGCGCCAGGTTCATCAGGCAACTTGCCTCCAACTGGACATCGCCGACCTCGCGTGCTATATCCAATGCCTGCAGATTGCCCTGCAGCGCACCGTCCGTATCACCCTGTTTGCGCTGGAAAACGGCCAGGTTCATGAGGCTTTGGCCCAGCCCCTGCCTGTCACCCGAACGCGAACGGACGGTGATGGCTTCGCGATACCGGTGGAGTGCCTTGGACCTGTTCCCGAGCCGTTCCTCAGCCGCAGCGATATTGTTCAGCAATTCGCCCCTCAACCGGTCGGCGGCTGATCGACCCGTTCCAGCATCGACCAAGGTGAGGGCCTTTTCCCAGTAGGAGAGGGCTTCATCGGGTCGGTTGGGGAACAGGGACTTGCCCACGGCGTTCCCCCATACCGCTCGCGCGCTGTCCGATGGAGCCGCCTGCATTCCACGTTTCAGGGAGTCGAGTTCGGCGTTGCCGCCTTCCTGGGTGGGGATGGACCCCCAAAGGAACGTCAGTGGGATCAGGAGCCCTATCATTCACCCATGTTCTGCAGGGCGCAAAATACGAATGCGGTCGGCGCGGGGCGGGCGCCGCATTCGGTCACCTCATGTCGTTCACCTCCACACCGGGGAACTTGGTCTTGTCGAACGTGAACAGCGCATCGGCCAGCTCAAGGTTGGCGGTGAACTTCTTCATGGTGTACGTCACCACGTTGCCATCCTTGTACAGCACCTGTACGCTGCGTGGCTGGCCCTTGGCCTTGTCCACGGTAAGGATCACCGTGTGGAACGGCTTCTTCGCGGGTTCCAGCGGGAAGAGCTTCACCACCTGGTTCGTAACCCCGGCAGCATCAGCCTTCTCCTCCACGAACTGGCTCTTGAAACCCTTCTCGTACTGGGTGAAGAGCGTACTGGGGTCCAGGTCCTGGTCCATTTCCTTGGGATCGTTCAGGCTCACTTCGTTGGCGTCCTTGTTGTAGGTGTAGAGCACGGTGCCGTCATTGATGATCGTGTTCTTGTCCAACACCAGGCGGAACTTCCTGCCCTTCACCTTCATGTTGCCTTCCTGCTTCACATCCAGCTTGTCCTTGTTGTTCTGCAGACGGCTGCTGAAGTCGGCCTCGAAGCTGGTCCATGCCTTGGCCTGGCTCATCAGCTTGTCCACGATGGCTTTGGAACGTGGGTCGTCCTGCGCGTGCATGAGGGTGGTGCTCAACATCAGCGCGAGGA
>JBIJDX010000187.1:0-5554 GCA_044343855.1 Flavobacteriales bacterium
CATGGCGGGTACCGTGCTGAAACATGTTGCGCTCGGTCACAGGGTGGGTATCGTGGACCTCACCGCCGGCGAACTGGGCACCCGTGGAACCCCCGAGCTTCGTGCGAAGGAGGCGGAGGCGGCACGGAAGGTGCTGGGTGCGGAGTTCCGCTACCAACTGGGCTTGCCTGACGGATTCTTCAGGGCGGAAAAGGAGTCCTTGCTCAAGGTGGTGGCAGCCATCCGCAGGCATCGACCGCGCGTGCTCCTGACCAATGCGGTGCGTGACCGGCATCCGGACCATGGACGGGCGGCAGCGCTTGTGGCGGAGGCAGCGTTCCTGAGCGGCCTGCGCCGCGTGCTGCTCGAGGGGGAGGATGGAATGCTTGCGCCGTGGCGCCCGGTGACGGTGCTGCACGCCATCCAGGACAGGTGGGTGGATCCCGATATCGTGGTGGACATAACGCCGCACTGGACCAGGAAAATGGAGGCGTTGAGGTGCTTCGCATCCCAGTTCCACGATCCAGCGAGCACGGAACCCGTGAGCCCAATCTCCACCCCGGAGTTCATGCCCTTCCTTGAAGGTCGTACACGGGAACTGGGCCACCTGCTCGGCGTGCCCTTCGGTGAGGGTTTCACCGTGGCGCGTGCGCCCGGTATCCACGACCTTACCGCGTTGGATTGATGTTCAGCCCCCGGTGATGCGTTTGAACAGCAGCACCAGGGACCTTCCGTCCGCGGTGGTGGGCATCAATTCGCGCCAACCCGCTCCGGTAAGCTGGTGGAAGGCCCACCATTGGTAGGCGACCGATGCACCATAGGCGCAACTCGCGCTCCATGCGGCACCCTGAAGTCCCCATTGCGGTATGGCCCAGGTCGCGGTGATCAGGGTGACCGCCGCTCCAATACCGCTGCCGAACGCGTTCCGCCGCACATGGCCCGCACCGCTCAGGTAATGGCTGAGGGCCTGCGAGGCAGCCATGGCAATGAGACCGGGCACCAGCGGCCAAAGCATGCCATGTATGCCCCGTACCTCGGGTCCGAAGAACCATTGGAAGAAATCGTCCGGAAGCAGCAGCAGGATCCCGGCGAACGCGGCGGTGGCCAGCACGGATATCTTGATGGCGGCGAGTGTCAGCGAACGTTCGAGCCTGGCGTCCGCTGCATTGCTGACCCGTGAATAGAGCACCATGCCAATGCTCTTTGGAACCAACCAGCCACCTTCGGCGAGTTGGATGCCCACCGAGTAGATGCCCAGACCCGCCAGACCGACCCATCGTTCCAGCAGGAAATAGGCATAGCGGTAATTCAGCAGTTGCAGTGCGTTGGCGGCCTGTGCGGAAAGGCCCTGCCTGAACAATGCCCTGTAGGGGCTTTTCACCGGAAGGGCGGCTGCAGGGTCCGGCCCCATGGACAGATAACCGGACACCAGCAGTACAACCCCGTTGGACAGACAGCTTGCATGCACATGGTCCATCACGATGGCGTCGCCCTGGTTCAGGAGGTGCAGGAAGAGGCCTGTTTGCAGCGCGGCCTGGAGGATGAGCAGGGTATTGTGCGTGGAAACGCGCTGCCGGCCGAGGATGATGCCCAGATGCAGGTTGATGCCCCCTTGAAGGGTGGCGATGATGGCCACCGCTGCGTGCCAGGGCGCCGGTACCAGCCCTGTCGCACGCAGGACGAAAAAGCTGGTGATACCGGTTGCGAGGGTCCATGCGTAGCCGGGTAGGCGCAGCGCACCGGCGCCGTACCGCGGGGTCAGGTAAACCGTACCGCCACCCGAGACCACATTGTTCACCAGCAGGATGCCAGCCGTTCCGAGGATCAGGAGGCTGATGGTACCAAGGCCCTCGGCGCCGATCAGCCTGCCTGCCGCCATGACCACCAGCAGGTTGAGCAGGGTCACGACCACGCGGGTGCCCACGGTACCGATGACAGCGCCGATCATCTGTTCCTTTTCCGGTGTTTACGGTGCCTGTCCTCCCGCTGCTTCGCCTCGTCCACGTGCCGGTCCGTCATGCACCGCTGCCCGTCGACCAGCGTGACCCCACCAATGGTGGCGACCGTCCGCGTTCCATCAGGGTATTGGCTGTTGCGGAAGGGGCCGACGTGTCGCACCGCCACTTCACGGAACCGTGTTGGGGTCAACTCCAACACCCGGTGTATCACCACGCGTGGTGCCTTCGGGTCCGATCGGTCCAGGCCGGGCCGCCAGAGCGAGCCTGCGTGGAGGAAGGGTGTGCCCGCGGGACGCGCCCCCTCGATGGCCACACGAACCGGGTTGTCGGCGTGCGGTGCATAGGGTCCTTCCAAGGAATTAGCATGGAATATCAACAGCCCTTCATCAGGCAGGTCGCTGCCGCAACCGAACAACCACCACCGGCCTTCGTATTCCACCACGCTGGGGGCGTGCAGTGCCGATGGCCACAGCACGGCCTCCACTTCGCTTCCGTCCAGCGAAGGGTTCAAGCGGTGCAGCAGGGTACGGTCCTGTTCCCTGTTCGATACGATGAAGTACAGGTGGGGACCATGCTGCAGGGTGAACGGATAATGGAGGTCCCCCGCCAGCTCGAGGATGGACCGCGACCGCTTCAACACGTTGTCCTGCTTGGGTCGCATGCGGGAGATGGACCATGGGCGGCCACGATGGCCCTTGGCGTAGAGCACGTTCAGGTCGCCATCGCTGTCCAGCATTCCGAAGGGCTCCATGCGTTGTGCACCGAGTTCCGGCGGGGGCAGCCATCGGATGTTCAGGTTGGGGCGCTCCTGCAGCAGGTGCTCGATCGGTTGCGGCAGCACCCCGATATTCCACTCCACGGGCCTCGAGCGCCTGCGCTCCAGGCGGGGAAGCAGGGGCATCGCCCGTCCGATGCACGTCATCAGCCCCGGTGCATCGATCTCCGCGCCGGCTCGCTCCTCCGCTTCCACCCGTTCCTGCCGCAGGAGTTGCAGCGGCCATGCGATGGCTGCATGCATCATGGCCCGCAGCCGCTCGGGCTGATGCAGGCAGCTGGCCTGCCGAAGCACCTGCCACCGCCCTCCGGTGCAGCATTCCAGTGCGATGCGGGTCAACGGTATGCGCAGCACATGTTCCACAAGGCCCGGCGGAGCGGCTTCCCAACCCACCGGTGCGGCCCAGCGATAGGACCAGAGGCCACGGCGCGCGATGCCCTCCAAGGCTTCCGGCGGCGTCCCCCCCAGGTGGATGAGCACGTCCACCTCCTCAGCGATCAAGCGGCTGCGCAATGTGTCCAGGGGGCCCTGGATCACGTTCGCCGGCTGCGGCGGGTCGCGATGCACACGCCCAAGGATTCCCCGTCCATGTGCACGCAGGTACCGCTTGCGCAAATATCCACCGGGCCATGGCAGTGCAGCGGCATCACGACCGCTGTCGTACACGAAACGCAGGTCCACGCAGGGGTCACTGCCGAGGGCCTGCAACAACTGAAGCTGCCAGTTGGCAAGGTCGCCAAGGGAGAGGGCGACGCCCACACGAACCTGACCTTCAGTGCGCATGTAGGATGCGTTCGTAGAGGGTGGCGAATCCCGTCCCCACCGCTGCGGAACTGGATCGGGACCGCACCGAGGCGCGGACGTTCTCAGGCGCGTAGTTCGTGTGATGCAGCAGCAGGTGTTCCATTGCGGCGGCCAGAGCCGGTTCATCATCCACGGCAACAAGGATGCCGTTCTCCGGTGTGATGAACGCTTCGGGCCCCCCGCATCGTGTGGCGATGACCGGTTTGCCCATTGCGAGGCCTTCACCGGTGACAACGCTGAAGGTCTCTACACGGCTGTTGACGATGACCGATCCGGCATGCGCCATGTGATCGAGCACGAGCGTGTTCGGAAGCCGGCCCCGGAAGATGACCCGCTCGTGCAGGTGGAGCTGTGCGCACAGTCGCTCAAGGTTGCCCCGGTCGGGGCCGTCACCGATCAGTTCCAACCGCACGGCGGGATATCGTTCCCCGAGCGACGCCATCGCCCGCAGCACGCCGCTTACGTTCTTGATCCCATCCACCAGGTCGGCCACCATCAGGAAGTGGCCCGGTGCACCCCGTGGTGGCAATGGCCGGTCGAGTCCGGGCACCACATTGGGCACGACCTCGTACCGTTCGATCAGGCCGAGGGTCTTCATGTGCGCGCCAAGGTGACCCGAGACCGTGGTGATGGCGTTCGCCCTGCGCAGCACCATCCGGCAGAGCCAGCGGTACCAGCCCGGGCGATGCGCGAAGGCACCCGTGATGAAACCGCTGCTCTGTTCGCTCACAACGAACGGGGTCCCGGTGCGGATGCGCCACCACCAGGCCAGCATGGCCGGGCGCAGCAGGATATGCGCATGAACGATGTCCGGATCGCCGCGTTCACCGATCAGGCGGGCAAGGCCGGCGCGGGCCGCACGCAGGTAGCGCAGCAGGTTGGTGAGCGAGCGCCACGCGGCCGGACCCCTGCGGCAGCGTGGGTAGTGGCAGTGCAACTCCCATAGGCCGTCAGCCTCCACCACTTCCAGGGTGCGTACATCGCTGTCCAGCGCGGTGACAAAGAGAACGCTCACCTTTACCTGCGCCGCAGTGGCAATGGCCTGCTTGCGAAGGAAATCCCCGAGCTGCGGGTCGTTCCTTCCCGGGAACCACTTGGGCAGGAATAGCGCGTGCATCGGGCTGGCAAGTTACGCAGGTGGCCGTCCTCCGTCCGGTCCGCCGTGCAGGGTTCGGGGATGCAGCGTGACGATGGCAACCGTCCGAACGATTATATTTGCCGTCCCATTGCCACGGCGATGGGGAAATGGTGGTTGTAGCTCAGTTGGTTAGAGCGTCGGATTGTGGTTCCGAAGGTCGCCGGTTCAAGCCCGGTCTACCACCCATCAGGAGCGCCCCTCGCGGGCGCTTCTTCGTTGGGTCCCGCCTTGCCGCAGGACGTTGTCCCCGGACCGATGGTGTCCCGGTCGTCACCCCGGGGGGCGGATGGAAGTCACCTGGGAGTCTTCCCGAACCGACAGGTCGCAGCACCGGCAATGGACGGCCTGGTGCGACCATCGATGACAGTTACCCGGCACATTGTCGGCCCTGAGGCGGTTTCCCTGGCCTGCGGCGGAAGTGGTTCATTCCCCGGTCGCATCGCGGTCCGGATGGTCCTCGCCGTGTTTGCGGTTGCCCTGAACGGTGCCTGAGTTCCATGGTATCCGATGTACGAAGGAGCTCCTGCGCTGGGGACAATCGTTCATTTGGCAAACACCGCATGACCGCGGAATGCAGGGGTCCATGTGGATGAACAGCTCCACGGGGTGCCCGGCATCACTGTTCACGAGTTCCTCCATGGCGGCGATCTCCCGGTGCGCCTGCTCCAGGGTGTAGTACCAGGGCAGGGTCACATGGCAGTCGATATGCAGCACCGCGCCATACTTGATCATCCTGAAATTGTGCAGGTCAACCCACTGCGGACGTCTTGCCTTCTCGATGCGTTGGATGAGCGCGTCCCCCATTTCGTGGTCTGCCTCATCCATGATGCCCGCCACCGATCTGCGGAAGATGCGGAGACCTGTTGCAAGGATGTGAACCGCGAACAGGATGGCGAAGAG
>JBIJDX010000188.1:0-5537 GCA_044343855.1 Flavobacteriales bacterium
CCACCCGCATGAAGGCATACAGTGCCGTGCTCACCGTGCTCGTCGGGGTCATCGCAACCCTCATCGTGATGCGCAGCGATGTCGAGGCCTCCGTGCTCCGAACACCTGGCATCCTGTTCCAGGAACATCCCGATGGCCGCATTAGCAACCTGTACAACTACAAGGTGGTGAACAAGACCTCGCGCGATATGTCCCTGCGTTTCGAACTGATCGGGGCCGAGGGCGATATCGAGCTGGTGGGCAAGGCGATATACCTGGAACGGGCCGCGCTCGCCCAAGGGGCGCTGTTCATCAAGTTGGACAAGGCCCGCCTCAAGGGCACCAAGACCACGCTCACCATCGGTGTGTTTTCCGGTGACCGCCTCCTTGAGGAGATCAGCACATCGTTCGTTGGACCCATCCGAGCCACATCATGAAATTCAACTGGGGAACCGGCATCTTCGTGTTCATGTTGGCCTTCGTGCTGCTGATGGCCTCCTTCATGATCCGCGCTGCCAGCAACCAGGAGGAACTGGTGGCCGAGAACTATTATGAGCAGGAGCTCACCTACCAGCAGCAGATCGACAAGCTGGGTCGAAGCGCCGGGCTCAGCGAGGATCTTTCGCTCACCTCCTCGGCAGCCGGCCTCTCCCTGCAGTTCCCCGCTTGGACCAATGGCAAGGCGGTGACAGGTTCCGTGCAGCTCCAGCGCCCATCCGACCAGCGTGCCGATGACCTGCTGGAGATCGCGCTCGATGCCGATCGGCGCATGTTCATCCCCACCGGCGATCGCCTCAAAGGGGCTTACAACGTGCTGGTGGAGTGGTCCGTGGAGGGCGTTTCATACCTGTATCGCGACCGCATCCACGTGCCATGATCACTGTGCTGGCACCGGCGCTCGTGTTGGGCCTGCTCAGCAGTGTTCATTGCCTGGGCATGTGCGGGCCCCTGGCCCTGGCCGTGCCTTCGCCGCCGGGTGGATACTGGGTAAGACTGCGCAGCGCCTTGATCCTCAACGGTGGCAGGGTGCTCACGTATGCGCTGCTCGGCGCGGCCGTGGGTGTCTTCGGTCGGGGGCTCCAGCTTGCAGGCCTTCAACAGGTCGTGTCCATCGGGTTGGGCGTGGCCATTCTTGTGGCACTGATCGCACCACGTGTGGTTTCCCGCATACCGTTGCCGCCCGGCCCCACGCTCCTCGTGATCCGCCTGCAGTCCCGTATGGCCCGCCAACTGAAGCGCACCGCCCCGGAGGCGCTGCTGTTCACGGGGCTGTTGAACGGACTGCTGCCCTGTGGCATGGTCCATCTGGCGCTGGTCGGCGCCCTTGCGCAGGAGGATGTGTCGAACGCCGCTGCGTTCATGAGCGCCTTTGGGTTTGGGACCTGGCCGCTTCTGCTCGGCTTGAAGATGGGCTCCGCCTATTTCGGCAATGCGATCCGCATCCGGCTTCGCCGCCTCACCGCCGTCGCGTATGCCCTGATGGCCGTGCTTTTCATCGCGCGTGGACTAGACCTCGGGATCCCCTTTGTGAGTCCCGATCTGCCAACGGCGAACGCCGCTGCCGAAGCCTGCCACTCGGTGGTCAGATGATCACTGCGTCCGCTGCTCGGCCAGCTTCTGCCGCGCTTCGCGGTAGTATTTCATCGGAACGATGAGCATGCCGAAGCACTCCCCGTGCTCCTTGCCGAGGTGCTTGTGATGCACCTTGTGGGCGCGCCGGATGGCCAGGAAATAGGCGTTGTTGGTGTTGCGCAGCCATTTGATGCGCTGGTGGATGAACACCTCATGCACGAAGAAGTACAGCAGACCGTACACGAGGATGCCCAGTCCGATCCACAGATAGGGGGTGTGCAGGCCCTTGATACCGCCGATGATGAACAGGGTCATCGAGGGGATGGCGAAGATCAGGAAGAACGCGTCATTGCGCTCGAGGAATCCGTAATGATCCTTCCTGTGATGATCCGAATGCAGGATCCAAAGGAAACCATGCATCACGTACTTGTGGGTTGCCCACGCCACGAATTCCATGATGAACGCCGTGCCCAGCACGATCCCGATGATGGTTGCAATGCTCATGTTCTTCCAACTGGCGCTTGTATCACGTGGTCGGATCCGTCCCCGGAAAGAGTTCCTCAAGAACCTTCCGGCGATACGCAAAGATGTCATCCAAGCGTTTCCTGACAAAGATACCATGGGCGAGATCCCCGAGCGGCCCCAGCGGCAGCTCATATTCCACCCGGTCCCGCATCAGCACACCGCCCTCCACCTCCTCGAACGTGTGCAGGTGCCACCAGCGTGCATAAGGCCCTTTCAGCTGGGTGTCCACGAAACGATGGGGCGCCTGGACGTCCTCGATGAGTGTCACCCAGGTCAACGGGATGCCGAGTACGGGCTTCACCGTGTAGGTGATGCGCTGTCCGGTATGGGCTGGTGCGTTGTCGAACGGTTCCCGGATCACGAAGCCCATCTCGGGCGGGGTGATGCGCGCAAGGTTCCTTGGAGTGCTGAAAAAGGACCACGCCTCATCCAGGGTGATGGGCAATACGTGGGAGCGCTCAAGAACGTGTTGTGCCATGACCGGTTCAACCGATGACCTCCAGCTTCGGATACCGCTGGCGCCAGAAATCCAATGCCTTGTTGCTGGCTACGGTGATGATGGTACGGGCGTCCAAACGGACCTTGATGGCCTTGAGACCCTCCTTTACGGGCTGGCTCAGGATGAGGGCTTTCTTCTTGCGAGGCATGGTTATTTGAAGAGTTGTGTTTGACGTGGTATGCTGGCCGCGGAACCCTCCAATCCTTCCTTGTAGGTCTGCAGTGCTCTGGCGCGTGCCATCTCGTGAACGACCATGGGCTGCACATAGTTTGCCGATCCGTATTCCGGCACCCATTTCTTCACATACTTTAACGAGGGGTCGAATTTTTCCAGCTGTAGCCGCGGATTGAACACGCGGAAATAGGGGGCCGCATCACATCCCGAACCGGAGGCCCACTGCCATCCGCCATTGTTGCTGCTCAGCTCGAAGTCCAGCAGCTGCTCCGCGAACCAAGCCTCGCCCAACCGCCAGTCCAACAACAGGTGTTTGGTGAGGAAGCTGGCCACCACCATGCGCACCCTGTTGTGCATGAGACCGGTTGCCAGCAGTTCGCGCATGCCTGCATCCACCAGGGGATAACCGGTACGCCCCTCTTTCCACCGGGTGAAGTCCGCTTCGTCATGGCGCCACTGGATCCGGTCGTATGCTGGCTTGAAGGCTTTTTCCGGATGCGGGAAATGCCAGAGGATCTGCATGAAGAACTCACGCCAGATGAGCTCATTGAGGTATTTCGGGCTTGATCGCAGACTGCGGCGGACCAATGCGCGTGCGCTGACGGTGCCGAAGCGCAGGTGCACGCTCATTCGGCTCGTGCCCACCACGCCCGGTATGTCACGCGTTTCCGGGTATCTCCTCAACAGGTCTTCGCTCAGTGTGGTCGGCGGTGCCTGCAGGTCCGTGGGGTGGAAGCCGATGGCCTCCAGGCCGGGCAGCGGTAGGGGAGCGCTCCTCCAAAGCCGGTGCAGGTGTTCCTCGCTGGGATGGGGAGCGGCCATGTCCGGCGTGAACAGCGCGCGCCATTTCTTCATGTAGGGCGTATACACGGTGTAAGGGCCACCGTTGTCCTTCACCACCTCGCCGCGCTCGAAGATGCTGATGTCCTTGTAGCTGTGGAACGGGATGCCGCGCGCGGCGAGCAACTCCGAAACAGCCTTGTCGCGCATGATCCCGTAGGGCTCGTGGTCGTGGTTGGTGGTGACCGCCGTTACCTCGAAGCGTTCCAACAGCCGATGCCACACGTCCGCCGGCCTGCCATGCTCCACCAGCAGCGTGGATCCCTGCCCGACCAGCGTGTCCTGCATGCCGATCAAGGCCCGGTGGATGAAGTCCACCCGACGGTCCACCCTGTTCTCCAGCCTGTCGAGGATCTCCGTGTCGAAGATGAACAACGGCAGCACATCGCCGTGGTCGTTCAACGCACGGAACAGGCCATGGTTGTCATCCAGTCGCAGGTCGCGCCTGAACCAATGGATCGCAATACGTGGTTTCATGACAGGCTTCGTTCCTTGTGTTCGGTCATCCGGTTGATGTGGCCGCGGGTCCGGATCGATCCCGCCATCTGCGTCCGAGCGAACCACCCTGCGGGCCCGGGGCCTCAGGCGCCCTTTTTAGGGATGGGGTCGTTGTCCATCAATGGTCCTTCGGCCATTCCCTGACCGCCAACGTGTGTTCTGCGCTGCAAGGTTTCGCCTTGAACCCTCTCAACCGCTCACTTCTTCACCCTCTAACCTTCCCACATCTTCTTTTCCTCTCTTTCTCTCTTTCTCACCTCCTCACTTTCTCTCCTTCTCTCCTTCTCTCCTTCTCTCTTACACTCCTTCTCTCTTTCTCTCTTGCTCTCTTGCCTACATTCCTCACCCTTCACTTCCTCATGTAGCTCAGGAACTCCGCGCGCACCTGGGCATCCTCGAAGCGTCCGCTGTAATGCGCCGTTAGGGTGCTGCTGCATTCATCCTTCACACCGCGCAGCTTCACGCACATGTGCTCGGCATCGATCACCACGGCCACGTCATCGGTGCGCAGCACACGCTTCAATTCGGCGGCGACCTGTTCCGTGAGGCGCTCCTGCACCTGCGGACGGGCGGCATAATATTTCACGATGCGGTCCAGCTTGCTGAGGCCGATGACCTGCCCGCTGCTGAAATAGGCCGCGGTGGCGCGACCGATGATCGGCACGAAATGGTGTTCGCAGAAACTGTGCACGGTGATGTCGCGTTCCACCAGCATCCCGCTGTACCCGAATTTGTTGGCGAAGAGGGTGGGGGCGGGATGGTTTTCCGGGTCGAGGCCGCTGAACACCTCGTTCACATACATCTTGGCCACTCGCCTCGGAGTGCCCTGCAGGCTGTCGTCCGCCAGGTCCATTCCAAGCGTTTCCATGATCCCCCGGAAGTGGCGCTCGATCCGCTGGATCTTGTCATCCGCGCTCAGTGCGAAGGCATCCGGCCGCATGGGCGTGTCAAGCGTGTGGACGGTGTCCAGCACGGTCATTTCCTCCTGGCCGTTCGCAATGGGAATGACGGCTCCATGTCGTTTCATCAGCATGATCGGGATGTTCTTGGATGTTCAGGCGGCACGCAGGGCGAAGGCCGCACGGACCTGCGGCCAGCAGATGCGCAGCCAAACCGTATAGTGCTCGGGGTTCAAGCGCAGATCCTGCTCCAACTCCTCAGGGTCCATGTATTTCCATCCATCGGCTTCCTCCGGGTCGGGGTCTGCGGCACCTGAGTAGGTGCCGAACAGCACATGGTCGAGTTCATGCTCCAGCAACCCGTTCTCCAGGGCAGCGCGATAGATGAAGGAGAACTGGTGCTCAAGGTCGGCGGTGATGCCCATCTCCTCGCGCAGGCGCCGCACCGCCGCATCCTCCACGGTTTCCTGTGGACGCGGATGGCTGCAGCAGGTGTTGGTCCACAGGCCTGCGCTGTGGTATTTGCCGGCCGCGCGACGTTGCAGCAGCAG
>JBIJDX010000189.1:0-5506 GCA_044343855.1 Flavobacteriales bacterium
CGCACCATCGACGACATGGCAGCCCGATTGGAGACAGCGCTCGATGAAGCGCACAGCAAGGCGAGGGAGTTGAATGACCAGCGGGCACACAGCGAGAAATTGCTCAACAACATCCTGCCGGTGCTCATTGCCGACCGGTTGAAGAAGGGCGAATCCAATATCGCGGAGATCTTCCCAGAGGTCACCGTGCTGTTCGCGGACATCGTCGGCTTCACCCAATTGAGCGCATCCATTGCACCGCGGCAGCTTGTACATATCCTGAACGACATATTCGGCCGTTTCGATGAGCTGGCCCTGAAGCACGGGCTTGAGAAGATAAAGACCATCGGAGACTGCTACATGGTCGTGGGCGGTGTTCCCGAACGCAGTGCCACACACTGCCAGCAGGTGGCCCGATTCGCCGTTGATGCACTGCACGCCCTGGAGGCATACAATGCCGCATCGGGGCAGCAACTGAGCATGCGCATCGGCATCCACACAGGTACGGTGGTCGCCGGTATCGTGGGCAAGCAGAAATACAGTTATGACCTATGGGGCGATGTCGTGAATACGGCAAGCCGCCTGGAAGGTTCGGGGCTTCCGGGACGCATCCAGGTAACCGATGCCGTTCGGTCAAGGCTTGCCGAGGAGTTCCACTTCGAGGCCCGTGGACCCGTGGAACTGAAGGGGAAAGGCATGGTGGAGACCTGGTTCCTGAATGGGAGCCGCTGATGCATCGGGACCAATGGAATACACCTGAGGCCCGCCCAACCGCCAATGCATGCACGCCTTCCCTGTGGCTGGATCCGCGGTACCGACAACCCATGCCAGAATTGCCGCTCACTTGCCACTCGACCCGCGCGTGAGCGGCCCCGCGGCGATACGCGCCGGACAAGGGGCGTTCACTTGTCACCCGCCACTCATCCCATCTTGGCTTGAAGGCGGATCATCACGGGCGCAGCCCAACCCCGATCTTCGCCCCTTGATGTCCTCCCCCATCGACGTCCGCGAGAAGGTCCGCCTGCTGCCGCACACACCCGGCGTGTACCAGTTCTTCGATGCCGAAGGGAGGATCCTCTACGTGGGCAAGGCCAAGAGCCTGCGCCACCGCGTGGGCAGCTACTTCGCCAAGGACCACCCCGATGGCAAGACACGCCTGCTCGTCAAGCGCATCGCCGACCTGCGCGTGATCCACGTGCCCACCGAGTTCGAGGCGCTGCTGCTGGAGAACAGCCTCATCAAGGAACTGCAGCCGCGCTTCAACATCAACCTGCGCGACGACAAGAGCTTCCCCTTCATCCGCATCCGCAACGAGCGCTTCCCCCGTGTGGAGGGCATGCGCAACCCCGAGGACGACGGCAGCGACCACTTCGGGCCCTACGCCAGCGTGCGCACCATGAAGACCGTGCTGGGCCTCGTCCACAAGCTCTACAAGCTCCGCACCTGCACCTACGACCTCACGCCGAAGAACATCGAGCAGAAGAAGTTCAAGCGCTGCCTGGAGTACCACATCGGCAACTGCAAGGCCCCCTGCGAAGGGCTGCAGTCGCAGGCCGAGTACGATGCCAACATGGAGCAGGTGTTGCAGATCGTGAAGGGGCGCGTGAGCGGGCTCATCAAGGTGCTGAAGGAGCAGATGCATGGCCACGCCGAACGCCTGGAGTTCGAGGCGGCCGAGGACTACCGCCAGAAGCTGGAGCGCCTGGAGCAGTACCGCGCCAAGAGCATTGTTGTCAACCCCGACATCGGCGACGTGGACATCTTCGGGTTGGTGAGCGACACCGCCAGCACCTGCGTCAACTACATGCGCGTGATCGACGGCGCGGTGGTGCACGGCATCACCATCGAGCTGAAGCGCAAGCTGGAAGAGAGCGATGTGGAGATGCTGCAGGCCGCCATCGGCGAACTGCGCCAGCGCTACAAGAGCCTCGCTCCCGAAGCCATCGTACCCTTCGACCCCGAGATCGAGGTGCCCGGCGTGCGCTTCACCATCCCCCAGCGCGGCGACAAGAAGCAGCTGCTTGAACTCTGCGAGCGCAACGCCCGCTACTTCATGCTGGACAAGCAGAAGCAGGAGAAGCTCACCGACCCCGAGGGCGCCACCACCCGCATCCTGGAGCAGCTCAAGCAGGACCTGCGCCTCACCGAGCTGCCGCGCCACATCGAGTGTTTCGACAACAGCAACACCCAGGGCACCGACCCCGTGAGCGCCTGCGTGGTCTTCAGGGACGCCAAGCCCAGCAAGAAGGACTACCGCCACTTCAACATCCGCACGGTGGAAGGGCCGGACGATTTCGCCAGCATGGAGGAAGCCGTGGAGCGCCGTTACAGCAGGCTGATCACGGAAGGCGAGCCGCTGCCCCAGCTCATCGTCATCGACGGCGGCAAGGGCCAGCTGGGCGCCGCGCTCAACGCCCTGGAACGCTTAGGCCTGCGCGGCAAGGTGGCCGTCATCGGGATCGCCAAGAAGCTGGAGGAGATCTACTTCCCCGGCGACCCCTACCCGTTGCACATCGACAAGCGCAGCAGCAGCCTGAAGGTCATCCAGCACATGCGCAACGAGGCGCACCGCTTCGGCATCACGCACCACCGCGGCAAGCGCAGCAAGCGGATCATCCGCACCGGCCTGGAGGAGATACCGGGCATCGGCCCCGGCACCGCGCAGAAGCTGCTCACGCGCTTCGGCAGCATCAAGGGCATCAGAGAAGCCCTGCCCGAGGATGTGATCGCTGAAATAGGCGCGAAGAAGGCAGAGGTGGTGTTGAAGGGCCTCGCCTCCGCGCAATAGCCAGCGCGCGCGGCCCGATCAGATGATCAGACAATGAGACGATCAGACGATCGAATGCGCGCTTCGATCCAGCCGTGGTGCGGGGCTTTCAAGGTGGCACGTGTAGCTCAGCCTAAGGCATCATTTTGTTGATCTCAACAAGATGATGGAATGGTTCATCGGAGCCTGGGCTCAGCAACGAGCGGCCAGCGATCCGGCAGAGAGCACCCATTTTGTTGGGACCAACAGAATGGTCCTCCTGCTCAAATCCAGTCTACCCGCGTACCCGACAACGGGGGCGTCATAGAGCAAGTGCCCTCTTCCGCAGCCCATTATCTCATCCTCTCATTTTCTGATCTTCTTATCCCTCCACGTATCCCCCCATACGTATCTTCGTACTTCCCGCATCCGTTCAACCCGCGGCCCCATGAAGACCAAGCTCACCCTCAGCATCGACCGGCGCAAGGTGGCCATGTTGCGCAAAGCCAGCGCACGCAGGGGCAAAAGCATCAGCGAACTGGTGGAGAACCTCGCGGACCAGCTGGATGCGCAGAAGGACGAAGAACCAACGGTCGTTGCCGAGCCCGACATCCTGAAATGGGCCGGTTATCTGGCCGACAAGCTCACCCTCGAGGACTTCGAGGAGGACAGCCGGGGTGGTGCCGAGTTGCGCAAGACCCTGTACTACGAGCGGATGCAGAAGGCCGAACGGAAGCGCGCATGAACCGGTACTTCGTGGATGCCAATGTGCTGCTGGATGCGCTCCTTGAACGCCCCGATCACAGCGAGGGCGCCATCGCCTTGCTGGCCATGGGTGCGCGTGGTGAAGTTCGGCTGTTGACCACCCCCATCAGCATCGCTGTGGTGCTCTACCACCTGCAACGCAGCTATGCCGACAAGAAGGGTCTGCGCCTCCAGCAAGCCCAACGCATCCTCTCCGACCTGCTCGCTTGCGTGGAACTCGCTTCGGTAGAGACCGAGCACTTCCAAAAGAGCATCGCCAGCGGCTTCGGCGACCTGGAGGATGGCGCCCAATACTGGGCCGTGGTCGGCGCCGGAACCCTCGATGCCGTGGTGAGCCGCGAGCCCGACTACGACGGCCACATCGGTGTGAAGCGCATCAGTGCCAAGCAGGCGGTGCGGATGGTGAAGCGGAAGAGGAAGTAGGGGGTGGTCATGCTGATACCTATTCAATCGCACATTCACGACCAGACCACCTCCACCACTTCAGCGCCGTACGTGACCACCCCATCGTACCAACTCCAGTCGAAACAGACATCGGTGATAGGCTGGGCAATACGGTCATGGTCCATCACCGAGATCGCCGCAGCCTTCCCGCGATGCTTCGCGATCAGATACAAGCACGCTTCGATCGCAGCGGATCGGTGATCACCGCTGTCGTTCAGCTTCACCGTCACACCTCGGCGCCCTGCGCCCAACGTAGGCCATTGATCCTTTGGTGGCCGCCATGCGCACCGAATGGCATAGGTCCTTTCTGCAGGTACCGGAAACCCTGCTCGCAGGAACGCTTCGCGCACACGTTGCCTCATCCGCGGTCCTGTTCGCGTTGCTGCGCAAGGATGCCCTCCATGATCCGCTCGTAATGCGCGGCCAGCCGCTCCGCCTCTTCCGCATCGCGGCATTCCTCCATTACGAAGTCGGCGCTGGGCATATCTCCGGTGCGTAGGTAGGTGGCGGTGTCGCTCCATGCTTGTTGGCGCACCTCCAGCCCATCGATCAGTTGCCCCAGGTCGAAGGCGTTGAGGCGGATGACGTATTCCTTGTCGTTGTGCATGGGCCCAGGTTAGCGATCTTGGGGCGGAAAAGCCAGGACCCGATACCCGATACATCCCATGTCAAGCACCCGTAAGCCTTGGACGAGAGCGGAGTTGCTTATCCTGCTCAACCTATATGAAAAAATACCCTTCGGCAAGTTCCACCAGAGCAACCCGGTGTTGATCGATGTGGCCGCACGTATGGGGCGCACACCGGGTAGCGTTGCCATGAAACTGAGCAATCTAGCCAGCTTGGACGAGCGCCTGGCGGAACGAGGAATCAAAGGGCTTGCGGGTGCAAGCGCGTTGGATCGCGCATTATGGGACGAGTTCTTTACGTATCACGACGAACTAGCCCCCGAAAGCGAAGCGCTCCTATCGGAGATGATGACGGGCAATGCGGATACACCGATCGAAGTGCGGCCGGAGTTGATCACTGTTCTGCCCCAGCCCGAAGGCCACACCGAAGGTTCAGCGACGGTGACCGTACGCCGGGGTCAACGCTACTTCCGGCAGGCGGTACTCAATGCATATGGTGGACGCTGCGGCATCACGGGACTGGCGATCCGTGAGCTGTTGATCGCCTCGCACATTGTGCCATGGAACCAAGCCGAACAACACCGCCTCGACCCCCAGAACGGCATCGCCCTCAATGCCTTGCACGACAAAGCCTTTGACCGAGGCCTGATTACCTTTGATACCGACCTCCGGCTTGTTCTTGCCCCTTCACTGCGCGACCATTTCGCCAACGCGGCCGTTGCCCAGAGCTTCAAGGCCTACGAAGGCCAGCCTCTGACCTTTCCTCCCGAGGCGGTGGGGCCGAAGCCGGAATACCTGGAGTACCACCGGACAGAGTTGTTCAACAAAGCCTAGCCCACCACCTCACCGAACCCACTGTTCGCAGCGATGCCATGCAGCGGCTCGATCGTGCTTCGCAGCCTGTCACCGAACAGGTGGCGGTCGGTCACCCGGTGCAGCGGCTCGG
>JBIJDX010000190.1:0-5505 GCA_044343855.1 Flavobacteriales bacterium
CCCGTCAGGCGCACCCATTGAAGGCGCCCCTGCGAAAACATAGCCAACAGCCATGAAGATGCGCGCCGCCATCACCGCAGTGAACGGCTACCTGCCGGAGTTCCGCCTCACCAACCAGGTGCTGGAAACCATGGTGGACACCAGCGATGCATGGATCACCGAGCGCACCGGGATCCAGGAGCGCCGCATCCTTACCGGCAAGGACAGGGGCCTCAGCACCATGGCCATCGAGGCGGTGAACGGCCTGCTGAGGAAGCGTGGCATCGGTCCCGAGGAGATCGACCTGATGATCGTGGCCAGCGTCACGCCCGACCGCGTGTTCCCCGCAACGGCCAACATCGTGTGCGATGCCATCGGTGCCAGGAACGCCTGGGGCTTCGACCTGGGCGCGGCGTGCAGTGGCTTCCTCTATGCCCTGACCACCGGTTCGCAGTTCATCGAGACCGGAAGGCACAGGAAGGTGGTGGTGGTGGGCGGCGACAAGATGAGCAGCATCATCGACTACGAGGACCGCACCACCTGCATCATCTTCGGTGATGGCTGCGGTGCCGTGCTGTTGGAGCCGAACGAGGAGGGCTTCGGGGTGATGGACAGCATCCTGCGCAGCGATGGAAGTGGCTGCCAGTACCTGCACCAGAAGGCCGGTGGAAGTTGGCGCCCCCCCACCGAGCGGACCGTTGATCGACGCGAACACTTCGTTTACCAGGAGGGGAAGGCAGTTTTCAAGTTCGCCGTCACCAACATGGCCGATGTGAGCGCCGAGATCATGGAGCGCAACGGACTCACCGCCGACGATGTCGCATGGCTGGTGCCCCACCAGGCCAACAAGCGCATCATCGATGCCACGGCCAGCCGCATGGGATTGGACGACAGCAAGGTGATGGTCAACATCCAGAAGTTCGGCAACACCACCAGCGGAACACTGCCCCTGTGCCTGTGGGAGTGGGAGAACCGCCTGAAGAAGGGGGACAACCTCATTCTCAGTGCCTTCGGTGGCGGATTCACCTGGGGTGCCATCTGGGTGAAGTGGGCCTATGGAGGCTGATGCCAACGTACGCTGCTGCTGCGTCCCAGGGCCTGAGGTCCCCACTTCGCGCCAGCGATCCTTCACCTGACTATCTTGGCCCCCCGTTCGGCGACAGCCGGGTATCATCAAGCGCCAGCCCATGAACCTTTCCCAGATCCAGGACCTGATCAAGTTCGTCGCCAAAAGCGGCGTGAGTGAAGTGGAGATCGAGCAGAAGGACTTCAAGATCACGATCAAGACACCCGCCGGCAGGAAGGAGGCTCCGGTGCAGGTGATCGCCCAACCGGTGGCACTGCCCGCGGCTGCGCCAGCCCCCGTGGTGGCCGCTCCGGCACCCGCCGCGCCTTCGGCAACCGCCCCTGCATCCGCCCCCGCCGCTGAAAGCAAGTACGTCACCATCAAGGCCCCCATGATCGGCACGTTCTATCGCGCCTCAGGTCCTGGGAAGCCCGTGTTCGTGAATGTAGGCGACGCCATCGAGAAGGGCAGGCCCATCTGCATCATCGAGGCCATGAAGCTCTTCAACGAGATCGAAAGCGAGGTGAGCGGCAGGATCGTGAAGGTGCTGGTGGACGACGCCAAGCCGGTGGAGTACGACCAGCCCCTGTTCCTGGTCGACCCGTCCTAGCCCGATCACCACAGAGGCACAGAGAGCACAGAGGAATGCCTGAAAGGCACGCAGGCGCCCCCTCAGCTCGGTCGGCCGTGGTGAAGTTAGACTTCTTCTTTGTGTCCCTCGTGCCTCTGTGGTGAACCCGAACGGAAGCCTCCCATGTTCAAGAAGATCCTCATAGCCAACCGGGGTGAGATCGCCCTCCGTGTGATCCGCACCTGCCGCGAGATGGGCATCAAGACCGTGGCCGTGTACAGCACCGCAGACCGCGAGAGCCTGCACGTCCGCTTCGCCGACGAGGCCGTGTGCATCGGTCCGCCCGTGAGCAAGGAAAGCTACCTCAACATGCCGCGCATCATCGCGGCGGCCGAGATCACCAACGCCGACGCCATCCACCCGGGATACGGCTTCCTGAGCGAGAACGCCAAGTTCAGCAAGTTGTGCCAGCAGCACGGCATCAAGTTCATCGGCGCCACGCCCGAGCAGATCGAGGCCATGGGCGACAAGGCCACCGCGAAGGCCACCATGATCAAGGCCGGCGTGCCCGTGGTGCCCGGCACCGAGGGTCTGGTGACAGACATCGCGCTGGCCAAGAAGGAGGCCAAGCGGATCGGTTATCCGGTGATCCTGAAGGCCACGGCCGGCGGCGGTGGCAAGGGCATGCGCCTGGTGTGGAGCGAGGACGAGTTCCAGGAGGCGTTCGAGAAGGCCAGCCAGGAGGCGGGCGCAGCGTTCGGCAATCCGGGCATGTACATGGAGAAGTACATCCTCGAGCCGCGCCACATCGAGATACAGATCGCCGGTGACCAGTACGGCACCTTCTGTCACATGAGCGAGCGCGACTGCTCCATCCAGCGGCGCCACCAGAAGCTCGTGGAGGAGACACCTTCGCCCTTCATGACCAAGTCCCTTCGCAAGAAGATGGGCGAGGCCGCCATCAAGGCCGCTGCCAGCGTGAACTATGAGGGCGTGGGCACCGTGGAGTTCCTCGTGGACAAGGACCGGAACTTCTACTTCATGGAGATGAACACCCGGATCCAGGTGGAGCACACGATCACCGAGGAAGTGATCGACTATGACCTGATCCGCGAGCAGATCAAGATCGCAGCGGGCATCCCCATCAGCGGCCTCAACTACGAACCCACGCGTCATAGCATCCAGTGCCGCATCAATGCGGAGGACCCCTACAACGGCTTCCGTCCGAATCCCGGCAAGATCACCAGCTACCACAGCCCCGGCGGCCACGGCGTGCGGGTGGACACCCACGTGTATGCAGGCTACACCATCCCCCCCAACTACGACAGCATGATCGGCAAGCTGATCGTGAGCGCGCAGACGCGGGAGGAGGCCCTCACCAAGATGGAGCGGGCATTGAGCGAGTACGTGATCGAAGGCGTGCACACCACCATCCCCTTCCACCTGCAGCTGATGCAGAACGAGCAGTTCCGCGCCGGCAACTTCACCACCAAGTTCCTGGAGGACTTCGAGATCAAGAAGCCCTAGGGAACCACACGGATCGCTTCCAGGCCGCTGCCATCGGGGGAAGGCCTGAACAACACCCCACGCGCCTCACCGTGCCGGGCCAGTGCCTCCCGTGCCTCCTCCACGTTGCGTACGCTCCACGGTGTGCGCTGCGCATACCATACCAGTTGCGGCTCGGGTGAAGGTCCGCTCCAGAAGAAGCGCTCCTCGGGACGGATGTGTTGTGCGACGAATGTACCCCGGTCGCGGTGGACCGCGCTTCCTCCCGGCGCGTTGATGTGCCGGAAATAGGCTGCCCCGGCCGCACACAGCACCAGTACCAAGACCGTCCCCGGCATGCGCATCCTCCATGGCTGCCGGGCCGCACCTTCCAGGAGCAGTGCCACCGCGGCGACAAGCAGCGGGGTGGCCTTCAACGCCACGAAGTCGTGTGCGGCATAGTCCAGCAGCAGCATGTGCTCCAGCAGCACCGGCAGGCCCGTGAGCACCAGCAACACCTTCACCCTGGGCGTAAGTCGCAGGACCCCGTCCCACCACCCACGAAGCACGAAGGGCAATGCCGCCAACAGCACCACCATCACCGGCAGGAAACCCGTGCGGAAGTTCTCCAGCACCTGCCACACGCCCTGCCATCCACTGGCCGCCGGTCCCAGTGATGAGCGATGCACCAGGCGGCTGAGCAGGTAGTCCAGCAGCCCCCGACCGCCGACCACCGATGCGTAGGACAGCGCCGTCAGCGCCATGGGGGTCACCACCGCCACCGCGATGGCACCGGCGATACGCACCCGTTGCGTGCGGAGCACTTCCGACCGCAGGAGCAGCAGCACGTCCACCGCGGCGGCCAGCAGGCCCAGCCACCCCGAGTACACGGTGACCAGCAGGCTCAGGGTGAAGGGCCATAGCCTCATGCGATGCTGCGGCGGTGCCGAGAAGAGCCCCTGTGCGGCCACAAGGTGCCAGGCCCACGGTACCACCACCATGATGTCGGACATGTAGGCGTTGCCCAGGAACCACAGTGGCGCTGGCATGAAGATGGCGAGCAGGGCGGCGTGGAGGGCAGCGCGTTGCCCGCCCACGGCCAGGATCAGGCGCCACACGGCCAGCACCAACAGCGCGTGGAGCAAGAGGTTGAAGGCCTGGAGGCCCAACGGGCTGGGGGCAGCGCCGAACAACGCGAAGGCAACGTGTGGGAGGTAGAGGCCCAGCGGTGGATGCGAGAGGTAGTGGTACCTGCCGTTCGCATGGGCGGCTTCATGGCCCATCCATGTGGAGTGGCGATCCGCTGCAGCGCTGAACGTAAGCGCTGGCGTGCCATTATGGGCACAGATGCCATCCGCATGCCAGTTCTGCAGCATGATCAGGGAGAACGCCGTACAAAATTCATGGTGTCCGCTCAAGGGTCGGTCCAGCAGTGGCCAGCGCAGCGCTACGGACGCCGCGAATGCCAGCAGCAGAACAATGAGCGGCCGATGCAGCATGCCACGAACATACTTCCACTCCGGCACAGTGGGCATCGACGAGCGCAGCGGGTGTTGCGTCATACCGGTTTCACGGATCCAACCCCACGATCCTGCCGTCCTTCATCACCCGGATCCTGGTCCCGTGCATCCGGGCCATGCGGTGGGCTTCCTTGGCGGCAGTGTTAATGTGTAGAGGGCATCGCATGCCTTGCGGCACGTATGATCGTGTTTCCAACCACGGATGGACACCGATGCACACGGATGAATTCGCGGAGGCTACCGACCTGCCCGTCCGCCACGACCTCGACCGAGCAGATCCGTGTCCACCCGTGTGTATCCGTGGTTCAAAAATGCGTGAAGCGCCGAAGGCGCGCATACGCCGGACAACATAAGTGGTCCTACCCGCTTACGGATCAAGCCCCACGATCTTGCCGTCCTTCATTACCCAAACTTTTGTACCGTGCATCTTGGCGACGCGGCGGGCTTCCTTGGCGGCACGCTTCAGGGCGCGGGTGATGGTGGCGAAGTAGTAGTCCGCTTCGGTCTTATGCATAGCCTTGCTCATGGGTGGCGCTGGATCAAGATCGGCGTAGCTCCAGAGTTCTCGAACATGGCCCATTGGTCGGCCAGCAGCTATTAGAACAGTTCAAAGTTATGCAGACCACGGTCAAAACGTCTGCGCACATCCATCTCCGGGACATGGTGTCCGCCTTGCTTCACACGATGCGCAACACGCTTCACTGCCAATTCCGGGGTTTTCAGCCGCAGGAAAATGACTTCCACGCTATACCCCTGTTCCTTCATCCGCTTCAGCCGTTCCACGTAGGTGAGTCCGCTCAAGGTACTCTCCAAAGCGAAGGACTCGCCAGCCGCTGAAAGTCGATCCAGTTCCTGGAGCAGTAAGCGTTCCGCCGCTCTTACCG
>JBIJDX010000191.1:0-5481 GCA_044343855.1 Flavobacteriales bacterium
TGTGTTATTACAAGCAAAATAAAAAGTTGAAATTTTTTCATTTGTATTGTTTTATTCCTTACTGTTTGACTGTCAAAATTCTTAATGGTTCAGTTACTGTTTCGTCCGCCACGCTTGCAGGTAACGGCAGATATACGCACCTGTTTCGCATATCACCCCGGGAATGGGTGGATATGCGCAACTCCTGGCGTGGCCTGGGTCGTTGGTCCTGGATGCGCTCATCACGGCCAAGATAAGGGTGGCGCCTGGCCTTCGCCAAGCACGCTGCCTGTGTCTCCCGGTGCGCTTCGGTACCTTCGCGCCTGCCTACCTGTGGTATGGCATCGAAGCGCCAGACCCTGTGAAGTCCCCCGCCCGCCATACCGTTACCGCCGCACTGCCCTACGCCAACGGGCCGCTGCACATCGGCCACATCGCCGGGGCCTACCTGCCCGCCGACATCCACGTGCGCAACCTGCGCCAGCGCGGCAAGGAGGTGCTTTTCATCTGTGGCAGCGACGAGCATGGTGCGGCCATCACCATCCGCGCCATGAAGGAGGGCACCACGCCCCGCGCCATCGTGGACAAATACCACGCGCTGATGGGCCAGGCGTTCCAGGACTTCGGCATCCACTTCGACATCTACGACCGCACCAGCAGCGAGCTGCACCGCGAGACCTCGCAGGGCTTCTTCCTGAAGCTGGTGGAGAACGGCGCCTTCAGCGTGCAGGAGGAGCAGCAGTATTACGACGAGGCGGCGAAGCAGTTCCTGGCCGACCGCTACATCATGGGCACCTGCCCCAGCTGCGGCAACCCCGATGCCTACGGCGACCAGTGCGAGAAGTGCGGCAGCGCCCTCAGCCCCAAGGACCTGATCGACCCGCGCAGCACCCTCAGCGGCGCCAAGCCCGTGCTGAAGCCCACGCAGCACTGGTACCTGAAGATGGACGAGGCCCAGCAATGGGTGGACACATGGATCAACGCCGGCATACTTGATGGCGTTCAACACCACGACCCCAAGGAGTGGAAGGCGAGCGTGCTGGGCCAGTGCAACAGCTGGCTGAAGGACGGTTTGCGTCCCCGCGCCATGACGCGCGACCTGGACTGGGGCGTGCCCGTGCCGCTACCCGGTGCCGAAGGCAAGGTGCTCTACGTGTGGCTCGATGCACCCATCGGCTACATCAGCGCCACCAAACGTTGGGCCTCGGAACATGGCCAGGACTGGGAGAAATGGTGGAAGGCCGACGATACGCGCCTGATCCACTTCATCGGCAAGGACAACATCGTCTTCCACGCCATCATCTTCCCCATCCTGCTGAAGCTCCACGGCGGCTACGTGCTGCCACAGAACGTGCCGGCCAACGAGTTCCTCAACCTGGAGGGACGGAAGATCAGCACCAGCCGCAACTGGGCCGTGTGGCTGCACGAGTACCTGGAGCGCTGGCCCGGGCGGCAGGACGAGCTGCGCTACTGCCTGGCCACCATCATCCCCGAGCAGAAGGACAGCGAGTTCACCTGGAAGGACTTCCAGGACAAGAACAACAACGAGCTCGTTTCCATCGTCGGCAACTTCGTACAGCGCGTGTTCGTGCTGTGCCATAAGTACTACGACGGCAAGGCACCCGCTGCAGGTGAGAAGCTCGATCAGGACATCGCTCTTTGGAGCGCGGTGCACGCCAGTGTGGAGGAGGTGGCGAAGCACATCGACCATTTCCGGTTGCGCGATGCGCTGGGCAGTGCCATGAACGTGGCCCGTGCCGGCAACAAGTACCTCAGCGACAGCGAGCCGTGGAAGCTGGAGAAGACCGACCCGGAGCGCACGCACACCATCCTCGCGAACAGCCTGAACGTGTCGGCGGTGCTCAGCATCGTGCTGGAACCCTTCCTGCCGCACACCACCGCGAAGCTGCGCCGCATGCTGGGCATCGGCACGCTGCCGTGGGACGAGGCTTTCCGCAACGACCTGATCGGTGAAGGCGCTGCGCTGGGCAAGCCCGAGCACCTTTTCAAGCCGATCACCGATGCGGAGATCCAGCCGGAGGTCGAGCGCCTGCACAGTGCCGATCAGAACCCCGATACGTATCGGGGCAGCGGATCAGAAGATCAGAAAATGGAAAACCCAGCGCCAACCGTTCCTGCGGCCAAGCCCAACATCACGTTCGACGACTTCGCGAAACTCGACCTGCGCGTGGGCACCATCGTGGCGGCCGAGCGCGTGCCCAAGGCCGATAAGCTCCTGAAGCTTACCATCGATCTGGGTGAAGCACAGCCGCGCACCGTGGTCAGCGGCATCGCCATGCACTATGCACCGGAGCAGCTGCCCGGCCAGCAGGTGGTGCTGGTGGCCAACCTGGAGCCCCGCAAGATGCGCGGTGTGGAGAGCCAGGGCATGGTGCTGATGGCCGAGGATGCGGGCGGCAAGCTGGTGTTCGTGCAGCCGAAGGAGGTGGTGGGGCCGGGCGGAGAGGTGCGGTAGGGACGTAGCGTATCTTTACCTTATGGCGACCGAGAAGACCAAGCTGGAGATCGTCAAGAAGGTGCTCGCCCTGAAGGACGAGACAGCCTTGGCGAACCTCCACGCGTTCCTTGCTGCTGAGCCGGCAGCACCCTGGGGCGACCTGCCCGCGGAGGTGCGGGCTTCCTTGGAGCGAAGCTTGGAGCAGCTCGACCGGGGCGAGGGGCGCTCCCATGAAGCGGTCATGGCCAACGCACGATCATGGTCGAAAGCATCCGCTGGTCGCCGGAAGCAGAAGCGCGCTTCATCGAAGTGATCGCTTACCTGCGTTCGGAATGGACCGAGCGCGAGGCGATGCGGTTCATCCAGCGAACGGACGCCATGGTCCGCATGCTGATGCGTTTCCCTGGCATGTCGCGCAAGGGAAGGAAGGGCACTCGCGAAGTGGTCATCACGAAGCACAACATCATGTGCTTCCGCGTGAAAGGAAGGGAGCTGCAGATAGTGGGCTTTTGGGATACCCGACAGCATCCGCGTAAGCGAAGGGTCACCCCACCCTGAGCATGCTCATGGTATCCACTTGATCCCCGAGAAATCCGGCTTGCGCTTTTCCAGGAAGGCGTTGCGGCCCTCCTTGGCCTCCTCGGTCATGTAGGCCAGGCGCGTGGCCTCGCCGGCGAAGACCTGCTGGCCCACCATGCCATCGTCCGTGAGGTTGAAGGCGAACTTGAGCATCTTGATCGCCGTGGGGCTCTTGGCGAGGATCTCCTGCGCCCATTCCCAGGCCGTGGACTCCAATTCAGCGTGCGGCACCACAGCGTTCACCATGCCCATCTCGTAGGCGCGCTGCGCATCGATGTCGCGGCCCAAGAAGAAGATCTCACGGGCGCGCTTCTGGCCCACCATCTTGGCGAGGTAGGCGCTTCCATAGCCCCCGTCGAAGCTGGTGACATCGGCATCTGTCTGCTTGAACACCGCATGTTCCTTGCTCGCGATGGTGAGGTCGCACACCACGTGCAGGCTGTGGCCGCCGCCCACGGCCCAGCCGGGCACTACGGCGATCACCACCTTGGGCATGAAGCGGATCATGCGCTGCACATCGAGGATGTTGAGACGTGGCATGCCGCTCTCGTCCACATAGCCCTGGTGGCCGCGTGCCCGCTGGTCGCCGCCGCTGCAGAAGCTCCAGCCACCATCCTTGGGGCTGGGCCCTTCGGCGCTGAACAGCACCACACCGATGTTGGTGTCCTGGTGCGCATCGTGGAAGGCCTGGATGAGCTCGCTCACCGTGTGCGGGCGGAAGGCATTGCGCACCTCGGGCCGGTTGAAGGCGATGCGGGCCACGCCGCCGCTCTTGCGGTAGGTGATGTCGGTGAACTCCTTGGCGGTGGTCCATTGCGGCGGTGCAATGGCGCTCTTCATGCGGGCCTTGGTCATGGGTGCGTATGCTGGGGGGCAACTATCGGCAGGGCCGACAGCCTTGGAAGGATGTCGGCCCTGGCCAAGGGTGTGTAGGTGTTCAGTTGGCGAGCGCGCAGTTGACCGCGGCGGCGGCGTTGATGTTGCCGTAGCCTTTGCTGCTGCTGGGGTTGGAGGCGAACTGTGCGGTGCTGGTGAGGCATTGGAGAACCTGCTCGCGGGTGCGTGATGGGTTGGCGCTCCAGACAAGTGCAGCAATGCCGGCGGCCGTGGCTGTGGCGCTGCTGCTGCCACCGATGTAGGTGGGGGTGTTGCCGCCGGATGGCAGTGTGAGGCTGTTCCGGTCGCTGTTGCTGCTTCGTTCCATCACGATGGTGAGGTCCACCTGCGAGCCGTCGTGGCAGCTGGCACACTTGCTGCCGTTCTCCTTGACACCGGTCACTGCCACGCATTTGCTGAGGGCTGCCGGATAGATCACGCCGTACCAACTGGTCCAGCTGAAGCTGGTGCCCGCAGCGGCCATGATCATCTTGCCCTTTCCGTGTGCGTAATTCACACCGTCGCTGAGCACGCTGCTGCTGAAAGGGGTACCGATGCTCATGCTGATGATGCGCACAGCGGTAGTGTTGCCCAATGCGATCAGGGCGTTCTTAACCCCGGTGCGCTCACTGCTGCCATCCAGCACCACATCCTCGCAACCGCGCACGAAGTGCAGGCTGCTCTTGTAGGCCACACCGCTGGTGGCACCCTGGTCGTTGCGGGGCCCCACGGCCTGGCCGGCCATGCTGGTGCCATGCGTACAGTTGGTGTAGGCACTACTGCCCCAGGTCCAGCCGGTGGAAAGGCTGCGGCCCACATTGCTGAAGCCATTGTTGAGGTTGCTGCCCAGGAGTGACTGTGCGCTGCTGAGGCCCGCATCGATCATGCCCACGGTGATGCCGAGCCCCTGGGCATTGTTCCATGCGGAGGGGATGTTGTGCAGGTTGAAGTTCCACGGCAGCCGAGCGTTCGGCGTGATGGTGCTGACGTCGGCGCTGTTCACTGCGGTGGTGGAGGCTGAGCAACCGCTTGTGCTGCGCTGGGCATCATCCTGCCCGGCCGCCGGCCAATAGTCCAGCGGTTCGAGGTAGCGCACGTTCTCCAGGTTGTGCAGTGCGGTGAGCACCTCCTTGTCGGTGATGCGCAGGGTGATGATCGGCAGCACCGCATCGTCCTCCACCAGGATGTCGCGCAGTTCCACGCGTTGCCCATTGCGGTTCAGCAGTTCCAGTACACGGGCGATGAGGGCATCATGCACTTCTTTCCATGCCCCATTGCGCACATTGATGCGATGCATGTCATCATCCACAGATCCCGCTCCCGTGGGACGGTAGCCGATGGCCAGGCTGTGGTCGTTGTACTGCAGCGCGCTCCACAGCGTATGCAGGTCCACCCATTCCCAGCGGAAGTCGTTGCGTTGTTCGAGCATGCCGATGATGGTGCGGTCGAGCGCGGCCTGGTCCAGGGGGTCTCCCTCCGGCACGGCTGCGGGAATTGCCTTCTCAACCAGCACGGGCCCTTGCTGGTCAGCGTCCGGGGAAAGTTCATCGCGCTTGCATCCGAACAGTATGACGGTCAGGGCCAGGTAG
>JBIJDX010000040.1:0-16116 GCA_044343855.1 Flavobacteriales bacterium
TTTGGCGATGGCTCCATAGCTGGTCACACGGCCGCGTGGTATCGCACGCACCACGGCCATCACGTCCGCAAAGAAGTCACGCCTGCCACCCGGGAGGTATGTTGCATCGGAGAGGGCAGCCATATCGGGTCCGCGCGGCATTGAGCGGGCTATGGGAACCTGAAACGGACATAGTGGATCGTCCTGCCCTGGTCAAGCCACATCCGTTCATAATAGGTCCTGATATTGAGGACGGCCTGCTCTTCGGCTGGTACACGGTCAACGAGGTCCGCGTAAACGTCGCTGCTCTGCTCGAGGATGGTCAAGCGGTGCTCCCCGATCACCTCCAGGGTGTACTCATAGAGGTCGGGGCTGTCGGTCTTCAGATGCACCACACCGCCGGGTTTCAGCACCTCCTTGTAGCGGGCCAGGAACAGCGGACTCGTAAGGCGCTTGCGCGGTTTGCCGAGCTGCGGATCGCTGAAGGTGAGCCAGATCTCATCCACCTCCTGCGGCCCGAAGCACTTCAGCAGATGGTCCACATGCGTCCGCAGGAAGCCCACGTTGGTGAGCCCTTCCTCCCTGGCCGTTCGGGCACCGCGCCACAGTCGGGCACCCTTGATGTCAACACCAAGGTAGTTCCGCTCGGGATGCATGCGGGCGAGCCCCACGGTGTATTCGCCCCCTCCGCAACCGAGCTCCAGGACCAGCGGGGCATTGCGGCCGAACAGGAGCTTGTTCCACTGACCACGATGAGGAAGTCCCTCCTGCACCAATTGAGTGAAGGTGGGCTGCACCACGTGGCTGAAGGTCAGGTTCTCGGCGAAGCGGGCGATCTTGTTCTTGCCCATGGAGGTATCGTTCGGGGATCGGCCACAGGGTGCAGCCGATCGGCATTGATGCGGCTTCAGGAGCAGGGCCTGCGACAAGGACCGGCACGTGTGGACGGCGAAAGTAGCGCACTCCGCGAACGAAGCACAAGATGAACTTAAGGTCGGGGTAATGTTGAGCACGCCATTGCGTGGCACTTTTGCAGTACCATGTTCCATGGAGCACGCATCCTGGTGGCACCGCTGGATTGGGGTCTGGGCCATGCCACGCGGTGCATCCCCATCATCAGCCGGCTCATCGGGCTGGGCGCCGTGCCCGTGATCGGAGCGGACCGAGGACCGATGGAACTGCTGCGAAGGGAGTTCCCCGACCTGGAACACACCGTACTGCCTGGTCCGGTGATCCGGTACGGGAGCGGTCGGCAGCAGCTATGGAGCATGGCCTGGCAGTTCCCCGCCATGGTCCGGGGCATTTCGCGTGAACGGGCTCAACTTCAGTCGCTGCGGCGAAAGATGCGGCTCCATGCGGTTATCAGCGACCAGCGATTCGGCATGCGCGACCCGACGCTGCCCAGTGTGGTGCTCACCCACCAGGTGTTCCCCTTCACCCCGGCGGCCCAGGGTTCCCTGCGCCGCATCAACAGCAGGTTTCTATCAACCTTCACACGCTGCTGGGTGGTGGACCACAAGGAGGGCCCGGGACTGGCCGGGGACCTTTCACACGGCGCCAGCATGCCACCGAACGCGCGCTACATCGGCACACTGAGCCGCATGCGACCCGATGTCGCTCCGCCGAAGGAATACCACGATGTGGTGGCGGTGATCAGTGGACCGGAACCCCACCGCACCCTGCTGGAACAGCGCCTGCTCGAACAGTTGCAGCACATCAAGGGCCATCACCTGCTGGTGCGCGGCCTGCCGGGATCGGCGGATGAACGCCTGATGGGCAATGTGCGGGCAGTGGCGCACATGGGAGGCTCCGAGTTGAACGCCCACCTGGTGCACGCCGGCCGCATCATCGCACGGACCGGCTACACCACCCTGATGGACCTGGAAGCGATCGGCAGGAAGGCCCTGCTCATACCCACTCCAGGCCAGCCTGAGCAGGAATACCTTGGACGCCTGCATGCCCCATTGGGAGTGCATCTGGTGAGGGCGCAGGAGCAATTGCGGCTGACAGAGGCATTGGATGCCATGCCACCTGAGGGAAAGAGGCCTCACACGGGAACGGATGGGCTGCTGGACGAAGCCCTGCGGGAGCTGGCGGCGCTCCTGCATTGAGACGGCCGGCCTATCTTGCCCTCCATGCTCCGACAAGTCCTGACCGCACTCCTGCATTCCACCCTGTTCGGGTGCATGCTTGCACAGCAGGGCGCAACGCCCGCCCTTGAGGAACACATCAAGCAACTGGAGGTGCGGTACGCAGCCTGGAGCGAGACCGGCAACGCATTGAAGGAACGCATCGATTCCGCCAAGCTTGCGGTCATCAGGATCGACCTGCGGACCATGGGCCTGCCTGCCTTGAGGCCGGGTGACGAACTGATCGAGCATCCGGGACACATGCTTGTGTATGAGGAAAAGCACGAGCAGGCGCGCTGGGTCGCACATATCGCCTCACCCGAACTGACACAGGGGAACCTGGCCCGCATCGATTCGTTCCTGCCCGACCCCCTGGTTCGGACAGGCACCGCGGTAACCGCAGATTATTGGCACAGCGGCTACGACCGGGGCCACCTGGTGCCCAGTGCGGACATGCGGTGGAACCAGCAGGCCCTTGCCGCCACCTACCTGTACAGCAACATCAGCCCCCAGGTGCCGGAGCTCAATCGGGAGTCGTGGGCGGACCTGGAGGATTGGGTGCGCCGCTATGTGCACCTGAGCGGCAGGCGTGTCTTCGTAGTCACCGGACCTGTGCTGCGCGACGGACTGCCCACGATGCGCAACGAGGGGCGGCGGAACGACGTGAGCATACCGGAGCGGTTCTTCAAGGTCATTGCGGACCTGGACGGGCCGGAACCGAAAGCCCTCGGTTTCCTGCAGACCAACGCGCCCAACGAATACCCGACCATCAGCTACGCGGTGAGCGTGGACAGCGTGGAACAGGTCACCGGCAGCGACTTCTTCCATGCGCTGGATGATGCCATTGAAGCGCGGATCGAGGCCCAGCGTGACCCGAAGGCATGGTACGCCAAGGGCGATCAATTCTCAGCGGAACGAGAGCCACTGAAGGCACCTCTTCCGAAGGGCATGTACAACACCGTGCAGGCGAAATACCACATCGGTCGGAGCGTGACCGTTTGCGGAACGGTGGTGAGTGCGCGCAAGACCGCGAAGGCAAAGGCCATCTACCTGAACTTCGACCGGCTGCATCCCGACCAGGATTTCTACGCCACCATCTGGGAATACAATGGCCCCAATTTCAGCTACGATCCGGAGACCTACCTGATCAACAAAACCGTGTGCGTGACCGGCAAGGTGACGATGTTCGATGACATTCCGCGCATCAGCATCAACAACGAACACGAGGTAGTGCCGTACGAGGAGGCCATCCGTTAGCGCTCATGCGCGCTCCAGCGTAAAGCTGAACACCGTTCCCTCTCCCTCGGTGCTTTTCACGGTGATCCCTTGTCCGTGGGCTTCGATGATGTGCTTCACGATGGCCAGGCCCAGTCCGCTGCCGCCCTCGTTGCGCGCCCGGCTCTTGCCAACGCGGTAGAAGCGTTCGAAGAGGCGGGGCAGGTGTTCCTCGCTGATGCCGATGCCGTCATCCGCAACCTCCACCACCACCTGGTCGCCCAGGACATAGCTCCGCACCACACAACGGCCACCCGGCCTGCCATAATTGATGGCGTTGCCGAGGAGATTGGTGAATACCTGCGACAGACGGTGGTGATCGGCGCGCACCATCATCGGAACAGGCAGCTCATTCGCCAACCGTACACCTTTCTCCCGTGCAGATAGCTCCACGGACCCGATGGTATCAGCAACCAGTTCACGCAGGTCCATCCGCGCCATGCGCAGGTCCATGACACCACTTTCGAGCTTGGTGATGAGGTCCAGGTCCTCCACGATCTTGGTGAGGCGGTCCACCCCCTTGGATGCGCGTTCCAGGAAATCGCGGTTGACCTTCTCATCCTCGAGCCCACCTTCAAGAAGGGTGAGGATGTAGCCCTGTATGTTGAAGATGGGCGTCTTGAGCTCGTGGGCGAGGTTGCCGATGAACTCCCGGCGGAACTTCTCGCGCTCATGGAGTTCCCTGATCTCCGTCCTTCGCTCCGTTGCCCAGGCAGCCACCTCGGCATTGACGGCATCAAGGATGTCACCGCTGCGATCCCTCATGGCATTCCCGGGTCGCTGGCGCCGAAGGTCGTGCACCGTTCGGTAGAGCACCTTGATGCGGCTGTGGATGAACCGTTCGATGCCAAAGGAGAACACCGCATACGCCACACCGAAAAGCAGTGCCGCACCGATCACCGCCACCCAGGACCGGGCCTGATCACCCAGGGGTGAAGCCGCCACGGCCGCCAGGAGTCCGCCGGCCACTGCCACCACAAGGCCGGTCATCACGCTGACCTGACGGGGTGATAGCTGGGCCATGGTTCGCGAAAACAGGATCGCTGTCCAAAGGTAGACCGCGCAACCACCTCTTGGTTCCCGTCGGTCCTGCACCTGTGAGGATGGCCCGGATCGGAAGGTGGTACTTTTGCAACAGCAGCAGCCCATGTCGTTCGGCCTACTCGAATTCCTCACCCTTGCGGGTTCACTGGGGCTCTTCATCCACGGGATGAAGGTCACCAGCGAAGGCCTCCAGAAGGTCGCCGGTGGACGGTTGAGGAACCTGCTGCGGGCAATGACCGCCAATCGCTTGATGGGCGTGTTCACAGGCTTCGTGAGCACCACGGTGATCCAGAGCAGCAGTGCGGCCACCGTGATGGTGGTGAGTTTCGTGAACGCAGGCCTGCTCAATGTGCGCCAGGCCATCAGCGTGATCATGGGTGCCAACATCGGCACCACCATCAAGGCGCTCTTCCTCAGTTGGGCGGTCTTCACGGACCTTAGCATCACCAGGCTGGCCGTTCCCATCGTGGGGCTGGCGTTCCCTCTTCTGTTCCTCAGGACCGCCCGCGCCAAGGCACTGGCCGAACTGCTCATCGGCGTGGCGCTGCTGTTCCTCGGGCTGGAGTTCATGAAGCAATCCATCCCGCAGCCTTCCGCGCAAGCACTGGCCTTCCTCCGCGACCTGAGCGGCATGGGCATGCTCTCGGTGCTTCTCTTCGTGCTGGTGGGCACCGTGCTCACAATGATCATACAGAGCTCCAGTGCCTCCATCGCACTTACCCTGGTGCTGTGCGACAACGGCACCATCGGCTACGAAATGGCGGCGGCCCTGGTCATCGGCGAGAACATCGGAACCACCATCACCGCCAACATCGCCTCACTTGTGGCGAACGTTTGGGGCAAGCGCGCCGCCCGTGCCCACCTCCTGTTCAATCTCATCGGGGCCTCTTGGACCCTTCTCCTGTTCCATCCCTATCTGCACCTAATCGACCGCTACATCACGGCATCGTTCGGTGCATCGCCCTATGCGGACGCCGGCTCCATCAAATGGGCCCTGACGCTGCTGCACATATCCTTCAACGTGCTCAACACCGTGCTCCTCATCGGGCTGATACCCTACGTTGAGCGCATCGTCACGTGGATGGTACCGGCACGTAATGAGATGGATGAGGAGTACCGGCTGGAATACCTTGATGCCGACATCCCTCTGACACCGGAGTTATCCCTGATGGAGGCCCGCAAGGAGATCTCCAAATTCGGTCGTGTCACACATGAGATGCTGCGGATGGTGCGCGATCTGGTGACCACCACCGAGCCCAGGCAATGTGAGCTCGTCATGCAGCGGCTGACCAAGTATGAACAGATCACCGACCGCATCGAGGTGGAGGTGGGCAAGTACCTCACCAAGACCAGTACCGAAGTGCGCAACGAGGAGCTTTCCGCACGGATACAGGGCATGCTGGCCATCGTGGGCGACCTTGAACGCATCGGGGACATCTTCTTCCAGATGGGCAAGGCCATGGAGCGGAAACGCACCGAACGCCTTTGGTTCACACCCGAGCAGCGCGAACAACTGCTGGAAATGATGGCGCTGGTTGAACGTGCGTTCGAGGTGATGCACCGCAACCTGGACGTGGATGGCGAGCAGGTGTTCCTGGACGAGGCGGTGGAGGCCGAACAACGCATCAACACCAAGCGCGACCAATTGCGGCGATCCCACTTGAAGAGCATCGAATCGGGAGCCTACAACGTGAAGAGCGGCCTCATCTACAATGATCTTTTCTCCTCCTGCGAGAAGATCGGGGATCATGTGATCAATGTCTCCGAAGCGATGGCCGGGGAGATGTGATCACTCCACCACCACGGGACCGCTGCCCACCTCGTTGCTCACGTTGAGCGCACGGTCCACGAGTCGCACGTCGAACCGCACCGTATCCCCGGCACTGTTGGGGATGATGGGCCATGGCTTCAGGGCCACGGAGAGCTCCCCGGAGAGCGCCTTGTTCTGTCCGGAGGGTGTGATGCGCGGGATCCGATAATTGAGCGGCAACGCAAGCCCCACCTCCTGCCATTCGCCATCCACCAACCGGTCGAAGCCCACGAACAGGTTGTGATAGTAGGTGGACCCGGGACCGAACGGAGACCCTGTGTCCGTATCGTCCAGCCCGATATCCCCGTCCCCGTCGGTGAAGGTGATCAGCAGTGAAGCCGAGTCTCCGAACTGCTCGAGGGACTTGAAGGTGATGGCCGGCTCGGGAGGGAACTCCTCCTTCTTCAGGCATGAACACAAAAGCAGGATACCAACGGCAAGCGGCCCTACTTTCGCGGTGGGAGGGAGAACCTTGGTCATCGTCCCAAAGTTAATGCCTGTCCGTGCGCATGCCCACCGCGCCCCCCATAGCCCACCTGCTGGACCGTCCGTTCACTGCACGCACCGGGGAGGACATCGACACCCTTGCGCTGGAACTGTTCCATCTGCACTGCACAAGCAACCCCGTTTATGGCCGCTTCGTTCAAGCGCTGGGCATCGACAGGACACGCATCGAGCGGGCGGCGGACATCCCCCACCTGCCGATCACGCTCTTCAAACGCCATCGCATCCTGCTGGAAGGTCTCACGGCCGACCACTACTTCACCAGCAGTGGCACGACCGGCATGGAGACCAGCCGACATCATGTTCCGGACCTGCTGCTCTATGAACGATCGTTCGTGACATCCTTCACCGCGCGCTATGGAGCGCCCTCCCGTTGGCGCATCCTGGCACTACTGCCCTCCTACCTGGAGCGATCGGGCGATGGCAATGGAGGAAGCTCGCTCGTATACATGGCCCAGCGGCTGATGGAAGCGAGCGGTGATCCACTCAGCGGAACATACCTCGATCGGCTGGAGGACCTGTATGCGGTGCTGCGGATATCGGAAGCGGAGGGTCGCCCCACGTTGCTGCTGGGTGTCACGTTCGCCTTGCTGGACCTGGCGGAACGGCACCCGCTGCAATTGCGCCATACCGTGGTGATGGAGACCGGAGGCATGAAGGGGCGACGGCCCGAACTGGTGCGCGAGGAGCTGCATCGCATCCTTCGGGAGGCCTTCGGAGTGGATAAGGTTCACAGCGAATATGGCATGACCGAGCTGCTCTCCCAGGCGTGGAGCGATGGGGACGGGCTGTACCGCTGCCCCCCCTGGATGCGGGTGCGGCTGCGCGACGTGAACGACCCGCTTAGCCCCGCCCCCACCGGACGTACAGGAGGCATCGACGTGATGGACCTGGCCAACATCGCCAGCTGCCCCTTCATCAGCACGCAGGATCTCGGCCGCATGCATCCCGATGGGAGCTTTGAGGTATTGGGACGCTTCGACCACAGTCAGGTCAGGGGCTGCAACCTGCTCGTGGGGAATTGAGGAAACACCGGGGCACCGCGGCGGGAACCCGGCCATTGGCAATTCAGGAGGCCTTCACCAGGAAATAGTTCTTCTTCCCGCGTTGCAGCAGGATGAAGCGGCCGCCCATCAGGTCGGTGGTGGTCACCAGGCGGTCCTCGGCCACCTTGTCCTTGTTCAGGGCGATGCTGTTCTCCTTGAGGGCACGACGGGCTTCGCCTTTGCTGGGCAGGAAGCCGCCCACCTCGCTAAGCAGGTCCACGATGGGGATGCCGGCGGCGAGGGCATCGGGCGATACGGTGGCCTGGGGCACGCCCTCGAAGATGTCCAGCCACTGCTGCTCGGTGAGGGCGGCGAGGGCGGCGGCGGTAGCGTTGCCGAAGAGGATCTCGGAGGCTTCCAGGGCGGCGCGCAGTTCGGCTTCGCCATGCACGCGCTGGGTGATCTCGGCGGCCAGCTCCTTCTGCAGGGTGCGCTTGTGCGGCTCGGCGCCGTGCGCGGCGATGAGGGCCTCCAGCTCGGCCTGGCCGCGGGTGCTGAAGATGCGGATGAAGCGGGGCGCATCGGCATCGCTGCTGTTGAGCCAGAACTGGTAGAACTTGTAGGGTGAGGTGCGCGCGGCGTCCAGCCAGATGTTGCCGCCTTCGCTCTTGCCGAACTTGCTGCCATCGGCCTTGGTGAGCAGCGGCGTGGTCACAGCGAAGGCATCGCCACCGCCCATGCGGCGGATGAGCTCGGTGCCGGTGGTGATGTTGCCCCACTGGTCGCTGCCGCCCATCTGCAGGGTGCAGCCGAGCGTCCTGTTGAGGTGTACGAAGTCGTAGCCCTGCACCAGCTGGTAGGTGAACTCCGTGAAGCTGATGCCCGTCTCCAGACGGTTCTTCACGCTGTCCTTGGCCATCATGTAGTTCACGGTGATGTGCTTGCCCACTTCGCGGATGAAGTGGAGGAAGCCCATGTCCTTGAACCAGTCGTAGTTGTTGACGAGCTGGGCCGGATTGGTGGGATGATCAAAGTCCAGGAAGCGCTGGAGCTGGGCCTTGATGCAGGCTTCGTTGTGGCGCAGGGCCTCCTCATCGAGCAGGTTGCGTTCGCTCTTCTTGCCGCTGGGGTCGCCCACCATGCCGGTGGCGCCACCCACGAGGGCCACGGCGCGGTGTCCCGAGCGTTGGAAGTGGGTGAGGAACATGATCTGCACCAGGTTGCCAACGTGCAGCGAGTCGGCGGTGGGATCGAAGCCGATGTACCCGCGCTGCGGACCCTGCGCCAGATGTTCCTCCACGCCGGGGGTGCTGTCCTGCAGCATGCCCCGCCAGCGCAATTCATCGATGAATCCCTTCGCCATGATGCCTGGTTCCGCCGTGTTGTGCGGAAGGTGGCCAAAGATAACCGGGTGCTGTCTGCGCGCGGGCCCGTGCCGGCGGCCCGCAGGTATCTTCGCGTCCCGGCCTTCCAGGGGCCGCGACCAACGTTCCCTCATGCAACTCATCACCGGCGGCACCGGCATAGTAGGTGCGCACCTGCTGCACCGCCTTACGGAACAGGGCGAGGTGCGTGCGCTGCGCCGCGCGGGCAGCGACCTCAGCGTGGTGGAGCGTATCTTCCGTCACTACGGCACCGATCATGCCGAGCGCCTGCAGCGCATCCATTGGGTGGGGGGCGACCTGCACGACATGCCCGCGCTGGAGGATGCGATGGCGGGTGTTGAGCGGGTGTACCATGCAGCCGCCCTGGTGTCCTTCGATCCGCGCGACCTGCGGCGACTGCGCCAAAGCAATGTCCAGGGCACGGCCAACGTCGTGAACGCCGCGCTGCTGGCCGGTGTGCGTCGCCTGTGCCATGTGAGCAGCACGGCGACCATGGGCCACAGCGCCACAGGACCGGTGGACGAGTCGCTGCCCTGGGCGCCGGACTCGCACACCTCGGGCTATGCGTGGAGCAAGTACGAGGCGGAACTGGAGGTTCAGCGCGGCATCGCCGAAGGCCTCGATGCAGTGATCGCCAATCCCTCGGTGGTGTTGGGGCCGGGCGCGGCGGGACGCAGTTCGATGACCCTGGCCGAACGGCTGCGCAAAGGCACGCGCTTCCATCCCCCGGGCAGCAACGGCTTCGTGGATGCGCGCGACGTTGCGGATGCGCTGATCACGCTGATGGAACGCGGCGCCACCGGAGAGCGCTACCTGCTGGTGGGCAGCAACACGAGTTATGCAGAACTGTTCCGCCGTTACTGCGAAGGCTTCGGCCTCCAGGCACCGCAGCGGTTGGTGGCTCCGTGGATGCTGGCGGTGGCGTGGCGCCTGGAGCGGCTGCGCACGGCGATCACCGGGGGCCGTCCACTGGTGACACGCTTCACGGCACATAGCGCCTGTGCGCAGCGTTCCTATGCAAGCACCCGCGCCAGAAGCCTCGGCATCGCCTTCAGGCCCCTCCAGGAGTCCGTGGACAACGTGGTGCGCTATCTGGGGTCTGCAACGTGATCAAGGCTGTCCTTCCGTTGCGATAGTTCAGCGATCACATCCTCGTAGATGGATGCCATCAAGGCGTTGTCGGTGGCGTAGTGTTCAAAGCTCCGCCTGAAGTCAGCCCCAGTGGTGCCATGGCGGACGAAAACCTCCTGCGCATGGTCATCAACGGGAATGCCGGCCAATGGCTGAAGGGTCATCTCCTGTTGAACGCGAGCCTCCACCATTTGCATGTCGGCGAGCACCTGAACGAACTTCCCCCGGGGCAGGATGTCCGCACGCTCATCGGGCGTCGCACATGCTGCGAGCACCGCGGCCAGCAGCAGCTGAAGGTTCAGTACCAGGGACCCACGCATGTTCAGGCGCGACGTATGTTGGCCCGCATCCGTAACACCCCCATAAAGGCCTCCCTGAAGATGTTCGCATTCATCTTGCTCTGGCCTTTGCGACGGTCCTTGAAGATGATCGGCACCTCCACGATGCGGAAGCCCTGCAGGTGCACGCGGTACTTCATCTCCACCTGGAAGGCATAGCCGATGAAGCGCACCTCGTCCAGCGGCAGGGCGGAGAGCGTTTCGCGACGGTAGCAGACGAAACCGGCGGTGGTATCGCGCACACCGAGGAAGAGTATGGCGCGCACGTAAAGCGATGCACAGTAGCTCAGCAGCACGCGGTCCCACGACCAATCGCTCACGCCACCGCCCTTCACGTAGCGCGAGCCGACGGTCATTCCCACGCCGGGAGCTCTGCACGCATCGTACAGCCGTACAAGGTCATCGGGGTCATGGCTGAAATCCGCATCCATCTCGAAGATGTACCGGTATTCCCGGTCGAGGGCCCAGCGGAACCCGGCGATATATGCTGTGCCGAGACCCAGTTTACCCGTGCGCTGGAGCAGGTGGATGCGATCGGGCTGTGCAAGCTGTGTGGACCTCACCAGGTCAGCGGTCCCATCGGGCGAACCATCATCCACCACCAACACATCGAATGCGGGTTCCAACCGCGTGACATGTGCGAGCATCTCATGGATGTTCTCGCACTCGTTATACGTGGGAATGATGACGAGACGTTCGCGCACGAGTAGGCTATCAGGCCGGGGTCCGGTCAAAGATAGGCGGAGGCACCCAGCCCATCGCTGCTGCGGTTCCTTGGAATTAACGCTTCCGGAACGATCCCGTGACCGGTGAGGCCTTACTTTCGCAGGCCCAATGCATCAGCTTCTGATGGCCACCCACGGGACCGACGCTTCAACACGCCTCCGGGTGGTGAATTGCTGTCCCTGGCTAAGGGTGGCCGGATCGGGCGCAATCCACATGAACCACTCCAGAACCACGCAACGGGCCGCACGGCTCCTCGCTCTCGCCTGCATTCTTGCCGTTGGCAGGCCGATGGTGGCGCAAACGGACAGCACGACGACCGTGAAGGCCGACACCACCAAGCAGAACGAGCCGCAGCTCCCTGTCTTCACCATCACCGCCGGCGACCTCGACAATGAGCTGGGCAGCCAGGATATCTCAGGAGTACTGCAGTCCTCGCGCGACATCTTCACCGCCACGGCCGGCTTCACCTTTGGTCAGGCGCGCTACCGCATCCGTGGCTTCGACTCGGAGAACATGCTGGTGAGCATCAACGGGGTGTTGATGAACGATCTGGAGACCGGCTGGGCCACATGGTCCAACTGGGCCGGCCTCAACGACATCACCCGGTGGAACCAGATCCGAGCGGGTGTGGCCTCTTCACGGTACAACTTCGGTGGCATCGGTGGGTACACCGAGATGAACGTTCAGCCCAGTGCCTTGCGCAAGGGTGTGCGCGTGAGCTATGCCTCCACCAACAGGGCCTACCGCAACCGCATCATGGGCACCTACAACACGGGCATGCAGAAGAACGGCTGGGCCTTCAGCGTATCGGGCTCCAAGCGTTGGGCTGAGGAAGGGTATGTGGACGGCACCTCGTTCAACGCGTACGCCTACTACCTCGGCGCGGAGAAGCGCATCAACGACCAGCACAGCATCAGCTTCAGCGGCTTTGGCGCACCGATCATCCAGGGGCGCCAGGGCCTGGCCATCCAGGAGGCGTACGACCTGGTGGGCAGCAGCTTCTACAACCCCAACTGGGGTTACCAGGACGGCGAGAAGCGCAACGCCCGCATGAGCTTCGACCACAAGCCGATGCTGATGGCCACACACCACTTCGCCATCAACAGCAAGGCCAAGCTCACCTCCTCGGTGTTCTACACCTTCGGTCGCGATGGCCTGACGAACCTGAACTGGTTCGACGCGAAGGACCCGCGCGCCGACTACTACCGTTATCTGCCGAGCTACTACGCGGAGACGGACCCTGCCGAGGCCGCGCGCCTCACCGCACTGTGGCAGACCGATGAGAACGCCAGGCAGATCAACTGGGACCAGCTCTACTTCGCCAACGGCAAGAACCTCTACACGCTGGAGAACGCCAACGGATCGGGCAGTTCGCTCACCGGTCTGCGCAGCAAGTACATCGTTGAGGAGCAGCGCGCCGATCCCACCCGCTTGGGCATCAACTCGGTGTACAGCACGGCATTGGAGGGTGATGCGCACCTCACTGTGGGCGGCAGCATCCACAAGCAGAAGACGCACTACTTCAAGGTGGTGGACGACCTGCTCGGCGGGGAGTTCTGGGTGGACATCGACCAGTTCGCCGACCGTGACTTCAACGACACGTTGATCTCGCAGAACGACCTGAACACGCCCAATCGGGTGGTGCGCAAGGGCGACCTCTTCGGCTACGACTACGACATCCACACGCGCCTGGTGGATGTGTTCGCGCAATACGAGAAGAAGCTGGAAAAAGTGGATCTGTATGCCGGTGTGGACCTGAGCACGACGAGCTTCTGGCGGGAGAGCCGCTTCCAGAACGGCCGGTTCCCCGAAAGCTCGGCCGGCACATCGGACAAATCCACCTTCATGAACGTGGGGGTGAAGGCAGGCGCCACCTACAAGCTCACGGGCCGTCAGTTCATAAGCGCCAACGCGGCGTTCATCACGCGCCCACCCAGCCCGCGCAACAGCTTCATCTCCCCGCGCACCCGCCATGCCACCATTCCCGGTCTGGTGAACGAGAAGGCCCTGAGCGGCGACATCAGCTACATCATCCGTGCACCGCGCATCAAGGGCCGCGCCACGTTGTACTACGCACGGATCACGGATCAGAACTGGTCGCGCAGCTTCTACCACGATGAGTTCCTCACGCTGGTCAACTACGTGATGACCGGAGTGGACCAGGTGCACCAGGGCTTGGAGCTGGGCTTGGAAGGCAACATCACCAGCACCTGGCAGGCCACCGCGGTGTTGGGCTTGGGCGACTACCGCTACTCCAGCCGCCCCACCGCCACCATCACCCGCGACAACAGTCCGGAGGTGTTCGCATCGGACCGCACGGTGTTCTGGGAGAACTACAAGGTGGGTGGCATGCCACAGACGGCCGCATCGTTGGGCCTTCGGTACAACTCGCCCAAGTTCTGGTTCGCGGGCTTCAACGCCAACTACTTCGACGACATCTACCTGGACCCCAACCCGGACCGCCGCACGGCCGAGGCCTTGGAGAACCTGGTGGAGAGCGACCCGCAGTGGGACCAGCTGCTCACGCAGACCAAGTTGGACGCCAACATCACGGTGGACCTCTTCGCCGGCAAGAGCTGGATGGTGAAGGGCTACCGCATCGCCGTGAACGCCACGGTGAGCAACCTCCTGAACAACCAGGATTTCCGGATCGGCGGCTTCGAGCAGCTGCGCTACGACCGCATGGATGTGGACCGTTTCCCCCCCCGTTTCAGTTACCTCTTCGGACGGAACTACTTCGTCATGGTAACCTTCAGCTTCTGATCACCCCGCACTTCGACCCATGTCACGCATGAACCTTCGTCCCTTGCTCTTCGCTGCCACTGCAGCGGCCCTCCTTGCCGGTTGCAGGAAGGAATTCGACTCCCCCCCTGTGCGCACGATCCCTGTGGGGGATGTGCTGACTGTGGCGCAGTTGCGCGCTCAACTGCCTGCTGGTGCCCCTTCGCGCAAATTCGTTGGCGACAGTTCCGTTTATGCGGTGGTAACTGCCGATGAGCAGAACGGCAACCTGTACAAGAACGTCTATGTGCAGGATCACACCGGCGCCATCCAGCTTCGTCTGGTGAACTCCGGCGGCCTCTACCAAGGCGACTCGATCCGCATCTACCTGCGCGGCACGCGCCTCAGCCTGTACCAAGGCATGATGCAGCTTGACTCCGTGGATGTGGACAACAATGTCATCAAGCAGGCTACCGGCATCCAGAAGGTGCCACAGGACGTCACCATCGACCAGGTGACCCCGGCGATGCAAGGCAAGCTGGTGCGTGTGACCGGTGTGGAGTTCGCATTGAGCGAGATCGGTCAGACCTATGCGGATGCGGTCAACCAGATCACGGTGAACCGACTGTTGAGCGACTGCAACACGGAGCTGATCGTGCGCACCAGCGGCTACGCCAACTTCGCCAACCAGCAGCTCCCCACCGGAAAGGGAAGCATCGTGGGCGTGGTGGGTCAGTTCGGAACCACCAACCCCGACATGCAGCTGTTCATCCGCAACATCAACGAGGTACAGCTCAATGACGCGGACCGTTGCGATCCCCTGCCCACGTTGTGCCCCCCCGCCGCTTCTGTTCAACAGGACTTCGCAACCACCACATCCAACGTGGACATCAGCAACCTGGCCTGCTGGATCAATGCCCCGCAGGTGGGGACCCGTCGCTGGCGCGGATACAATGCCAGTGGCACGCTCTGTGCGCAGGCCACTGCCTTCCAGTCCTCGGCCAGCAGCGACATCACCTGGCTGGTCAGTCCGCCGGTGACCTATTCCCCAGGCATGACCCTGTCCTTCCGCAGCCAGCGAGGATTCGGGGTGTCCGGGCATGATCCCTTTGCCGTGTTGATCAGCACCAACTACAACATCGCGAACCTTGCAACCGCAAACTGGGTGAGCATACCCTGCTCCTATGCCACACCTGCCACGGCAGACCAGGTCTGGGTGGACTCCGGTTCCATCAACCTCGCTGCAGCATTGCCGGCCGGCTACACGGGTTCCTTCGTAATAGGCTTCCGTTATACCGGCAGCGGTACCAGCGGGCAGACCACCAACTTCCGCGTCGATGACGTGGTCATCCAGTGATAACCATCACGTCGATCGCACGACCCCATGAAACACCTCTACGCATTCGGTCTTCTCGTCGCTCTCGGACTCTCCGCCCAGGCGCAGGTAGTGTTCCAGAGCGGCTTTGAGACCTGGACGGACAACGTGCCCACCGAATGGAACGGCGCGCGCACCAACCTGCCCACCACCGGCATGGCCCAGGTGAGCGACAACGTACACGGCGGCAACTTCGCCGTACGCCTCACCAACGCCGCAACGGCACATCTGCGCTTCACCACGCAGGATATGGCCGTGGTGGCCGGACAGACCTACGAAGTGCGCTTCTGGGCGCGCGGCAACGGCGAAGTGCGCCTGGGCCTGTACGATGGTCGCCCCGGCAACGGCTACAGCAGCTACACCGGGTACACCACCCTCAGCGGCCCCACCTGGACCGAGGTGGTGCTCACCGTGGCCTGCACCAATGACACCACCGCCGGGCAGTTCATCCTCAGCCTGCGCAACACCGTGGAGCCCGAGCACCTCGTGGTGGATGATGTGACCATCAGCACCACGGCACCCGAACAGCCCACCCCCGCCACCATCGCTGAGATCCAGGGCAACGCCACCCCCGAGGGTGCGTCCAACCTCGATGGTGTGCTGGTACAGACCAGTGGCATCGTCACCGGTGTGGTGAGCAACACGGGCGGCACTGTCACCAGCTATTTCATCCAGGACGGCACTGGTGCGCACAGCGGCATCTACGTGTTCGG
>JBIJDX010000192.1:0-5447 GCA_044343855.1 Flavobacteriales bacterium
TCCACAATGCTCCAGGAGGGCCCCGGCCAGCAATCGTTCAGCTGCCAGAGCAGCGTGCCCATGCAGCGCGGATAGGCCCCCATGTGGGCATCAACGGCCAATCCATATGCCCGGGCCTGCACCTCCTGCGTGGCCTCGATGAAGGCCCCAAGGGTGAGCGGCCTTTCCCCAAGTTCCTCCATGATACGGTCGTACAAGGGCCTGTCGGTGCGATAGCTCAGCTGCCTGCGCATCATCGCCGCACCACCCAATACCAGGTCCTGCGGTGCGAGGTACCGGGCCAGCGTGGCACTGTCCGGATAGCTCTGGAACCCGTATTCACTGACGAAGCGCCCCACGTTCCGCGAATAGCTGCTGAGGCTGCTGTCAGCATGCCAGACACCCCAGTAGTGCAGGTCACCGCTGCGGAGTCCCGCTGCGTTCCCCCAGTTGCTCAGGGGGCTGGTGTGGACATAGGGGTGTGGAGCGGTCCATACCTTCAGGCTGTCCTGGAAGAAGGCGCGATGGTCCCTCCAAACCGCAGCGCTATCGTCACCATGCAGGCCATAACGCTGTTGCCATCCCCAGTTGTGCCACGCCACGTCCAGCTCATTGTTGCCGCAGAACACCGCGAGGCTCGGATGGGTACCGATGCGATCCACCTGCTGAAGGACCTCCTGGCGGCAGTTGTCAAGGAATCCCGGATCCCCGGTGGGCGCCATGTAGCCGAACATCAGGTCCTGCCATACCAGTATACCGGCCGTATCGCACGCATGGAAGAAAGCCTCCGGTGGATACACTCCCCCGGACCAGACCCGTACCATGTTCATGTGTGCATCGGCCATGTGGCGCACCAGCGCGACCCATGCACTATCGCCAGCGCGCGGCAGCAGCATGTCCGGTGGCACGAGGTTGCACCCGCGCATGAACACGGGCGTTCCATTGACAATGAAACGGAACTTTTCACCAATGGTATCCCGCGACCGATCCAGCCTGATGGACCGGAGCCCGATGATGCGGTCCAACGAAGCGACCATACCCTCCGATGTGATGGCCTCCATACGGAGTTGATGCAGGACCTGCCCCCCCTCCCCCAGCGGCCACCAGCGGGCCTGGTCGCGCACATCCAAGGTGATCGGCAGGTGCCACTCATCCCTGTTCGCAACCGCGCGCTCAACCAACGGCATGCCGTTCCAGCGTATACGCCATTGACCCGGTCCGGACGGAGCCTCCGCCCAGCCCGGCACAATGGTGATATGGTCCACACCATCGCCCTGCCCGTGATGCACCTTGGCTTCCAGTGAAGGCCGCGGACCTTCCGTACAGAGCACCACCGGCTGCCAGATGCCCGTGGACACCAGGCGCGGCGCGAAGTCCCACCCGAAGCTGTAGGCCGCCTTCCGGACAAAGGGCGCGATGCCGCTGGTATCGCTGTCGTGGGGCAGTGGTTTCGCATGGCGCCGCCGCAGCGCTGCCGATCCCTCACGCACGGGATGTATCCGGACCGTCACCTCATTACGCCCTTTCCGCAGCAGGCCCTTCACCGGAAAGGTCCACCGCCTGAACATGTTGTCCGTGGTGCCGAGCACATGACCGTTGAGGGATACCGTGGCGTACGTATCGATCCCATCGAAACGCAGGTGCACGCGGTGCGATCGCCGATCCGCCTCGCTCGCGGTGAAGGTGCATCGATACGTCCACTCAACATGTTCGACCCACTGGACGCTGTCGATGTTCCCACCCACGAACGGATCGGGAAGCAACCCGGCAGCCATCAGGTCCATGTGCACCAGACCAGGCACACGGGCGGGCACCTCCATGCCACGCGGCCCCTGCACTGTCCATCCATGATCGAGGGGGCGCTCAATGGGCTGACCGCAGAGGAGCACGGGCAGGGCCAACTGTGCTACAAGCATGCCCAGCTTCATCGGAGACCGGCTTTGGCGAGGGCGTTCAGGATGCCGTCCATGCGCCTCAGGTCCGCCACGACCACCGCACCAAGTGTGGCCTGATCGCCCCCGAGGGAAGGCCCTGAAGCTGCTGTGGTCACCCATTGCTGGGCGGAGAAGTGGATCTCCCCAACGCCTGTGCGCTCCACCAGCTCCACCACGTTCTCCGGGCGCACGCCCCCCCCTGCCGCGACCCTGATGCCGGATGCACTGCGCACCAGCTGCCGCAGGATCGGTGCACCTTGAAGCGCGGTGGCCGCCCCTCCGGACGACAGGATGCGTTCCACACCCAGGGACGTGCAGTATTCAGCGACCAGAACGGGGTCAACAGCATGATCGATGGCACGGTGGAAGGTGAGCTCAGCACCTTGCGTGGCGGCCCGGATCCGTTCCATGGCGGCATCATCCCATCGGGCATCCGGGCCAAGGGTGCCTGTGACCACCCCCAACCCCTCTTCAGCGAAACGGTGCGCATCAGCCATCAGGACATCCAGGGTCATCGCATCATAGTGGAACGGGCCAACGGATGGGCGCACCAGCACGCGCACCTGGCAGGGAACATGTTCCCGGACCATCGTGACAAGGCCCCACGACGGGGTGACACCGCCTGACGCGAGCCACGTGCACACCTCAACCGAATCGACACCGACAGCACCGGCCGCAACAGCCTCCTGCACACTGGTAACGCAGACCTCGACGCGAACAGCCATGCAGCAAAGTAAGTGACGGGACACTACCGGCACATGGCAGGAACGGATGCCGCGCCATTGCACCGCCCTGTGGTCCCGGCTGCCGAACGGACCTCCACGCAAGTGAAGTGCGAACGGATGGCCCGAACCGGCATGCCCTACCTTCGCACGCCCACCACGCCTCCGTGGCAGGCCTTAACACCACGGTCCACCAGGACCGGACCCATGGATTTCCGCTCGCTCGGCCTTTGTGATGAGTTGCTGGATGGCCTCGAGGCCATGAACATCAGGAAGCCCACTCCCATCCAGGAACAGGCCATTCCTGCGGCACTGGATCAGCGCGACCTCATCGCCTGTGCCCAGACCGGTACGGGCAAGACAGCTGCGTTCCTGCTTCCGCTGATCGACACCATCGTGTCCTACAGGCCCAAGGTGGACGGCTCCATCAGGGGGCTCATCGTGGTGCCCACCCGCGAGCTGGCGCTCCAGATCGACCAGCAGCTGCAGGCCATCGCGTACTACACCCCCATCACCTCCATTCCGCTCTACGGCGGCAGCGATGGTGCCAACTTCGACCAGCAGAAGCAGGCCCTGGTGGGTGGCGTGGAGGTGGTGGTTGCCACACCGGGCAAGCTGCTCAGCCACCTCAACCTCGGCTACGTGCCCATGAAAGGCCTTGAGTTCCTCATCCTGGATGAGGCGGACAGGATGATGGACATGGGTTTCGTGGATGACATCAACCGCATCATCACCTTCCTGCCCAAGGAGCGGCAGACGCTGATGTTCAGCGCCACCATGCCACCGGGCATCCGCGAGCTTGCGCGCAACATCCTGGTGGACCCCGTGGAGATCACCATCTCACTAAGCAAGCCTGCCGAGGGTGTGGACCAGCAGGCCTATGTGATCTTCGACATGCAGAAGGCGCAGATCCTGGAACATGTGCTTCGGACGTCCGAGGCCACCAGCATCGTGATCTTCGCCGGCCGCAAGGTGGAGGTGCGCAACCTCAACCGCCACCTGCAGAAGCAGGGGTTCAATGCCCGCGCCATGCACAGTGACCTGGAGCAGTCGGAGCGCGAGGAGGTGATGCTGGCCTTCCGCAACCGCAAGCTCCGCATCCTGGTGGCCACCGATGTGGTGAGCCGGGGCATCGACATCGACGACATCGACATGGTCATCAACTACGATGTGCCGCGCGACCCGGAGGACTATGTGCATCGCGTGGGCCGCACGGCGCGCGCCCAACGCAAGGGACAGGCCATCACCTTCGTGAACGAGAAGGAGATGCGTGAGTTCGGCCGGATCGAGGCGCTGATCGGTTACGAGGTGAGGAAGATGCCGCTGCCCGAGCAGTTCGGCCGGGGACCGGTGTACGACCCCAAGGCACGGGCCCCAGGAGGGGGGGGCAAAGGCAACGGCCACCGCCGCAGTGGAGGTGGCCGTCGCAAGCCTGGGGGTGGAGGCCGCCGTTAGCGCGCCTTGAACTTGGCGGCATTATCCGCGAGCACCTTCATGACGTCCCATGCCTTGGCAGCGTCACCCACGCGCTCAATGGTCACCTGCTCCATCACATCGCCCTGAACGATCGCGTTCACCACATCCTGGCCTTCCGTGACATAGCCGAAAACGGCATGGCGGCCATCGAGCCAGGGAGTGTCCTTGTGGGTGATGAAGAACTGGCTGCCGTTGGTGTAGGGGCCGGCATTGGCCATGCTGAGCGTGCCCGCGCGGGTATGCTTCAGGTCGGGGTGTATCTCATCCGGGAAGGCATAACCCGGCCCTCCGGCGCCCGTACCCGTTGGGTCGCCGCCCTGGATCATGAAGTCGGCGATCACACGGTGGAACTTTATCCCATCATAATACGGGGTGCCTTCGGGCTTGGCGCTGTTCTTCATGCGGCCTTCGGCCAGCGCGACGAAATTGGCCACGGTGAGCGGGGCCTTCTCGTATTCCATGCGGATGACGATGGTGCCCTTGTTGGTCTTGATCCTGGCAAAGAGGCCTTCAGCGTTGTTCACGGTCGTGGGGTTGGGTTGGTCTTCACTTCCTGCGGAGGTGGCCACGGCGCCGGCAGGCTTGTCGCTGCCACAGGCATTGAGCATCAGTCCGAAGAAAGCTGCGAGCATGGTCGTCATCGGCATGGTCATGAACGGGTTCATAGGTGCGTCAAAAGTAACGCAGGCGACCGTGTCACTGCAGCAGCACCTCCTCCATTTCCTCCAACTTGTCTTCGCTGAATGCTCCCTGCGTCCGGTGTATGACGGCGCCACTGCGGTCGAGGATGAAGAAATAGGGCACCTCCTTGTCCTTCAGCCCGAGCGGTGCCTGCACATCCTCCATCCCGGCGTGTACGAACAGGATGCGGTCGAGCAGCTCCGGGGTGGCACTTTTCCGGAATTTCCTGAGCGTGGGTTCGTAGGCTGCCTTGTTGCCCCCGACGAACAGGGGAATGAAGTAGACATCGGCGTGGATGGCCTGTGCGAAGAGCCCGTGCTTTGCGACGAACCGCAGGTACAAGGGCTCGAACCAGTCTTCCAGGAGGGGGGCGGCCTTCTGCCCGTAAGCGAGGGCGATCAAGGTGTGGGGGGCTCCCCCCGGGTTGGGCAGGGTTGTACGTGCACCAGCAAGGGTCTCTCCCTCCATGACCGGGAAGGGCTGCGCCATGGACGGTATCCACATGGATATGCCGGCAGCAATGCTCAGTTGTCGCAGGTAACGCATCGAACAGGATACAGCGATCATCGTGCCGATCATCGGATGCCGTTCTCCGGATGCCTGCCCTTGAAGGGCCTGAACCAATCCTTCATGCGCTCGATGTCACCCTCCACAT
>JBIJDX010000193.1:0-5445 GCA_044343855.1 Flavobacteriales bacterium
CATCGGTGCCCACGAAGATGCGCCCCCCGATGGCCGCAAGGCCTTGGATGCGCGCACCACGGGCCTCCGGAGGAAGTGGCTCAACGTGCAGGATGGTGCCGCTCCGGTGCACCAGGTGCGACCCCGCCCCCATCCAGAGCACGCCGTCGTCAGTGGTGGCCAAAGCACTGATCTGCGCATCAGGGAGACCCTCCTGCAGGGCCAGGTTGGTGAATTGCAGACCGTCGAACCGGCTGGCGCCACCCAGCGTTCCGAGCCAGAGGAACCCCTTGGCATCCTGTGCGATGCAGCGCACCTGGCTCTGCGCCAGCCCGTCAGCGGTCGTCCAATGCAGGAAGCCGTACTGCTGGGCACGTGCACATGGAGCGGTCGCCAGGGAAAGCAGGAGGCCGATGAGGCGCAGGGCGCTGCACGCTGACACCCTCAGAACGTGTTGATCAATGCGAGGAAATCGGCAAGCCTGCGGCGCGAGACAGGTATGAGGGCACCATTGTCCAATACAGCCATGTTGCCCTCGGCGCGGTTGAACCCCTTGAGGTGGGCCAGGTTGATGATGTAGGACTTGTGCACCCTGAAGAAGGTCTTCGGATCGAGGTTGTGCTCGAACACCCGGATATGCTTGCTGCTCACGCTCCGCTTGCCGTCAACGAGGTGTATGGTGGTGTAGCTGTCATTGGCCTCAAGGTAGAGGATGTCGGCATGCTTGAGCAGGACCAGTCCATCGCGCCCGGGTATGGCCACACGGGAACTGAGGGGCGATGCGGGATCGCGCATGAGGGCTGCGATGGCGGAGGGCTGTCCGGAGCCCAGCTCATCGCTCATGCGCTGCATTTTCTTCACCGCCCGCTGCAGCTCTTCTGCGTCGATCGGCTTCTCCAGGTAGTCCAGCGCATTCTGCTTGAAGGCCTGCAGCGCGAATTCATCGTATGCGGTGGTGAACACTGCTGGCAGATCGAGCTCGGCGATGGAGGCGAGCAGGGCGAACCCATCCTCACCGGGCATCTTGATATCGAGGAAAAGCCCGTTGGGCTGCACCTCCTGGATGCGCTGCCGGGCCTCGGCAGCGCCGGCCGCCTGGCCGACCACCTGCACCTCGGGACAGAATTCCTCCAACATCAGGCGCAGGTTGTCACGCGCATCCGCCTCATCATCCACGATCAACACACGCAATGCCATGGCCCCGGGTTTGGCGAAAAGATAGGACGCACACCCGATCGCTCCTGCCCAAGTGGGCGAACGGGTGCGTTGGGACAGGGAAAGGCGATACTGTTCCCGCTGGCTTGATATGCGACACCGTTGCTCGTTCAGGGACCATTTTGGACATCCGCCGGACCTACCTTGGACGTATCAAGCGCGGCAGGTCGCAGCGCTCGCACCCAACCCGGAAAACGCGTTGGTGCGCTTCGCTGGGGGTTGCTGCCGGAAGGAGTGTCCTTGGTTTGGTGGTGGGCCCGGTCCGCAGGAATGTGGACCGGGCCCTTGGTTTGTAACCCGTGGCTGCGGGTTGCGTAGAACACATCAAGCAACCACGCCATGGAACAGGATAAACTGCACATCCGCCTGCGCATCGACCAATTGGAGCGTCTGCTCATGTTCGACTACGAACCGGGCTGCGCGGATGCCCTGTTCGACATCTGCGACAGCGAAGGGAACATCCTGAAGACCGGAGAGGTGCACGGACCCGTTACCCGGGTGAAGGTCACGGACCTGCATGGGGAGGAGTTCTACCTGATGGTGCTTGACGGTGAGCGGTCCGCCGTGAAGCCGTTCCAGCTGCGCAGGGTGGCGTAGGAACCTTCGCAGGTCAGGCACGCGGGGTCGCAGCGACCGTCGGGGAGGTATCACAGCAGCTTCAGGTGCCGTTTCAGCAGCGGAACCAACAGTTCAAGGTCGAGGGGCTTGCGTACGAGGGCCTCCATGCCGTTCAGGAGTACGCGCTCCAAGGTATCGTTCCGGATGCCCGCCGTCATTGCCACAATGGGCATACCGGGTCTGCGGTGACGCATCTCATGCGCTGTTTCGTAACCGTCCATTCCCGGCATTTGCAGGTCCATCAGCACGAGATCGAACTGCGTCGGTGTGTCCAGCATCTGGAGGGCATGCACACCGGATCGGGCCGCGGTCACGTGCAGATTGAGTTTGCGGAGCATGGCGGCCATGATATCCCCAAGGTCGGCCTGATCATCGACCAGCAGGACGGACCTGCCCTTCAGGTCGATCTGCTGCCGGGGCAGTTGGCCGGCATCCACCGCCTGCTCAACACCGAAGGGGAGGTCGAAGGTGAATGTGGAGCCCCTGCCGGGTGTTGAAACGACCGTGATGTCACTACCCTGCAGGTTAAGAAGGCGCTTGATGATGGCGAGGCCGAGACCGCTCCCCCCGAACTCCCGACGGATACCTGCGTGGGCCTGGGTGAAGCGGTCGAAGATCATGGTTTGCTGCTCCGGTGAAATACCGATCCCATTGTCCTGAACGGAGAACCGGATGGTGGCACGGCCCTGTTCACGGGCGAGGAGTTCGGCACCGAGCTGCACGCGACCGCCCTCTGCGAACTTCACAGCATTGGAGAGCAGGTTGTTGAGGACCTGGGTGAGGCGGTGCGCATCGCCCACGACCTGTACAGGGAGATCCTCCCCCATCTGAAGCTCCACGGTGGTTGCATGGGCCGTCCCGGCGCGGCGGGCGGCATCCGCAGCGGTGCCCAGCAGCTGGTTGAGATTGAACGGCCGCTGCTCGAACTGCACCAGTCCCTCCTCTATCTGGCGCATGTCAAGCAGGTCGTTCACAAGGCCGAGCAGGGTGTTGCAGGCACCGCGCAGGGGCGCGATGAGTTCGGCCGTCTGGGGCGTGGCATCAGCCTCGAGAAGATAGACCGTACCAACGATCACACTGAGCGGTGTGCGGATGTCGTGGCTGACCATGGCGAGGAACTCGCTCTTGGCCTGTGCGGCGCGATCGGCTGTTTCCCTTGCGGAAACGAGCTCGGTTTCCAGTTCCTTGCTGCGCTGTACGGCACGCTTGAGCAACTGCAGGGATGCGTCGAGGTCGCCATCAGGGATGGCGGCATCACCACCGGGGTGGCCCACCAGCAAGGCAATGGCGGTCCTGATCTGGGCGATGGCACCCTCGCGCGCAGCAGCTTCCGCACGGAGCGATGTGAGCACGTCCTGATAGGTGCGCTCACTGACCCTGAAGGCATGCTCGGAGATGGCCCGTTCCCGCTCCAGGGATGCCACAAGGCGCTCCATGTCAGCGAGCAGGTCGGGCGGTATCGGCGCCTTTGAACCATGGCGCTCAACGAGCTGTGCAAGCCTGGGGTTCATGGGGGTCAACGCTCGGAAAGGAGCGTGATCGTCATCGTCTGGTTGAACAAGCCGCACACGTTGGTGCCATGCAGCGGGGATAGTTCACCATACGAGTAGAAGCCGGTCACGTGGGCCCCCTCGCCGATGATGGCCATGGCCTTGGTCACCTCCTCATCCACGCTTTGGTCAAGCACCACCTGGCGACCGATGCAGGAGATGAGCAGGGCGAGCTCCGGTGTTTGGCCGTGCAGCACGTCCATCCCCTTGCGGGCGGCGGTGCCCGCGGCATCGATCAGGCTGTTGAAGCTGGCCTTCATCAGGCGAATGTGCGAGCCTTCGGGCACGTTGCCGGCAAAGGTCATGGTCTGGTTCCCCTCGTCGATGGTGAGGATGGTGCGGACCATGCCCTCCTCCTGACCCGGCATCTTGACGGAGAGCGGGAACAGCAATGCCGACCCGGGCAGGTCAGCCGCGTACGGTCCGAGGTATTCCTTGTACAATTCCAGCGCATTCAGGCCATCAATGGTGTGCAGGACATTGGCACTGGAAGACGTGATCACACGCTCCGGACCGAACTCCTCCCATCCACCGAAGGTCCCGTACCCCACGTGCAACCCGTCGCCGTACAAGCCCACTGCCACCACGTTCCCGGGGCGCACATCCGCATCGAGGCCCGTGAGGGTGGCGGCGAAGGTGGTTCCATCCCCGGCAAGCCCCCCGCTGATAGTCACCTGCTCGGGCACTGCGGCCGACAGCCCGGCAACAAGGTCGGATCCGTTGATGAGGGTGCCATCACTGAACACGAGCACATGGCGCAACCCCTCCTTGGGAAGCTTGTCCATGAGGGCACGTCCGCACTGATGGCTGTCAGCATGATCGGACAGGTTGACCACGGCCGTTCGATGGTCGGTCCGCTCGAAGGTGATGCCGGTGACCTCGATGCCCCCCTCGCGGATGCCATCCTTTGCGATCGCACTGAACGTGCTCACAAAGACCACGGAGGCTTTGGGGGACAGGGCCCGAACGGCATCGCGCAACTCCTGCCGCTCGAAATTGGGACGCGCACCAAATGCCAGCAGCAGATGGGCCTCGCTGCGATCAGCAGCAGGTTGATCACAGATGCCTTGATCATTCACGCGGCAGGACCGGATCCTCATGGGTTCGCACTATTTTGATACGCATGATACGGCTTCTTGCCGGAACGGGCATGACATTCGTCATGTCCGGTTGGAAAGCCATCCTTTCAGCGTCCCATCAGCTCCTCCACCGCCTCGGCTTCCACGGGGATGTCCGCGAACAGGTCGACCGGGTTGTCGCGCGTCACCAGGATGTTGTTCTCCAGGCGGATGCCCAGCTTCTCCTCGCGGATGTAGATGCCCGGCTCCACGGTGAAGATCATGTCCTCGGCGATGGGCTCGTTCCACAGGCCCACATCGTGCACGTCCAGGCCCAGGAAATGGCTGGTACCGTGCATGAAGTACTTCTTGTACAGCGGGCGCTCGGGGTCCTGTTTCGCCACGTCGTTCTTGTCGATGAGCCCGAGGCCGATCAGCTCGCTCTCCATGATCCTCCCCACTTCCTTGTGGTAGTCGGCCAGCAGTGTGCCGGGGCGCAGCAGTTGCGTGGCGGCGTTCTTCACGCGCAGCACGGCGTTGTACACGTCCTTCTGGCGCTTGGTGAAGCGGCCGTTCACGGGGATGCAGCGGGTGAGGTCGCTCGCGTAGCCGCCGTACTCACTGCCGAAGTCCATCAGGATCACATCGCCGTCGTTGCACACCTGGTCGTTGGTGATGTAATGCAGCACGCAGGCGTTGTAGCCGCTGGCTATGATGGGTGTGTAGGCGTGGCCGCGTGAGCCGTTGCGCAGGAACTCGTGCGTGATCTCCGCCTCGATCTCGTACTCCTTCACCCCCGGCTTCACGAAGCCGCACACCCGCTCGAAGGCCTTGCCGGTGATGGCGATGGCGCGCTTCATCTGTTCCACCTCCTCCTGCGTCTTGCGGCTGCGGATGCGGTGCATGATGGGCGCGCTGCGCTTCACGCTGTGCAGCGGGTATTGCGCGCGGAGCTCCTTGTTCCTGCGGACCTCGCGTGTCTCCACCTCGTTGTGCTGCCGCAGGTGCTCGTTGCTGTTCAGGTA
>JBIJDX010000194.1:0-5361 GCA_044343855.1 Flavobacteriales bacterium
GACGAACGGCAGTTGTTCCGTCGCCTGATCGAAGTGCAGGGGGTGTCCGCCACCATCGGCATGGCCATTCTGGGTGCGCGCAGTGCTGCCGACGTGCACACCGCGGTGCTCACCGGCCAGGAGGAGGTGTTGCGGTCGGTGAAGGGCATCGGTCCCAAACTGGCGCAACGCATCGTGGCCGAGCTGCGCGGCAAGCTGGGCGCAGGTCCCATGCCCGCAACGGGCACCCCGCTGGCGGTGGGCAATACCGTGAAGGCCGAGGCGTTATCGGCACTGTTGTCGCTGGGGCTGGACCGCGTGAAGGCCGAACGCGCCCTTGGCACGGTGCTCAGTGAGCCTGGTGCGGCTGACGCCGGTGTGGAGGCGCTCATCAAGTTGGCATTGAAGAACCTATGAACCGCACGATGAGCCCCTCGATCGGTGCCGCCCTGCGCGGTGTTGCCGGAACGATCCGGTGGCTCCTGCTGCTGGTGCTGCTACTGGCGGGGGGGGAGGTGCTCGCATGGGAGGGATTCATCCTTCAGGTGGATTCACCGGAGGTGGACCTGGTTTGGCCGCTGGCCGACCCCTTGACGCCCGGTGACCGCGGCGGTGGTCGGATCGATCTGGGCAACCCGGAGAACATACAGGACGAGGTCGTCTACGACCCGGTGACGGGCCAGTACGTGCTGCGCAGTTCGGTGGGTGGTGCCTTCGACTATCGACCACCGATGAGCTTGTCGCTGGAGGAGTACCTGCAGTATGACATGGAACGGTCCATGGAGAATTACTGGTTGGACAGGGTGGAGCAGGACAGCGAGAGTGCGCAGAAGGACCTGATCCCGAAGATCAAGGTGCGCGGAGAGGCGTTCGACCGCATCTTCGGCGGCAACACCATTGACATCAAGCCGCGGGGTTCTGCGGAGGTGATCTTCGGTGTCAACGTGAGCCGCACGGACAACCCGCGGATCCCGTTGGAGCAGCGGCGCATCACCACCTTCAACTTCGACCAGCGCATCCAGCTCAACCTGATGGGCAGCATCGGGGAGAAGCTGAAGATCAACACGACCTACAACACCCAGGCCACCTTCGACTTCGAGAACCAGGTGAAGCTGGACTATACGGGTTACGAGGACGAGATCATCCAGAAGATCGAGGCGGGCAACGTGAGCCTGCCGTTGCGCGGCACCCTCATACAGGGCAGCCAGAGCCTCTTCGGCCTCAAGACGGAGCTCCGCTTCGGGCGGCTCACGGCCACGGCCATCTTCAGCCAGGAGAAGGGTCAGCGCCGCAACGTGCAGACCCAGGGCGGCGCTCAGACCACGGTCTTCGACATCAAGGCCGATGAATACGAGGCCAACAAGCACTATTTCCTGAGCCATTATTTCCGGGACCAGTATGAGAACGCCCTGCGCACGTTGCCCACGGTGAACAGCGGGGTGCAGATCACCCGCGTGGAGGTGTGGGTGACCAATGCGCGGCAGGATTTCCAGCAGACACGCAACATCATCGGATTCACCGACCTTGGTGAGGATGCCAGTGCGCAGGCCATTGCGGCGGGGCACTTCAGCAGCGACCTGCCGCCCGGTCTCGTGCAGGATGGTGTGGGCGACCAGGCATCCAACGCCGCCAACACCCTCTACCAGTTGGTGAGCGGCAATGCCGGCATCCGCAGCTTCTTCCAGGCGACGGGTGCGCTGCAGGTGCTGGGGTTGCGTGATGCCCGTCATTTCGAGCGATTGGAGAACGCCCGCCTGCTGCTGCCCAATGAGTACACGATGAACGAGCGGCTGGGCTTCATCACCCTGAACCAGTCGCTGAACAACGATGAGGTGCTGGCCGTGGCGTTCCAGTACACCTTCCAGGGGCAGACCTTCCAGGTGGGTGAGTTCTCCACGGACGGGGTGGGTCCTCCCGATGCCCTCATGCTGAAGCTGCTGAAGGCCACCATCACGGACCCCCGGTTGCCGATGTGGGACCTGATGATGAAGAACGTCTATTCCCTGGGGGCGTTCCAGGTGAACCGCGAGAACTTCCGTCTCGACCTCATCTACAACAACCCCACCACGGGTGTCGACATCAACTACATCCCGCGGGCGCCGCTGGACCAGATCCCCCTGTTGCAGGCCCTGGCGCTGGACCGGCTGGACCCCAACAACGCGCCCAACCCCGACGGGTGGTTCGATTTCATTGACGGTGCCGCCACCCTGGGAGGGACCATCCAATCCCAGAACGGGCGCGTGTTCTTCCCGGTGCTGGAGCCCTTCGGCGAGTACCTGGACCGTCAGCTCACCGGCCCCGACCCCAACGCCCCCATCCAGCCGCAGCAGGTGCGCAGGGCCATCACCTACCAGCCCCTGTACGACAGCACCAAGACGGCCGCCCAGAACCAGCCCGAGCTGAACCGGTTCCGCCTCAAGGGCAGCTATCGTTCGGCCAGCAGCGACGTGATCTCCCTCAACAGCGTGAACATCCCACAGGGCAGCGTGGTGGTGACCGCCGGCGGGGTGCGCCTCATCGAGAACCAGGACTACACGGTGGATTACAACCTGGGCCGGGTGCGCATCCTCAACCAGGGCATCCTGGAGAGCGGCACACCGGTGAACATCAGTCTGGAGAGCAATTCATTGTTCAGCATACAGACCAAGACACTGGCGGGGGCGCGGTTCGACTACAGGATCAGCAAGGACCTGGTCTTCGGCGGCACCATCATGAACCTCTACGAGCGGCCGCTGACCCAGAAGGTGAACGTGGGTGATGAGCCGATCTCCAACACCATCGTGGGGCTGGATGGTTCCTGGCAGACGCGTTCCAGGTGGCTCACCGACCTGGTGGACAAGCTGCCCTTCTATGCCACCAAGGCTGAGTCGAACGTGTCCGCCACGGCGGAGGCGGCCTACCTGATCCCCGGCCACAGCCGCGCCATCGGCCAGGCGGGTACCAGCTACATCGACGACTTCGAGGGCAGCGTGAGCACCATCGACCTGCGCACGCAGGCCCTCTGGTTCCATGCGGCCACACCGCAGGGCCAACCCGACCTTTTCCCGGAGGGTGACTTCGTGAACGACCTGCGCAATGGTTTCCGGCGGGCCCAGCTGGCGTGGTACGTGGTGGATCCGTTGTTCTTCCGGAACAACAACCTCACCCCGCCCAACATCGCGGACAGCGAGGAGATCCGCAGCGACAACCGCATGCGTGAGGTGCTGGAGCAGGAGGTGTTCCCCAACCGGCAGCTTGCGGCCGGCACCCCCGCCAACATCCCCGTGCTGGACCTCACCTACTACCCCTCCGAGCGCGGTCCCTACAACTACACCACGGACCTCACCAACGAGGGCGACCTGTTCGACCCTGAAGGCAACTGGGCGGGCGTCACACGGCGGATCACCACCACGGACTTCGAGGCCAGCAACATCGAGACGGTGCAGTTCTGGATGATGGACCCCTTCTTCAACGCCAGCAACAGCAATGGCGAACCGGCCACCAACCAGGATTCGGAGAACAGCACGGGCGGGGAACTCTACATCGACCTGGGGAACATCAGTGAGGACGTGCTCCGTGATGGCCGCAAGTTCTTCGAGAACGGTCTGCCCAAGGACCTTTCCGATGTGGCGCAGGCGACGGACACCACGGCCTGGGGCGTGATCCCGACCACGCAGAGCGTGGTGAACGCCTTCGCCATCGTGGAGAGCAACTCCAACCGCTACCAGGACGTCGGCATGGACGGCCTTGCCTCCACGCAGACGGACCTCGACGGCCGCAATGAGCGGACCTTCTTCCAGGGGCGCTACCTGAACCTGCTGCCCCCCACGGCAAGGGCCCGTTGGGAGAACGACCCCAGCAACGACGACTACCGGTTCTTCCGCGGCAGCCAGTTGGACGCCGCAGGGGCCGACATCCTGGAACGCTACAAGTATTTCAACGCCCCGGAGGGGAACTCGGTGACGGATGAGGATTCCCCGGAGGACTTTCCCACACAGCAGACCACCATACCCACGGCGGAGGACATCAACCAGGACCAGAACCTGAGCGAGAGCGAGAGCTATTTCCACTATCGGGTGCGCCTCCGGCCGCAGGACATGGTGGTGGGCCGCAACTACATCGCGGACCGCATCCTGGCCACGGCCAACACCCCCGAGGGTCCCAAGCAGGTTTACTGGTACCAGTTCAAGGTGCCGGTGCGGCAGCCCGACGCGGTCATCAATGGCATCCAGGACTTCCGCAGCATCCGCTTCATGCGCATGTACCTCAAGGGCTGGCAGCAACCCGTGACGCTGCGTTTCGCGCGGCTGGAGTTCGTCCGCGGTGAGTGGCGCAAGTACAATTTCAGCCTTGAAACACCCGGCGAAGGCGCCGCCGGTGACCCGGCAACAACGCTCTTCGAGGTGGCCGCCGTGAACATCGAGGAGAACGGGAACCGCACGCCCATCAACTATGTGCTGCCACCGGACATCAACCAGGAGGTTGACGTGGCCAGCGCCAACCTGCGCAACCTCAACGAGCAGAGCCTGCAGATGAAGGTGTGCAACCTGCGTGATGGCGATGCACGGGCCAGCTTCCGCAACGTTCAGTTCGACATCCGCAGCTACAAGAAGATGCGCATGTACGTGCACGCGGAGAGCTCCGACCCGAACCGGCCGATCAACTATGGCGATGTGTCGGTGTTCGTGCGCCTGGGCAATGACTACGACCAGAACTACTACGAGTACGAGATCCCGGTGAGGCCCTCGACGTTCTTCAACAACGATGCGTTCAATGTGTGGCCCGAGGACAACAACATGGTCATCGAGTTCGCCAAGCTCAATGACATCAAGATCCAGCGCGACCAGGCGGGTTTTGCGCGCAATGAGCGGTATGAGGGTGCGGACGGTGACCGCAGGGTGTTCGTGAAGGGCAATCCGAACCTGAGCCAGATGCGCACGGTGATGATCGGCATCCGCAACCCCAAGAAGGACGGCGAGGAGGCCAACCCGTGGCGTGCCGATGACGGCCTTCCGCAGTGCGTGGAGGTGTGGGTGAACGAGCTGCGCCTCACGGACTTCGACCAGCGGGGCGGCTGGGCGGCCCTGGCGCGGGTGAACGCACAGCTCGCCGACCTGGGGAACGTGAGCATCGCGGGCAACTACAGCACCCCGTTCTGGGGCAGCATCGACAAGCGGGTGAGCGAGCGCCAGCGTGATACGCGCTACGGCATGGACGTGTCCGCCAATCTGGAACTGGGCAAGTTCCTGCCTTCGGAGAGCAACGTCCGGATCCCGTTCTACATGGGCTATTCGGAGCAGATCGTCAATCCGCAGTTCGATCCGCTCAATCCCGACATCGAGTTCAATGAGGCCACGCGCACCCTCACCCGCGAGGAGCGCAAGGAGCGGCTGAAGGAATCGC
>JBIJDX010000177.1:0-5989 GCA_044343855.1 Flavobacteriales bacterium
CGCACCTCGTCATGGGGGTCGAACGGGCCGTACAGACCGGTATCGGCATACCAGAGCGCTCCCTTCACGCTGGGGTAGCTGGCCAGGATGCCACGCACCTCGGCCATGAACCGGCCCAGCTGGGCATTGCCCACGGAGCCGCTGGTGTCCACGGCGATGGCCAGTTCCACCTGGTCCGCGTGGAGCTCCTCGGTGTAGAGGCCCCGGTACACCTGGCGCCGGTCGAAGCCGGTGTAGTCCACGGGCGTGCGCACGGCGTGGCGCCACAGCACGGTGCGCCAGTCCACGGAGGGCTGTCCCAGCAGCTGCAGGATGCGCTCCTCGGCCCTGGTGCGGCCACCGGCCCTGCGGCCCTGCATCTCCAATGCCTGCCGCACGGCGCTCATGGTATGGGGCCAGTTCACCGCGCTGTCGGTGGCAGCGGGCAGCAGGTCGTGCCACCGTACGGGGAGGTGTTGGAGGCGTTTGAAGCGTTCGTCCCCCAGCAGTTCGTACACCTCCTCCACGTCCTTGTCCTCCAGCCGGATCTCGCGCACGGTGCCTGCGGGCAGCTCCACCTGCTCGGAACGGGCGACGATGCCGTTCACCACGATGTCCGCAGCGATGTTCCAGCGCAGGGGCTCGCGGTGCCTGCGTCGGCCCACATGCTCCAGGGCGGCGTGCAGCAGCTCGTGCAGGAGCACCCCGCGCAGTTCGGGTTCGGTCAGTTTCGCTGCGAAGTCGGGGTTGAAGAACATGCGCTGGCCGTCGGTGGCGGCCGTGGGCACGGTGGTGGTCTCCACCACGTCCAGGTGCATGAGCAGGCTGCCGAAGAAGGGTTCGGTGCGCTGCAGCAGGAAGCGGGCCTCGGAGAGGCGTTGGTGCAGGAGCTGCTCAGGCGGCATGGGGCAGCATGTATTTGGCCAGCTTGCGCTCCTGGGTGAACACCTGGGCCACCACACCGGCAAGTCCTTCGCGCTGGGCGCGTTCCCAGGCGCAGAGGGTGAACAGGCGGCACCATTCCGGACCGGTGGTGGCGGCCACCCAGCCGGCGGCCGCGCGCATGGTGGCCGGGTCGCCCGGGCGCATGGCCAGTGCGATGATGGTGGCGTAGCGTTGGGAGGCCTCCGCGGGGAAGGCCACCTTGGCGCCCTTGCCCGCGAGGATGGCATCCACATCGGGCAGGCGTTCGCACAGGCGCTGGAAGGCGGCGAACTCCCCTGCGGCGCCGGCTCCCACGGCCCCGTCGATGGGAAGCCCGGCGCGCATCAGCTGGTGGGCCATGGCCCAGGAGCGGGGGCTGGGCCATGCGGGGCTGTTGGGGTCCAGCTTGTGCAGCAGCTCCGGCCGGAAGAGCAGGAAGGCCACCAGCTGCGCGTCGATGCCGGCCTCCAGGGCCCAGCTGCGGAACGCGTCGATCTCGGCGCCCACCTCGAAGTGCACGAAGCGGTTGGCCACCGGTGCCGGCATGTCGAACACCGAGGCGCGGTCCTCCTTGCGGTTGCCCGCCGCCCACACCACCCAGCCATCGGGTACCACGTAGTCGCCCACGCGGCGGTCCAGCACCAGCTGCTGGGCAAGGCCCTGCATGGCGGGCGGGGCCAGGTTCAGTTCATCGAGGAAGAGGATGCCGCGGCCGGTGCGGGGCAGGAAGGCGGGTGGGTACCATGCGGCGGTGCCGGTGGCGGTGTCGGGCACGGGCAGCCCCCGCAGGTCGGTGGGGGCCAGCTGGCCCAGGCGCAGGTCCGTCACGGCCATGCCGTGGCGTTCGGCCACCGCACGCACGGCACTGGACTTACCCACGCCGGGCGGCCCCCAGATCATGGCGCAGGGGGCTTGGGGGATGTGCAGGAGTTTCTCGAGCTGCCCGGTGAGCTGGGCGATGGAAAGGAGGTTGCTCATGGTCGGATGGATGTTCAGTTGTTGGTGTTCGTGTTGGTGGGTCGGGCGGGACGGCGGCCCTTGGCGCGGTTGGCGGCAGCGGCCACCAGCGGGTCGGGGTCCTGGGCCAGGCGGTCCAGGAGGGCGTCGGAGACGGTGGCGTTGTAGGCCAGGCGGGCCCGCACGTACCAGTGGCGGTCGCCGGCGAGGCGCTCCTGGGTGGTGGCGGGGGTGCTGCTGAAGGTGGCGAACAGGGCCCGCACATAGGGGGTGCAGCGGTCAAGGGCGCGCAGCGAGGGCAGTCGCAGGCGCAGGTGACGCTGCACGGCGGCGTTCCGGGTGGCCCACACGGGGCGGGCCAGCAGTCGTTCGCGCACTTCGGCATCGGGGTCGTTCAGCAGGCGCTCCAGCACGGGCAGGGGCAGGTCGTGCACCTCGGCCGCGATGCGGCGCACGGGCACGTGCCCGTCCGTGCTGGCCAGGGACCAGTTCAGCTCCCATGTGCGGCTGTGCCCCCGTATCCGGTAGGCGGTCACGTGCTGGATGCCGGTGGTGCGGTGGGAGAAGATGCTGTCCCGCCCCGCCATCTCGTCAGCGGCCATGCGGCGGATCCTGGGGTAGGGGTCCTCCAGCAGGCGTCGCAGTTCGGCATCGCTCGGGCTGGTGCAGCGCAGTGCGGCGAAGCGCAGGCCGGGGCGTTCGTCGCGGAGCATGGCATCGCGTTTCTCCTGCGACAGCATGCGGCGCCATGCGGCCATGAAGCGCACCGAGGGGTCGGGGTCGTTGCAGAGCAGGTCGCGGGCGGCCTGCTCACCGATGCGGGTCCTGCTCAGGTTGGAGAGCAGGGCGATGCGCACGCGCTTGTCGGGGTCCACGGCCAGCAGTTCGCGGGTGCCGCCGCTGTCGCGCCGGTGGTCGCCCAGGGCGCGCGCCAGGGCCATGCGCACCTGCACATCCGGGTGCTCCCGCAGCACCAGCTTGAGCCTGTGCACATGTGCCACCCAGCACATACGGTCCACCAGCACGTCCGGGCTGGCCTGCGCCACCACCAGCTGCAGCACCTCCTTGCGGGTATCCTCATGCACCAGTGCCCGCTGCACGTGCTCGCCCTTGTCGAACAGCTGTTGGACCATGTCCAGGGGCAGGCTGTGGGTGGCTGCCAGGGTCTGGTGCGCCTGTGTGGAGTGTTCAAGGTCGATCAGCCGCTGTGCCAGGGTCAGCGGCAGGCTGGTGCAGGCGGCGAGGGCCACGTGCGCCCCGGTGGCGGCCTGGTCGTCCACCCGGGCGGAAGCGGCCAGGAACATGTTGGGGCAGGGCTTCCCCTCATGCTCCTTCGACCGCCTGTAGAGGAATTGGGCGCGCTCGAGCGCCTCGAGGTGGATGGCAGGGTCGGGATGGGCCATGAGCTCGGCGCGCAGTGGCCCCTGCACGGCGGGGTGCAGGGCCAGCAGTGGCAGCAGGTCCGGCTTCCGGCGGGCCAGCTCCTGGAACATGTCCTGGTGGAGTTCCGGGTCCGGTTTCCTGAAGGCGGTGCTGTCGGGTCCCAGCGCGATGGCCAGGATATGCCGGTCCCTGTTACGATCCTCGGTGCGCCCCTCGCGCAGCTCCGCCATCAGCTTGTCGGGCTTGTCGAGGGCCTCGCACCGGAGCACCAGTTCACGCAGCACGCGGGGGTGCAGGTGGGGGTTGCGGGCCAGCTCCTGCAGGATCGGGTACCCCTGTTCCAGGCTGAAGCCCCGTTCCAGGGCGATGGTCTGTTCCGCCTCCCCCGGCACCACCTCGGCCAATGGGGCGGCCACCTCCGGGCTCGGGTCGCGGAGCAGCAGGGCCAGCAGTTCGGCGGACGGGCGTGGATGCTTCCCGAAGCCATCGGCGATGGTCTTGGCCAGTTTCCTGCGAACCTTCCCGCAGGGGTCCTTGGCCATCACCGTCCGCTGGTCAGGCTTGAGCAGGTACATCTCCAGCCATGAGGCGCGGTCGGGGGCGAGCGCTTCCAGCCGGTCCTCATCACCCGTTCGGCACAGGTGTAGCACCACGGCGGTGCACAGCATGCGGTACTGTTCCAGGGGCCACTTCAGGACGTCCAGTCCCGGGCGGTGCCATCCGTTGTACTCATCGCCCAGGTCGTCAAGATGACCCTGCAGGCGCCAGAGGCTGAAGAGGGGGTTCTCCAGGAAGGCATCGGGATGGTCGGGCCAGCGCTTGAACAGGAGCGAGGTGGGGGTGTTGGGGTTGCGCAGCACCAGGGGCAGCTGGCAGGGGTCGGAGGCAAGCCCCAGCAGGGTCTCCTGCGGGGTGGTCGGATCGGTGGCGGGCAGGGGTGGGGCGGAGGGCGCGGGGGGCTGCCGGAGGAGGGGGTTCTGCAAGGGGTTCATGGATGTGGTGTAAGGGGTTTTTGTTCGGTTTGCGACGCTTCGTGCGCGAGCGCGCGCGAAATTTACAAACAAATTCCGATATATGCGCCACGCTCTTTTTTGAGGCCTTTTCGGGTCATTCCGATGCAAGGATCGGAGCCCCCACTGCAGCCAGTTTGCAGTGGACGGAACGGGTTCCGATATTCGCTTCCGCGCATGGCCAGTCACCAGCACGCCCTGGTCCGGTACGTCACCCTGGACCGCTGCCTCTCGCGGCACCGCTTCACCAAGGAGGAGCTGCTGGCGCGTTGCTCGGCGGCCGTGAGCGACTTCACCGGCGATCACCGCCAGCTTTCGGAGCGCACCTTCTTCAACGACCTGCAGGCCCTGCGCGATGGCATCATCCTGGGGCGTCGTGCCCGCATCGTCTGCACCGAGGGCCGCTATGCCTATGAGGACCGGGGCGGTTCGCTCTTCATGGCCGGCGATGCCGATGTGGCCGAGCTATCGGCGCGGTTGGCGGACATGGAGGGGCGGGTGGCCGAAGCCCTCCAGTTGCTGGACAGGCACAACGCGCCCGCCGAAGTGGTGGCCCAGATGCGGGAGGTGCTCCTGGGGGGCGATGTCTTCGGCTGGACCATGGCCATGAAGCGCAAGGGCCTGGAGGAACGGAGGGGGGTGCGGGAGCGGCTCGAAGGCGACGAACAACGCGCTTATTCGAAGGAGGCGGACAGTGCACCGCGATACAAGGAGCAACGACTGCCCGAGCAGGGGAGTATCGTTCTCAAGGAGAGCAGGGGTCCCGAACCCTCACCGGCCCCCACCGTCAAATACAGCTTGCGCGCACGTATCGCACTCACTCCCGAAGAGCTTGCAGACAGGGTGTTGTCCACTTTGGACCCATGGCCGGTGGCCCGTGTTCGACGGCCGGGCCTGTTCGCATCCTGGTGGATGCGCTTCCGGGTGCTCCGTTTATCCGCTGTGGTGCGCCGGGTGGTGGGTTGATCCATCCCCATCGGCGCTCGCAGGCCCTGTGATGCCCGCCCGGGCCCGATCGGTGTTGCGCAAGGGGCTTACCGGTGCAGGAGCACAGCCAACGGGCAGCCGTCGATCCCCCTGAACCGAACGCCTGCGTGGAACACGGCTACCGCAGCAGCGTCACATGGCCGGCGCGGCTTCCGCCCTGCTGGCCATCGCGCGGTTGCAGCACCCAATAGTAGGTGCCGGCCGGCGCGTCCTTTCCGCTCCACCCCTGCATGAGGTTGGTGGTGGAGAACAGCTCCGTGCCCCAGCGACTGAAGATGGTGAGCCGCCAGTTACCCGGGTTCGGCTCCATGGCCGCAAACCGGTCGTTGACCCCGTCGCCATTGGGCGTGAAGATGTTGGGCAGGGTCACGTCGGTGGTTCCGCATGGAACATCGGCCAATACGATGGTCGTATCCACGGGGCATCCGTTATCGCTGTTCACCAGTATCGTGTAGGCACCCGGGGCAAGACCACAAACACTGTCCACCAGCATGTTCGTCGGGAACGGCCAGGTGTAGAAATAGGTGCCTGCGGGATCGGGCGCAAAGGAGATGCAGCCATCGTTGTTCCCGCAGGTCGGCTGAACAACGGTGGCGTTCAGCAGGTATCCCTCCGGTTCGGTCAATACGATGGTCGTATCCACGGGGCATCCGTTATCGCTGTTCACCAGTATCGTGTAGGCACCCGGGGCAAGACCACAAACACTGTCCACCAGCATGTTCGTCGGGAACGGCCAGGTGTAGAAATAG
>JBIJDX010000102.1:0-9689 GCA_044343855.1 Flavobacteriales bacterium
GTGCCTGCGGGATCGGGCGCAAAGGAGATGCAGCCATCGTTGTTCCCGCAGGTCGGCTGAACAACGGTGGCGTTCAGCAGGTATCCCTCCGGTTCGGTGATCGTGAAGCTCTGCGTGGTCGAGTTCCCGCATTCATTGGTGATGGTGCAGGTGTACGAGCCGGCCGCCAGACCAACTGCGGTCGCACTCGTGCCGCCACTTGGCCACCACGCATACGTGAAGGATGTTCCACCTGAGGCAACAACGGTGGCCGAGCCGTCCGCAGCCCCGTTGCACGTGGCGTTCGTCTGACCGGGCACCACCGTGACGGGCGGACAGGGGTCCTGATCACAGAACCCTCCGAGCGGCACCTGGGCCGGCAACCCGAGTTGACACACCGCAGGTGAAAGGTCGACCGCATTATTGACGTAACCACAACTCAACCCCAAGGCATTGGGGTCTGTGATCGCATCGAGCCTGCCGAGGTTCCCGATCGCCACATACAACCGGCCGTTCGGTGCCTGCTCGATCAGGAACGGGCCAAACCCGTTGGTCTCCGCACTTGGAGAATAAATGAACGTATTGGAAGCCTCGATGGCGGCTGCTGTGTAGGTGCTCAAGTCCAACTGGAATACCGAGAACATGTTGGTGTAATAGAACTTAGACCCATCGGGAGAGAAACAGGCACCATACTTCCTGATGAACGGCGGTGGTGGATCATCCGTGACATTCACCGAGACAAGACCGCTGACGACCCCGGTTGCCTTGTCGAAGTCGAAGAACTCCACGCGGGTGCTCCAATCGATTGGCATGCCGATCCGGGTCCCATCAGGTGATGCGTCCATGGCTCCCAGCCATCCTTCGGTCGCACCAAAGGGAGCCTCGGCGAAATCCGACCCCACCTCGCTCACTACAGGTTGGGGGTCGACCCCACTTGCATCGATCCTCCACGCCAGGAACTCATTGGCATTCCTTCGATGGGCGAGCACCCAGAACCCTTGGATCTCCGTGCTTCGGATGACGATCAATTTCTCGGTGAGGTCCGTGGCCAACGGCGTGTTCATGGTACTTGTTTCCACATCCCCCAGACCGCCGTCCAGGGTCATGTCCACCACACTGTACCTTAGACCATCATCGGCAACGGGGCCGTTCGGGTCGACCTCCAATTCGTCGAGCGTGAACAGGTAATAGCGTTCATCGTCACAGGGGAAGGGGACGATCAAGGCCCCTTGTGTGCAGGAGTTGAACACTCCGCCCAGCAGCCCATCGCCGCTGGGCATGACCTGGTCGTTGGCATTCCACACCCTTCTTCCATCGGTGTAGAAGAGCAATTCCCCGGTGGCGGGGTCGGACACACTGGCGGCGGCCTCATTGGAGCTGATGGCCGCACTGCCGGGGACAGGCACGGTTCCTGAAAGATCGACCCGGGCTCCGTAGCCGAAGACCCAATTGCTGTTCTGCAGTTGCGCCTGTGAAACGCTGGATAGCATCACCATGGCGATGAGCACACACACGTTCACCTGCTGCGATCGCCGGGTTGGGAAGGTCGTCATCATGGTATGGAGGACAGAGCTGGTCCGTACGATCGTTACGGGCATGCCGCATACAGGCCTACCGCAGCACCGTCACATGGCCCCTTAGCTCCACCGGGCTGTTGGGAGAGCAGGGGTCCGTGGCGCGCAGCAGGTACACATACACCCCTTCGGGCACGGCCTCCCCGTTCGCGGTGCCGTCCCAGCCATTGGCCAGGTCATTGGTCGTGAACAGCTCCTGTCCCCAGCGGTTGAAGATGCGCAGGAGCGCCGTCCCGTCCTGGGGAGGGGTGCCGGGGATGAAGCGGTCGTTGATGCGGTCGCCATTGGGGCTGAAGACATTGGGCACGAAAAGCCCCGGGGTGTCGCTCACGGTCACCGTGGCGGCCAACGTATCGGCACATCCGGCGGTGTTCGATGCTGTGAGCACCAGGTCGTAGTCGCCCTCATCGGCCACGGGCATGGTAAGGTTCCCGGCGCAGGTGGAACCGACCGGTGCACCATTGAGCCACAGGGCGCAGTTGTCCGCATCGGACACGGCCAGCTGCACGCGCAGGGCTCTTTCGCAGGCAATGGGTTCGGCCAGCAGCAACAGCTCGGGTTGCGGCGCCACCTGCAGGGTGTCGCTGGTGGCGGCTGAGGCGCAGCCGTTGGGGCCGAACGCGACCAGGGTGATGACCTCCGTGCCGGGCGTGTTGTACAGGGCCGAGACCACCGGAGCATCGTTCGTTCCCCCCGATCCGAGGGTCCATGCGAGGGAATCGGCATTGCCTGACAGGGCGGTGAAGGTGATGAGGGAGCCGGCACACGCCGTATCGGCGCTTGCGGTGAACGCCGAACCCGGGGCCTGTTCCACCACGACCTGAAGGGAATCCGCAGCGCTGCAGCCGTTGGCATCGGTCACCGTGGCCACCAGCTGTCCTGAACCGGAGAAGGAGTAGGTGATGCCGGGGCCCGAGGTGCCGGTGTTCCATGCAATGTCAAACGGGCCCGTGCCGCCGCTGGCCAGTGCGGTGGCCGTGGCTTCGGCGTTGGCGCACAGGGGTGTTGTGCCCTCCACCTGCACGGATAGCACGGCGGGTTCTGACAGCACGAAGGTGAGGGTGGTGTCGCAATCCGCAGCGTCCGACACGGTAACCGTGTATGTACCGCCATCGAGCCCGGTGATGGTGGGGGAGGATTGCGCCGGTGTGGTGTTCCAGCTGTAGGTGAACGGGCCTGTGGCCAACGGCGTCACGGTAATGGCGCCGTCGCCGGCTCCGCCGCAACTGATGGGCGTTACGGACGCATCCACCCCGCTGATGGAGCAGCAGGGCAGCACCACCACGGTGTCTGTGAGCCAGTTGCCGTTGGCGTAGTGGCAGTAGTCGCCCACGATGAAGGAGTAGGTGCCCGGCTCGGTGATGGTGATCACCGGCCCGGTGGTGCCATCGCTCCACACATAGCCAGGATACGTGGGGGGCTGGAAGAGCACCGGATAGAAGGAGAGGTCGATGGTGATGGGACCGGCGCAAAGCAGGCTGTCCGTCCAGGGGATGAAGTCGAAGGTGGCATTGCCCGCGTAGATCGGGTTGGGCGGCGTGCCGGTCCCGGTGAGGCAGCAGTTGCCGCCATCGGATACGTTGAAGATGCCGCTGAAGCAGTCGTACTGCACCTGATGGGCGAAGAGCGCGGTGCCGGGCCCGAACTCGGCCAGGAAGAACTGCGCGATCTGCGGGGCGGAGTTGCCACCGCCGCTGTTGGAGGCGCTGCACTCGCCCTCGGCGCCGGCGATGCAGTTCACCAGGGGCGGCAGGCCGGGTCCCAGCGGCTCGCCGAGGAAGTTGGCGATGGCGATGTTGCCCAGCGTCTGGCTGTAGACGGTGACGATGCCCGCAGGCACGCCCGTGATGGTGGTGGTGGGCGGGTTGCTCGCGCAAGGACCGTTGGTGCCATCGAAGCCGGCGTAGATCACCTCCGTGATGTTGCCCACGAAGGGACCCGTGAAGTTCACGGTGACCGCCTCGTAGGTGCAGATGCCCACCCGCAGATCGGGGATGTCCTGGTCCACGTTGATGGTGAGCACCCCTCCTTGGTAGTTGGAGTAGATGACCAGGTTGCCGCTGGTGTTGCAGACATTGGCTGATGGGGGTGGCGGTGGCGTGGCATCGATGCAGCAGTTCCCGCCGGCCGAGAGGTTCACCACGCTGTTCAACCAGCAGCCATACTGGGTCTGGTGGGCGTAGAGGCTGGAGGTGGTCTGGTCCTCGAAGTGGAAGACCAGCTCATCCGGGGTGTTCACCCCGCCGGTATTGAAGAGTGTGTCACATTGTCCGCTAGCGCCGATGACCACCCCGCCCCAGTTGGGTGAGGTGCCGTTGCCATGCGCCGGGGTGTAGCCCACCTGCGGCGGCTGCATGGGCGGGTTGATGGTGACGATGCCCGGGTCCACACCAGTGATGCTGGAGGTGAAGTTGCCCTGCCCGCAGTGGTTGTTGTTCTGGCTGGAGTTCATCCCCGCGTACAGCACCTGCGTCACGTTGCCTGCGAAGGGTCCGGTGATGGTGACCTGCACCGGCTCGTAGGTGGAGATGCCGATCACCAGGTCGGGGATGTTCACGTCCACATTGATGGTGACGATCCCGCCATCATAGTTGGAGAGCAGGAAGAGGTTGCCCGCTGGATCGCATACCTGGCCACTGGCGCTCAGGAACAGCATTGCGGTTGCGAGGGTGGCGGATATGCGCGGCATGATGAGGTCCGAACGGTGTTGGATAGTGACGGGTTCGCTCGCCAGCAGGTTGCCCGGGCGCTTTACAATGCGTTACCCAGGCACCCGGACGGGAAAGGTAGGCCCGGATGGATGCACGTTACGGAGGAGGTTCCCCGGTGCCATGGAAATTGGACAGAACCCGCGAACCGTGCAACGGAAAGCCTGCACACACGAGGGGCGTGCGCCGCGTCCGCCGGGGATCACAGTTCCACCCGGTACACATCCATCCCGTTGCGCAGGATGCTGGTGGCATGGAAGCCTCCCGGCTCGGGGATCTCCTCCACCAGGTCGAACAGCACGCAATGTTGCGGAAGGCCCTCGAAGAGCAGGGTGAACTGCGCGCTGCGGCCCGCCGCCACCGGCATCCAGGTGGGCGCCAGCGGGATGCCCTCGGCGTGCAGCAACCGGCTCCGATGCCCGCTGTGACGGCACACCAGGTAGGTGCTGGGCCATACGCGGATGCAATCCCCGTCCCCTGATTCCAATGTGCAATGCACGGTCACCTGTCCGCGCTCCTCCACGGCGGCCATCAGGGCGGTCAGCTCGCTCTTCTCCGGGCGCACCCGTGCCGGCGCTATCGTCACTTCCTCGTATTCCATCGCTCGGAGTGCAAGATAGTGGGATCACCGCCCGCTGTCCAGTCCCCTTGCGCTCCCTGTACCTTGCAGCCCCCATGCACCCACGCCTCCTCCTGCTGCTGTTCGCCTTTTTGCTGACCTCCTTGGGTTTGCTTCACGCGCAGACCCCCATCTGCGCCATCCAGGGGAGCGGCATGTCAAGCCCGTTCGATGGGCAGGTCCACACCACCACGGGCATTGTCACGGCCATCCACACGGGCAGTGGCACCATCCAGGGGTACTTCATCGAGGATCCCGGATGCGACAATGACCCCGCCACGAGCAACGGATTGTTCGTGTACCAGCCCGATGCCAGCGGGATCGGTGTGGGCCAGCGGCTGCAGGTGACGGGCACCGTGGATGAGTTCCAGGGCCTCACCGAGCTCCGCAGCATCTCCAACGTGCAGGTGCTCGGCAGCGGTGCGGTCCCGCCCACGGAGCTGGTCCTGCCCATTGTCGCGCTGAACAACTGGGAGCGCCATGAAGGCATGCTGCTGCGCTTCCCACAGCAGCTGGTGGTCACCGACACGCGCAACTGGATCCAGTACGGCGAGGTGATGCTCGCACCGGAGCGGCTGCCCTTCCCCACCGAGGTGGTGGACCCCAACGATGCGGTGGCCGGGAACACCACGAGCACCGGGACTGCCAATGCCATGGCCGTGAATGCGCGCATCGCCCTGAACGAACGCTCCCGCATCCTGCTCGACGATGGGCGCACCAGCAGCTATCCCGACCCCCCGCCGCTCCTGGGACCGCAGGGCACCCTGCGCGCGGGAAGCACCGTCACCGGTCTCACCGCTGTGCTCAGCCATGCCTTCGATGCCTACCGCCTGCATCCTGCCGGCGCCGTGCCATTGGTGCACGCCGTGCGGCCGCCGGCACCGATCGCGGGGGGCGATGTCACCCTGGCCGCCCTGAACGTGCTCAACTACTTCACCACGCTGGGTGTGTGGGGTGCCACCACCACGGCGGAGCTGCAGCGCCAGCGCACCAAACTGGTGGCCGCCCTGCAGGCGCTTGATGCCGATGCACTGGTGCTGTGCGAACTGGAGAACAACGATGTGGCCTGGGCCGACCTGCAGGCCGCGCTGAACGCGGTGATGGGTGCCGGCACCTACGCGGTGCGCGAAGCGGATGCACCCGGAAGCGGCGGCACCCGGACGGCGCTTTTCTACAAGCCCGCCGTGCTCACCCCGGAGGGTCCGTTGCAGGTGCTGAACACCACCCTGTTCCAGCGGCCCCATCTCACCCAGGGCTTCCTGGTCAATGCCACCGGTGGGCGCTTCCTGTTGAGCGGCGTGCACCTGCGCAGCAAGCTATGCGACAACGCCATGGGCAACAACCTCGACCAGGGCGATGGTCAGGGCTGCTACAACGCCATGCGCCGCGACCAGGCAACGGCCCTGCAGGAACACTGGAGCGCGGTGCGCGCTTCCACGGGGATCGCGGCACAGGTGGTCCTCGGCGACTTCAATGCTTACACCCAGGAGGACCCCATCGACCGCCTGCGTGCCTCCGGTCTGGTGGACCTGCTGCCGGCGGATGCGTACAGCTATCGCTTTGAGGGAACCATCGGTCGCCTGGACCATGCCCTCGGTACGGAGCAGGCGATGCTGTCCATGGCCGGGGCGGGTGTGTGGAACCTCAACTGCGATGAGCCTGCCGAGCTGGACTACCGCGAGGAGAACCTGGCGCGCTACCAGCCAGGACCCTACCGCAGCGCCGACCATGATGCGCTGGTGGTGGGGCTCAACAGCGCAGGGCTCGCGGTGGGCGTGGAGGGCTTTTCCGCCGTGGACCCGGCGGTTCGCTTGCAATGCCTGGAGGACCTCCTTGTCTGGTCGGCCGGGGCAGGGGAACCCTTCCGCATCGAGCTGTACGATGCCCTGGGCAGGCACTTGGCCACCACCGAACCCCGTTCCGGCGCGGTCACCCTTCCCGCAGCCGGCCTGGCCGGCAGGATGGTCCTGTGGCGCGCCCGATCGGTGGGCGATGCCGTGATGGGCCAAGGTCGTGCGGTGGTGATCCGATGAGGGGCGGCGGGCGCTTGTGCACCATTGGTGGACCGCCCATGGGGCATGTGGCTGCGGGAGGTGCACGGTCCAGCGCGCACGGTGCGGCACGGATCCCGGGATCCCACTATCTTCGTACTTCCGGCCCCGTCAGGCACCGAAGCCCCGCGGCCTTACGTCATACAGCCACACACCATCAAGACCATGCGCACGCTCGCCCTCATCGCCGCCCTGGCCTGCTTCGGCATCACCGCCCAGGCCCAGCAGAACGCCGCAGCCACCGCTGCACCGGCAAAGACCAACCAGGACCCCCACATGGACGCCGTACGGGCCCTCTCGGGTCAGCTGAAGGATGTCCTTGGCAAGGTGCAGCAGTTGAGCATGGCGAACAACAAGCAGTTGCAGTCCGCCACGGGTGCCGAACAGGAGCGCCTGGGCCTGCTGCGCACGGAGATCGCAGGCATGATGAACCGCCTGGAGAAGAACCTCACCACGGTGAACCGCAGCACCCCCGAGACCATCGCTGCCGCCACCACTGAGGCGCAGGCCAGCATGTCCATGGCAGAGGAACTGGTCCTGAAGGCGAAGGCCGGCAAGTGATCCATTGCATCCCACAAGAAGGGTCGCTCCATCGGGGCGGCCCTTTTTATTGAAAAGGAGTATCTTTCACCGTATGTCCGCGTACAAGCCGCAGAATCGAACACAGCAGACCATGGATGTGCGACGCGTTTCCGTAGGTGAGATCTCCTATGAGGAGTTCCATGAGGAGCATTGGAGGAAGGGTGTGCCGCTCGTCTTCACGGATGCCAGCAAGGTCTGGGGTGCCAACGGGCGGTTCACCCCGGAATTCTTCCGGACCAATTACGGCGACCGCCGCACCGTGGTGGACGGTACCGAGTACACCATGAACGAGGTGTTCGACCTGGTGGAGGGCAGGGACACCAGCCGTCCGGTGCCCTACCCCTGCAAGTACCACATCCCCACGCAGCTGCCGGAGGTGCAGCACATGCTGGCCCCGCTCAACATGGGCTATGCAAGGCCCAACTGGTTGGAGAGCGCCTGGTTCAAGCGTGGCTACTGGGGCAGCGCCCTGGAGCTGTTCATCGGCGGGCCCGGCGGCAAGTTCCCCTACGTGCACATCGACTACTACCACCTCAGCGCCTGGATCAACCAGCTTTACGGTCACAAGCAGTTCACGGTGTGGCCGCGGGGGCAGGACGCATACATGTACCCGGTTCCCGGCGACCCCTGGCGCTGTTCCATCCCGGACATCGAGAACGTGGACCTTGCGAAGTTCCCCGAGTACGCCAAGGCCACCCCGATCACCTTCGTGGTGGGCCCGGGCGAGACGCTTTACATCCCCGTTGGCATCTGGCACACGGCCAAGAGCCTGGAGCCCACGATCTCCGTGGCCTTCGATCTGCTCAACGCACAGAATTTCGCACCCTTCCTGAAGGACGTATGGGGGTTCAAGCGCCGCCAGGGCCTGGGCAAGGCCATCGCCGCCACGGGTTATGCGGCGGTGGGCGGTGCCCTCTGCAGGGTGGGCGACATGTTCGGTGTGCAGCGCTCCAACGGGCACAACTGAACCGTCCGGGGCTCCGGTAACGTGTCGCCGGTATCGGCAGGCAGGGTATGTGGCGTTACAGCCGCGACAGGTAGTGGTCCTCCTGGCTGCGCATTTCCTCACGCTGCGCCCTGGTCTTGTCCCGGTGTCCCAACAGATGCAACAGGCCGTGCACCATGACACGGCGCAGTTCATGCTGGGCGCTCACCCCGAAGGTCCTTGCATTCTCGCGCACACGGTCGTAGCTGATGAGGATGTCGCCGCTCACGCCGGTTCCGGTCTGCCCGTCGAAGGTGATCACATCGGTGTAGTCGTCGTGGCCCAGGTAGCGCTGGTTGTACTCCAGCAGCGCGGCGTCGCTCAGCAGCACATAGGTGAGTTCGTTGATGCTGTGGCCATGGTCACGCGCCACGGCCATCAGCCAGCGGCGCAGGGCCTCCTTGTCGCGAAAGGCGTGGGGAACGCCCGCTGCCTTGAACGCGATGGAGGGCATGGTGATCAGTCGGTAGCCGCGTCGGTGGGGAAGGCCATGGTGACCGTGGCGCCCTGGTCATGGAACTCCACCTCCTCGGCCAGTGCGCGCATCAGGAACACGCCGCGGCCGTGGGGTTTCTCGAGGTTCTGCGGGTCGGTGGGGTCGGGCAGGTGGTTGTAGTCGAACCCGGGACCCTGGTCCTGCACCAGGAAGATGATGCGGCCATCCTTCACCTCGTAGCCCAGGGTCACCTGTTTGGTGGGGTCCAGGCGGTTGCCGTGGTGGATGGCATTGTTCACCGCCTCGGTGAGGGCGATGAGGATGTTGCCGTAGCGGCTCTCGTGCACATTGTGCGTGGAGCAGGCTTCATCGATCAACTTCTCGGCAAGGGCGATGTTCTCCGCCTTGGCAGGGAAGTCGATGCGCTGGGTGAACTCCATCTCTTGGGTAGGTGCTCCCATGGCTTCAGGGTCGGTCAAAGGTACCGAAATAGGCGTTTACACGATCGCGATAGTACGGCTTCAATCCCGGGGGGACTGTTCGTAACAGTTCGGCTTCGCGTGCACGCTGGCGTTGTTGCTGGAAATAGCGGGCCGGATCGGGGGGTGGCTGGTCGCGCCCTTCGTTACTGGTGCGTTTCTGGTCCAGTTCGCGCTCGCGCTCGGCCTTCTCGTGCTCCAGCAGGCGTGTCATGATGTCCTGCTGGCGGCGCAGCGTCTCCGGGGTGATGTTCCTGTTGACGATGTCCTTCTCGT
>JBIJDX010000041.1:0-15729 GCA_044343855.1 Flavobacteriales bacterium
CCAGCACCTGCCCGAGGTCATGGGCCAGCGATCGGATGTAGGTGCCCTTGCTCACGCGCACCTCGAACTCCACTTCCGCTCCGCGCCTGGCCAGGACCTCCAGGTGACCCACATCCACCGTGATGGGTTTCATCTCCACCTCGTGCGCCTTGCCGAGATTGCGCACAAGGATATAGGCGCGTTCGCCTTCGAACCGCTTGGCGCTGTAACTTGGAGGTCGTTGCTCTATGCGTCCGATGAACCCGGTGAGGGCGGCCTTGATCGCAGCATCGTCCAGGTGCTCCCACGGCCCCCCCGGCACCACCGGTGTCTCCAGGTCATAGCTCGGCGTGGTGCCCCCCAGGGTGATGGTGCCCGTGTAGGTCTTCTCCAGCCCCGTCAATTCCGGCAGTCGCTTGGTGAGGGGACCATAGGCCATGATCAGCAATCCGCTGGCCAGGGGGTCCAGGGTGCCTGCGTGCCCCACCTTGAAATTGCGGCGGCCCACCACACTGCGCATGGCCCCACGGATCTTGTTCACACAATCGAAACTCGTCCATCCGAGCGGCTTGTCCACAAGGAGGATGCCTCCCTCCACCGGGCGGAACGCATGTTCGCTGCTGGGTACAGGGGCCTCCACGTGTGGTCACATCATCTGCAGGGGGGCGTCCAGCAGGTAGAGGAGCATGATGGCCGAGCCAACCGCGATGCGGTACCAGCCGAACCCACGGAAGCCGTTCGCGGCAAGGAACGCGATGAAGCCGCGGATGGCGATGATGGCCACCACGAACGCAACCACATTGCCAATGGCGAACAGCCGCAGGTGTTCGCTGGTGAAGGCGCCCCCATCCTTCAGGTAGTCATACAGGCTCTTGGCCGTGGCCCCGAACATGGTGGGTACGGCCAGGAAGAAGCTGAACTCCGCTGCGCGGGTGCGGTCAAGGCCCTGGGTCATTCCACCGATGATGGTGGCGGCGCTCCGTGACACACCCGGCACCATGGCCAGGCACTGCCATGCCCCGATGATCAGTGCACGCTTGACCCCGAGCGGTTCTTCGCCGCCGATCCTGCCACCCGGCGCCCACTGGTCGATGCGCAGGAACACCAGCCCTCCGAGGAAGAGCATCACACCCACCACCAATACGTTCTCCAGCAGCATGTCCACCACATCCTTGAACAGCAGGCCCGCCACCACGGCCGGCAGGAAGGCCACGAACAGGGTGGTGTAGAAGTCGAAGGAGCGCAGGAACCGGCGCCAGTAGAGCACCAGCACTGCGATGATGGCCCCCAGCTGGATGGCCACCGTGAAGAGTTTCACGAACGCGTCCTGCTGGATCCCCATCACAGTGGATCCGATGATCATGTGTCCCGTGCTCGAGACAGGCAGGTATTCAGTGAGGCCCTCGATGATGGCGAGGACAATGGCCTGCACGATGGTCATTGTCCTGCCTCGCTGCCCTTGTCCTTCTTCAGGATGGCGTAGGCCACGAAGAGGTACCCGACGAGTGTGACGATGGGAGCAAGGGTGATCCGCTGCGGGCTGAAGATGGCATCAGCGTCGAAGGCGTTGGGGTCACCGTTACCCCCCCCGGCCATCAGCAGGAATCCCACCACCACCACCGCCAGCCCGATGAGCAGCAGCCTGTAGTTCGTGGCGGTGAAGGGCAGGTCGTTGAAGTGGTTCTGTTTGGACATCAGCTCCAATGTAGGTCCTCGGAATTCATGCGAAGGTAGCGGCCCACAGCGAACCAGGTGGATGCCAGCGAGATCAGCAGGCCCAGCATGAGCACACCGCCGAACAGGATGGCCAGGCTGAGCGCGTCGGTGAAGGCGAGCAGGTCCGGCATGTAGTGGTGAACGACTTGCAGCAGCACCACCAGCAGCCCCACCGCCAGCATGGCCCCCAGCAACCCCTGCCACAGGCTCTGCCCCAGGAAGGGCCGCTTGATGAACCATTGCGTGGCCCCCACGAGGTGCATCGTGCGGATGAGGAACCGCCTGCTGTAGATGGACAGGCGGATGGTGTTGTTGATCAGTGCGATCGCCACGATGAGCAGCAGCCCGGTAAAGCCCAACACGATCAGCGTCAGCCTGCGCATGTTGGCATCGATGTTCTCCACCACTGCCGCATTGTACGCCACCTCCTCCACCCGCCGGTCCTGCCGCAGGTGGGAGGCCACCCATTTCACGCTGTCTCCGGCCGCATAGCGCGCGTCCAGGTTCAACTCCACGGAGGGCAGCAGCGGGTTGTCCCCCAGCACGCCCAGGAAATCCTCGCCAAGCTCCTGCTTCAATTGTTCCGCAGCCTCTTCGGCGGTGATGTAGCGCGTCTGCCGGGTGTAGGGTTCATTGTCCAACTCCTTCCGGAACTGCATCAGGTCCACTTCCTTCACATCCCGTTTCAGGAACACCTCAAGCCGCACGTTCTCGCGGAAGTAGCGCTCCAGGGCCCGGGCGTTGAGCACCAGGAAACCCAGCACGCCCAGCATGAACAACACCAGCGCGATACCGATGATGGTGCTCACATTGGAGCTCCGTGTGCGGGCCTTGAAGTAACGCTCGTTGCTCATCCGTGGCCGCGAAAGTAAGGGCGATGCCCCAACAGCACCCCGCTCCATCCGCTCTTCTACCTTCGCGCTCCGGAGCAGAGGAACATGCAGTACGACCCTACGAACATCGAACAGAAGTGGCAGGAGCAGTGGCGCAGGCGCGGCACGTACCGTGTGGAGAACGATCCCGCAAGGCCCAAGTTCTACGTGCTCGACATGTTCCCGTACCCCAGCGGTGCCGGCCTGCACGTGGGGCATCCGCTCGGCTACATCGCCAGTGATATCGTGGCACGCTACAAGCGGCACAACGGCTTCAATGTGCTGCACCCCATGGGCTACGACAGCTTCGGCCTGCCCGCTGAGCAGTACGCCATCCAGACCGGACAGCACCCCGCCAGGACCACCGAGGTCAATATCGCCCGGTATCGGGAGCAGCTGGACCGCATCGGGTTCAGCTTCGACTGGAGCCGCGAGGTGCGGACCAGTGATCCGGCCTACTACAAGTGGACACAGTGGATCTTCCTGCAGCTCTTCGACAGCTGGTACGATCACAAGGCACAGAAGGCTCGTCCGATCAGCGAACTGATCGCCTGCTTCGCCGAGAAGGGCAGCGCCGGGCAGGACACCAGTGTGCTCACGGGCGACATTGAGCAGTTCGTGGGCGGCTTCTCCGCGGCGGAGTGGAACGCCTTCGATGAGCGCACCAAACAGATGGTGCTGCAGCATTTCCGCCTGGCCTACCTCAGCGATGCCTGGGTGAACTGGTGCCCCGCGCTGGGTACGGTGCTCGCCAACGACGAGGTGAAGGATGGCGTGAGCGAGCGCGGCGGCCACCCCGTGGAGCGCAAGCGCATGAAGCAGTGGAGCCTTCGCATCACCGCCTACGCCCAGCGCCTGCTCGATGGGCTGGATGGACTGGACTGGAGCGAGAGTATCAAGGAGGCCCAGCGCAACTGGATCGGCCGCAGCGAAGGCGCCACCGTGCGCTTCCCCATCGGTGAGGACTTCATCGAGGTCTTCACCACCCGCCCCGACACGCTCTTCGGCGTCACCTTCATCACCCTCGCCCCGGAGCATGTGCTGGTGGGCAAGTTCACCACGCCCGACCGCAAAGCCGAGGTGGAGGCGTACGTGAACACCGCCAAGAACCGCAGCGAGCGCGAGCGCCAGGCCGAGGTGGACAAGGTGAGCGGCGTGTTCACCGGCAGCTGCGCGAAGCACCCCTTCACCGGTGCCGACGTGCCCGTGTGGGTGGGCGATTACGTGCTGGCCGGCTACGGCACCGGCGCGGTGATGGCCGTGCCTGGCGGCGACCAGCGCGACTGGCGCTTCGCGAAGCACTTCGGGCTGCCCATCATCGCGGTCACCGAAGGCGCCGACATCGAGAAGGAGGCCGACGAGCGCAAGGACGCCACCATCTGCGGCGAAGGCTTCCTGAAGGGACTGAAGGTGCCGCAAGCCATCACCCGCGCCATCCAGGAACTGGAGAAGCTGGGTGCCGGCGAGGGCCGCATCAACTTCCGCCTGCGCGATGCCGCCTTCGGCCGCCAGCGCTACTGGGGCGAGCCCATCCCCATCCACTACCAGGACGGCATCCCTTACCCGCTGCCCGAGAGCGAGCTGCCCCTGAAACTCCCGGAGGTGGACAAGTTCCTGCCCACGGAGGATGGCGAACCACCGCTGGCCCGCGCCGCCAACTGGAGCTACAACGGCTTCCCGTTGGAGACCACCACCATGCCCGGCTGGGCCGGCAGCAGCTGGTACTTCCTGCGCTATATGGACCCGAAGAACGAGGGCCGGTTCGCCTCACCCGAGGCCATCAACTGCTGGCAGCAGGTGGACCTGTACGTGGGTGGCAGCGAGCATGCCACCGGCCACCTGCTTTACTTCCGCTTCTGGACCAAGTTCCTCTTCGACCGCGGTTGGATCACCTTCGATGAGCCGGCGAAGAAGCTGGTGAACCAGGGGATGATCCAGGGCATCAGCATGATGGCGAAGGTGACCGTGGATAGGAGCGGTGGGACGGAGCGCTACCTGATGCTGTCGAAGGGAAAGCAGGATGTGGCAGGTGCCTTCGACCGGAACTACCTCATCGACCAGGTGGTTTTCAAGGACGGACGTTATGTTATCGATGAGGAAGGCGCGGCACGCACGCGGAATAAGGAAGCCACGTTCCGCGAGTTCTACTTGGATGCGCCGGTCGTGGAACTCACTCCGGTCATTGAAAAGATGTCCAAGTCGAAGTTCAACGTGGTGAACCCCGACGACATCATCGCCAAGTACGGTGCCGACACACTGCGGTTGTACGAGATGTTCCTGGGCCCGCTGGAGCAGAGCAAGCCGTGGGACACCAACGGCATCGAGGGTACCTTCCGGTTCCTGCGGAAATTCTGGAACCTCTTCCACCAAGGAGGTGAGAATGGTAAGGGTGGTGATAGTGGTGAGAAAGCTACGGGTGCAGGCAACGCACCAGGTGCGTTGCCTGCACCCGTAGCGTCGACCCATGGGGTCGACCTACCCACCGTTACCGATGAACCACCCACCAAAGCGGAATTGAAAGTCCTGCACGCCACCCTGAAGAAGGTGACCGAGGATATTGAGCGGATGAGCTTCAACACCAGCGTGGCGCAGTTCATGATCGCGGTGAACGAGCTGGGCGGCCAGAAGTGTGATAAGCGCGCGGTCCTGGAGCCGCTGGTGATCGCGCTGGCACCCTTTGCGCCGCATATCGCCGAAGAACTTTGGGAGAAGTTGGGACACGGCACCAGCGTCACCACCGCACCCTGGCCGCAGTGGAGCGCCGAGCACCTGGTGGAGGACAGCTTCAGCTATCCGATCAGTTTCAATGGCAAGACCCGCCTGCAGTTGGAGTTCCCCATCGCGCTGGATGCCAGGAGCGTGGAGGAACAGGTGCTCGCCAACCCCGAAGTGCAGGCCAGACTTGAAGGCAAGGCCCCAAAAAAGGTGATCGTGGTGCCCAGGCGCATCGTGAACATCGTTGTGTGATCGTATCGCTCGTCCGTTGACTTGCAGCTTGCGTCCCCGTCCCCGTAAAGCGCAACCCGCAACGAACGCGCAGCTGGGCTGGAAGACCGCCATGCCGATCGGCATCCCTTTTGCACTGCTCCGGCCATGGCACGCACTACGAACTTACTCCTGACCGGTCTGGGCCTGCTTTCCATGGCGTTCGCCCAGGGTGGACGACCGGCTGAACCCGCAGGTGGCGGCAATGGCGCATCAACCGCACTGCGCACACTTCCCCAGAATGCCTTCCGCCCCGGTGAGCGGTTGACATACATCGTTCACTACGGATGGATCAACGCCGGTGAGGCAGTGGTGGAACTCAAGGAGAGCACCACCGACATCAACGGGCGCAAGGCCTGGCATGCCGTGGGTACCGGTCGGAGCCTCGGCGCATTCAACGCCTTCTACAAGGTGGACGACCGCTACGACAGTTTCTTCGATGCCCAGGGGGTCTTCCCCTGGGTGTTCAAGCGCAGGGTGAGCGAAGGGGGATACGAGTTCGAACAGGATTATGTCTATCACCAGACCAGGCAGTTGGTGACCACGCAGGAAAAGCGGACGCACAAGGTGCCCGCCCATGTGCAGGACATGCTCAGCGCGTTCTACTATGCGCGCACGCTCGACTTCGCCAATGCCAGGGCCGGCGATGTATTCGTCATCGACACGTTCCTTGATAACGAGCTGTGGCCGCTGAGGATGCGCTACATGGGCAAGGAGACCATCAAGCTGCGCAACGGCAGGTACCGCTGCATGAGGTTCCAGCCGGTGGTGCAGGAGGGGCGCATCTTCAAGGACAATGATGACCTCAACGTATGGGTGACCGATGACGGCAACCGGGTGCCGGTGCTTGCACAGGCCAAGGTGCTCGTGGGTTCCATAAAGATGGAACTGAGCGGCTACAAGGGCCTGGTTCACCCGATCGCAAAGCTCTGAGCCGGGTTATCCACCGGGCTTCGTGGCGATCCTTGTTGCGGGCACTTGCGCGCATGTCCACCGCTTTGCTTACTTGCCCCCATGAAGCCTTGGTTGAAATGGACTGCGCTTGCCTTACCGCTGCTTGCAGTTGGCTATGTGCTGGTGGGTGTCGACGTCCGACCGCGTGAGGAATACAGGGAGGACGGTGTTGGGCAGATGGTGGACAGCACCCTGCTGCCGCCCGCTGCTTATGGCATTCCCATGTCGGGGTTCGTGCTGGAGAAGGGCACGGTGCGTGCCGGTGACACCTTTGGAGCCCTGCTTTCCGCACATGGTGTTGATGCCGGCACGGTGCGTCTGTTGGTGGAGGCTGCCCGTCCCCACTTCAACGTGACCCGGATCCGTGCGGATCATCCGTACGCCTTCATCTTCGCGGATGATGCCGCCCGCACGCCGGCTTATTTCATCTACGAGGAGGATGCGGCGCGGTACCTTGTGTTCGATGTGGGACGGCAGCCCTCGGTCCGTGTCGGCGCCAGGCCTGTACGAACACACCGGCGGGAGGTGGCCTGTGTTGTCACCGGAGCGCTGTACAATGATCTGCAACGGGCTGGTGCCGATCCCTCACTGGCCATGCAGCTTGCCGATGTGTTCGCCTGGACGGTGGACATGTACCGCATCCAGAAGAACGACACCTTCGCCGTGGTCTTCGAGGAGCGGACCGTGGATGGCAAGTTGTTCGGTGCTCCCACCGTGCTTGCTGCACGCTATGTATCCGGACCGTCGCGGCGGGATGCCTTCCGGTTCGAGGACGGGGATGGGGTGCAGTACTTCGATCGCGATGGACGCAGCCTGCGCAAGGCCTTCCTGAAGGCGCCCCTCAAGTTCAGCCGGATCAGTTCCCGCTTCAGCGGAAGGCGCCTTCATCCGGTGCAGAAGGTCATGAAGGCCCATCTGGGTACGGACTATGCCGCTCCCTATGGAACGCCCATCCTTGCCGTGGGCGATGGGGTGGTGGAGAAGGCCGGCCGCACCGGCGGTAATGGCAACTTCGTGAAGATCCGCCACAATGGCACCTACAGCACACAATACCTGCACATGCGCAGGATCCTCGTGAAACAAGGCCAGCGCGTGGGGCAGGGTGAGACCATCGGAGAGGTGGGTAGCACCGGCCTTGCCACCGGACCGCACGTTTGCTTCCGCTTCTGGAAGAACGGCGTGCAGGTGGATCACCTGAAGGAGGAGTTCCCGAGTGCCGAACCGCTCGGCCGTGAGCGGATGCCGGCCTTCACCCGCCTGCGCGATCCGCTCGCATTGGACCTTGATGCGGCCATGGGTGTGCTGCGGGGGCGCCGGGAGGTGCTGTTCTGACCGTGCATCAGAGGCGCTTGATGGCCGCATGGTGATACGTGCCGCCGGTCGTCCGTTCAACGCTGCGTAGGAGCGCAGCGGCAAGCACATCATGCGGCATGGGGCGATAGCGCATGGGGATCAGCGGGGCAAGCACCCTGGCAATGGCGATACCGATCCGTTCGCCCAGCCGGAACTCCTTCCGGGGACCCGTGAGCACGGAGGGTTGGAACAGGTGCAGCGTCGGCAGCCCCAGCGCCTTCATGTCGCGCTCCATGCAGCCCTTCACACGGTTGTAGAACACCCGTGAACCGGCATCCGCCCCGATGGCGCTCACCACGCTCATCACGGGAACACCATTGACCTTGGCCCAACGACCCAGACCCAACACCAGCTCCCGGTCCACATGCATGAACCGGTCCCGGTCCCCGCCCTCCTTGCCAATGGTGGTGCCCAGGCAGCATAGCACCGCATCCACACGCCGGGGCCGCAGTGCCTGCATGAGGTCCGCATGCACCCATTGCTCAAGCTTCGGATGCTGGGGAAGGGGCCTGCGCACCACTGCGATCACCCGGTCGAAGCGTTGATCGGCAAGGGCCTGCTGCAGCGTTGTGCTGCCGATGAGACCGGTCGCGCCGGCAATGAGTATCGTCCTTGCCATGAACCCAAGGTACGGCGCCTGGCTTCGTGTGCATGGGAATGTCGGGTAGGCACGGGTCCTTTTGGTCGATGAAAGAGCGGTTCTCGTCGTCACTGGATGGGTTCCGTCGGATCCGTGCAACCCCGCGATCCGCCCCGCGTAACCGGTATCCGAACACAAACTACGTCCACCCCATGGAAACGAAGTACCGCACCCTGCTCCAGGCCGTTGCCCTTGTTGCACTCTTCGCCGCCGCCTGGCTCTTCCAGCAACCAGGGTCCTCACGGGTGGCCGAGTCCGCCGTGCATGCGGAGTGATCGCTGGGGCACCGATGCGGCTGTATCTTGCAGCTGCCGATCCATGTGCCATGCATCATTCCCTGCGGTTTCCCGGTGCATTTTCCCTGTTGCTGCTTGCAGCCTGCGCTAAGGAGGAGGCTCCGGTGCCGAACCCGCCTCCCGCGCCCACACAGTTGGACCTTGGCATCACGGGTGCTGCAGGTGTGCGCATGCTGTGGGGTGGCGAGGAGGTCACCATCCTGGAGTCCGCGAACGAAGGCGTTCTCCCCCAATCCGGCACGGATGGTGATGTGGTGGAACCACCGGCCCTCTCGACCAAGCGCTTCTGGGCGTCGCTTTACGACGGTGGCCAGAACACCGAGCGTTTTCGCATGACAATTGGCAGCCTCACCTACGAGGGGCCCCAGGTGATACCCAGCCTGCTGGACAGTGTATTCGCACCAGGGCCGCGCAGCTACGGCGTTGCGTCAACCGGCAGCCTTGTCGTGCAGCTGGAGCATACCGATGCGGCCGGTGTGACATGGAGCAGCGTCTGCGATCCCCAGTCCGGTGGTGGCTTCACCATCGTGGAGACCGCCAGCGGATACGATGGCATCGGTAGTTTCGGGTATTACGTGGATGTGAAGGCGACCTTCAATGCCACCTTCCGCAATTGCCTCACCAATGCCACACGCAGCGCCACCGGAGGGGTATTGGTTTTGCGGTTCCGGGATGTTTAGCGCCTCCGCTTGATGAAGATGTAGCCACCCTTCGTGGCACCCCACACCTGTTCGCCCCTTGTATCCCAGCCGCGATCCCAGCTCACCATGCGGTCCGGGTACAGCATCACCTCACTGGTTGTGAACGCGGCGCCCTCGCGGGTGCTAGGACAACGACCTTCCACCGTACTGCCTGCATAGCCCTGTCCGCGCTGTTGCAGCGTGATGTCGCAGCCCTCCAGGGCCACCAGCGAGTCGGGGGAAAGCGTGGCCAGCTTCACCGGGTCCTTGTAGGCACCGAAGAGGGCCGCACCGCCCTTGATGGTGAGGATGCGGCTGATGAAGGTGCTGTCGTTCACCTCACGCAGGTGGTAGACCCGCTGGCGGTAGGGCTTCTCCTTGCTGGCGGCCGTGGCCTGCTCCACGTAGAACCACGCACCATCGCGGCGCTTGGGCCAGATGCGTACCATCTCCAGTTCGATCTCGAAATAGCTGCTGTCGGCCTGTGCTTGTGCCGCGCTGGTGTAGGAACCGGCCATCGTGTAGGCCAATTGCTCCAAGGCGCGGGTGCGTTGAGCGTGCGACCAGGTGGGGAGGGCGAGGAGTATGAGGGTCAGGTAGTGTCGCATGACGGCCAAAAGCAATTCGTGGGCAATGAGCGTTCCGCGTTATTCGATCGGCAGCCTTCTTATCCTCGCCGTGCGCTCGTCAAAGGCGATCAAGGAACCCTTTCGCAGATCCTCATCGAATCGTTGAACGACCCCAAGTATCAACGGGATGACCGTGGTTGGTGCATGGTCTGCGGTTCTGCGCAGAATGACGCTAGGACCATGTGCCCCGGAATGTTTCAGGATGGCCCCGAAATCCTGGTCTGCCGTGATCAGGATGTGGTCGTGCCTGGCGCACCACTGCATGATATCCATATCCTTCGCATCGTCCGGGCCGATCTCCAGCCAATGAACACAGGGCCCATGAGCAGCTGCCACAGCTGAGGCCACCTCGCGCGACAAGCACACGTCCACAAGGAACCTCATGCCCGGTGAATAGGCACCTCTTCCTCATTCGAGCGCCAAGCTGCGTACTGCAGGCCCTGCGTGATGTCCTCATCCTCCAGGAAGGGGTAGAGCCGTATCACCTCCTCGCGGCTGTGCTTGGCTGCGATCAACCCCACGATGATGTTCACCGTGATGCGCTTGCCCCGGATGCACGGTCTGCCACCCATGGTCTCCGGGTCGATCGTGATGCGGTCAAGCGTTCGCATACCATCAAAGATAAGGGAAGGAGAAGGGTGGTGAGCTTCACACCGCCTCCACCCACATCCCGTGCTCCTTGATCAGCCCGATCAATTCGTCCACCGCGTGTTCGCTGGGCACGTTGCGCTTCACCACCTCCTTCTCGCGGTACAGGGTGATCACACCCGGTCCCGTGCCCACGTAGCCGAAGTCGGCGTCGGCCATCTCCCCGGGGCCGTTCACGATGCAGCCCATGATGCCGATCTTGACACCCTTCAGGTGGCTGGTCCGCGAACGGATCCTGGCCGTGGTCTCCTGCAGGTCGAAGAGCGTACGGCCGCAGCTGGGGCAGCTGATGTACTCGGTCTTGCTGGTGCGCGTGCGCGTTGCTTGCAGGATGCCGAAGGCCGTGCGGCAGACCAGGTCCTCGCGACCGCCTTGCTCGTCGGCGATGAAGATCCCATCACCCAGTCCGTCGATCAGCAGCGGACCCATGTCGGTACTGCTGTGCAGGACCAGCGCATCGTTGGAGATGGCCCCATAGGCACGCCCGATGATCACCGGCACCGGGCACTCCTGTGCGATCAGCTCGAAGAACAGGCGACGCTGCTCGGCCATGCCATGCGCGTTGTGCGTGTCGATGAGCAGCACGGCGGTGGGGTCTCCCTTCAGTGCGCTGATGAAGGCCACGTCCAGGTCCGGCAATGTGGCATGGACCAGGTTGAACTGCGGGTGGCGCTCCGCACCGCCGATGTAGTCCTGCTTCGTGAGGAAGGGGTAGTGCCGCTCCTTGCTCTTGCTCGCGAGCCAGGTGGCGTGCTCTTGGATGATCCCCAGCGTGCCCGGTATCTCGAAGTCGATGGAGTGCTTGCCGATGAAGGCATAGTCGCAGGCCTGGTCGGTGATGTTCCACTTGTCCAGTGGCACGCTGTAGCGGTAGCCCCAGGCGAAGAGCGTGGCGGGGGTGATCTCCTTCCGGTTGCTGAGGTCGGCCATGACCACAGGCACGTGCCGCGCGCCGATGTTGAGCACCTCGCGGCTGTGGCGGCGCTGGTGGCTGAACGGATCCACGGGCACCTGCGCGATCTCAGGGATGGGCGCATGGTTCCTGCGGTCGCTGTAGCGGTCCACCAAGGCCCGCGCCACGGGGATCTCGAACTCGGGGTCCTCGGTGAGGCTCACGCGCACGGTGTCGCCGATGCCATCCTCCAGCAGGGCGCCGATGCCCGCCGCGCTCTTGATGCGGCCATCCTCGCCATCACCGGCCTCGGTGACGCCGAGGTGCAGCGGGTAGTCCCAGCCTTCGGCCATCATGCGGTGCACCAGCAGGCGGTAGGCCTGCACCATCACCTGTACGTTGCTGGCCTTCATGCTCAGCACGATCTCGTGGAAGTTCTCGTCGCGGCAGATGCGCAGGAACTCGAAGGCGCTCTCCACCATGCCCTCGGGCGTGTCGCCGTAGCGGTTCAGGATGCGGTCGCTGAGGCTGCCGTGGTTGGTGCCGATGCGCATGGCGGTGCCGTGCTCCTTGCAGATGCGCACCAGCGGGGTGAAGCGTTCGCGGATGCGCTCCAGTTCCTCCGCGTATTCCGCATCGGTGTATTCGCGCACATCGAACTTCTTCTTGTCGGCGTAGTTGCCGGGGTTCACGCGCACCTTCTCCACGATGCGGGCTGCCACCTCCGCGGCGTTGGGCGTGAAGTGGATGTCGGCCACCAAGGGGGCGCTGAAGCCCGCTGCACGGATCCGCTTCTTGATCTCGGCGAGGTTCTCCGCGTCCTTCTTGCTGGGGGCGGTGATGCGCACCAGCTCGCAGCCGGCCTCGATCATGCGGATGCTCTGGGCCACGGTGGCCGCGGTGTCCATCGTGTCCGTGGTGGTCATGCTCTGCACCCGGATGGGGTTGTGGCCCCCGATGCCGATGTCGCCGATGCGGACGGCGCGCGTCCTCCAGCGTTCGTAGCGGGTGAGGCTGGGGCAGTACTGCCAGGGAGCGATAAGGGTGGAGGACATGAGCCGGGGGCCGCTGTGTTTGCCGCGGCGAAGATACCGGGGAACACCCGGCGGGGGGGCTTGGTTCAGTACTTCACCGTCTGATCGGGACCGGTTGGCCCGCCCCCTTCCACAAAGGTCCAACCCGCATTCTCCACCACTGCTTTCAGGATCACGAGGAATTCGCCCCGCTGTTCCTCCGCTTTCAGGAACAGGCCGCTGGCAGGGATCTTCGCCATGATGCGCTCCTTTGCCTGTGCGTTCATGCGGGTGTGATCGCTTGTTGTGAACGTGTTGAAGGTTCCCTCCGCCAGGTCGTAGTACCTGACGTCGTGTTCCAGTGACAGGAGCCGTGCCCTGCCCATTCCTGTGAAGCGGACCGTGCGTGTGGCATCATCGAACACCAGCCCCAGCCCCTCGAGGTCATAGCCGACCGAGGCCCGTGCCTTCACCAGGAGCATGGCCTGCTTGCGGTTCCATGGCATGTCACGGGTCCAGTCGAACCATGCGGCGTTCGCATCGCTGAAGGTGATCACCTCGCTGAAGTCCCCCTCCACGGTCACCAGTTTCAGCACGGGCCGCACGCGCTCCAGCAGTACTGTCGCCTCCACCCGTTCTGTTGGGGCATCCGGCCTGTAGATCTCGCGGGTGATGAGGAATGCAAGCAGACCAACGCCCAGCGGCAGGAGTATTCCCTTTGTGCGGTCCATGGATGTCATGATCGTGCTTCAGCCCTGTGTCAGCGGGTCCGGCTCCACCACCTGGAGCGTGCTGCGCCTGCGCTGCAGCCAGCCGTTGACGAGAAGGGAGCCCAGGATGAGCGCAATGCCGATGTAGGAGCCGATGGTCATCTTTTCCTCCGCGCCCCATATCAGAAGTGCGATGAGGATGGTGTACACAGGCTCCAGGTTCACCGTGAGCATGACGGTGAAGGGAGAGAGTTGACGCATGACGGCGATGCCGGCCACGAAGGCGAAGGAGGTGCACACGAAGCCGAGCAGCAGCTGGTAGATGATGTCGCTGGTGGGCAGGTCCCACAGGGGAGGAGGAAGGTCTCCCTGCCAGGCCAGCCACAGACCGATCACCAGGACCACGGTGGCCATCTCGTAGAAACCGATGCGGATGGCGTTGTCCCGCTGGATGAGCTTGGCATTGATGATGTTGAACCATGCGCTCAACAGGGCGCTGAGGGTGGCCACGGCGATGCCCATGCGGTACCTGGTCTCCAGCCCGAATATGAGGATGAGCGCAGCCATCACCACGAGCCCCAGCACCACCTCATAGGTCCTGATGCGCCGCTTGAACCAGATGGGTTCAAGGAGCGCGGTGAACACCGTGCTGGTGCTGAGGCAGGCCGCAGCCAGGCTGGCCGTACTGATCTTGATGGCTCCATAGAAGGTGATCCAGTGGCCGGTGATGAGCAGGCCGGTGAGGAAGTACTGCTTCAACTCCGGTGTGCGCCACGAGATGGACTGCTTCATCCACCACGCCGCAACCGCCAGGCCCACCATGCCGATGACCGTTCGGGTGTAGACCAGGTGCAGGGTGCTTTGCTCAATGAGCTTGCCCAGGATGCCCGTGAACCCCCAGATGAAGACCACGAAGTGCAGTAGCAACAGGGCGTTGCGGCGGTCTTGCATGCGAGCGGCTGGGCCGGCAAGATACTTCAGTGAATGGCTGCCAGCTTCTCACGCAGGGAGGTCACCAGCACTTCCTGCCGCGCGACCTCCTCCTGTCTGCGGCCCTGGTCCTCCATGTTCTTCCGGACGGCGAACGTGAGGTCCTCGACCTTCTTCTTCATGTCGTGCTCCAGTTCCATGGCCTTTCGGTTCCTTTCCTGGGTGCGCGTACGTTCCTTCAGCAGCGCATTGAGCTCCTTCGTCCCTTCTTCGCTGGGGGAGGCGGCCACTTCATTGCGCTTCGTTTCCACACGTTTGTCCAATTCCTCCAATTCCTCCTTGGTGCGTTCCTGTTCTTTCACCGCCCCGGCCCCGCGTTGTCCGCACTTCTCGATGCTGGTCCCGGTGCGCTCCTTTTCGCGTTGGAGATCGGCCAGTTCGTTGCGCAGGCGGGCCAGCCCCTTCTCGGCGTCCGTAAGTTCCTGCTGGACCAATTGGCGCCGAAGTGCGGTGGAGTGCTGTTGTACGAAGGCCATGGCTGCCGCGACCGCTCCCGCCTCGCCGGTGGGCCCGAGATAGCCGCGCGTGGTGAGTATGGCCACGTGGGCGGTCAGCGGTTTTGCGCCCTTGCGCTGCTCGGCCTTCACCAGTACCCGAACGGTATCCGGGCTCACCTGTGGCAGCAATGCGCCACCAGCAATGACCTCCTTCCTGCTGGTCACATCACGGCTGATCCTCTTCAGCTCGTCGCGCCAGAAGGCCTCGACATACTTCGCGTCCGTTCCCTCGAAGGTGAAGTCGAAGGTGGGGTGGATCCCATCGCTGAACCCGTACGAACCATGGGAGACCGTGGTCTGTGCAAGTGCGGCCGGTGCGGTGATGAGCGCGAACAGGACCGTACGAAGGGCGTGGGGCATCATGGCCTCAAGTGTTGCAAGTGACGTGCCGGAACGGGCTCTTCAGGCTTCGTCGTCCTCCACCTGTGAAACACCGCCGCTCACCACGAACTTCATCACGTCTGCGGCACTCGCATCGACCGGGGTGAGGTTGGCGCGCGGAACGATATAGAGGTTGCCGCTCCAGTTGAAGGCGTGCGGCAGGTAGACGGCCACCTTGTCGGGACCCATTCCCAGGTGTGCAAGGTCGTCCTGGGTGATGAAACCGATGCGCTCCACATCCATGCGATCACCCAGTCTTACGAGCACCGGTCGGTCGAATTTGCGCTTGTTCCCGACGATGGCCTCCACCAGGTCCTTGAGCGCACCGTACAGGGTTTTCAGGAAGGGGATGCGTTGGAGCAGGTCCTCGCCGAGGTCCGCGATGGGCTGGTAGAGGAAGGTGCTGCCCAGCCAGCCCGCCGCTGTGATGATGCCGAGCAGTATCACGAGCCCGAGCCCCGGGAAGTCGGTCTTGATGATGCTGTCCAGGAAGG
>JBIJDX010000195.1:0-5304 GCA_044343855.1 Flavobacteriales bacterium
TGGTCCTCGCCGTGTTTGCGGTTGCCCTGAACGGTGCCTGAGTTCCATGGTATCCTATGTGCGAAGGAGCTCCTGCGCTGGGGACAATCGTTCATTTGGCAAACACCGCATGACCGCGGAATGCAGGGGTCCATATGGATGAACAGCTCCACGGGGTGCCCGTCATCACTGTTCACGAGGTCCTCCATGGCGGCGATCTCCCGGTGCGCCTGTTCCAGGGTGTAGTACCAGGGCAGGGTCACATGGCAGTCGATATGCAGCACCGCGCCATACTTGATCATCCTGAAATTGTGCAGGTCAACCCACTGCGGACGTCTTGCCCTCTCGATGCGTTGGATGAGCGCGTCCCCCATTTCGTGGTCTGCCTCATCCATGATGCCCGCCACCGATCTGCGGAAGATGCGGAGACCTGTTGCAAGGATGTGAACCGCGAACAGGATGGCGAAGAGCTGGTCCAGCCACAACAGGCCGGTGATTCGGATAAGGATGAGGCCCACCAGCATGGCCGCGGTGCTCCAGGCATCGCTGAGCAGATGGGCTCCGCTGGCCTCCATGGTGATGGACCGTTGTGCACGGCCCCGGTTGCGCAGCGCGAGCCCCATCAGCAGATTGAGCCCACCCGCCAGGGCCGTGAGCGCCATGCCCGTGCCAAGGTCATGCAGTTGCTGGTGGTCCAACAGTGCCTGCACCGCCCGCCAGATGATGGTGATGCCAGCGAGCATCACAAGTCCGCCCTCGATGCCGGCGCTTATGAACTCCACCTTGCCATGTCCATAGGGGTGCTCACGATCGCGGGGCTTGGACGCCAGCACCAGGCTGTAGAGCGCGAAGCTGCCGGCCACTACATTCACGATGCTCTCGAGGGCATCGCTGAGGATGGTGTTGCTGTGGGTGAGCAACCAGGCAACGAACTTCACACCCATGAGCACGAAGCCGGCCACGACCACCATGGCCTGCAATCGGATGTGCGGCGCCCATGCCATGGCACCAAAGTACGGCCTTCGGGATGTGCTGCAGCCAGCGATGAAGCCGTTCGCCGCACAGCTGTGAGGCCGTGCCCCCGGAGCGCGGCCATTCCTCATGCTGCATCCCTTGCGGATGTGAATAACTCGTAACCTTGCGCCCACAAACACCCTAACCACCCCCTCCCATGTTCATCCTGATGGCCGTTGTGTTCGTTCTCGGGTACTTCGCGATCGCCCTTGAGCACCCGTTGAAGGTCAACAAGGCGGCATCGGCCATCATCACGGGTGCGGTCGTATGGACCATCCTCATGCTCGGCCAGTCGAGCATCCTGCCGGAACTCGGTGACCACGGCCATGAAGGATTATTGCACCATTTGCTCGAGCATCTGGCGGACATCGCGAGCATCCTGTTCTTCCTCATGGGGGCAATGACCATCGTGGAGCTGATCGATGTCCATGAGGGTTTCCGTGTCATCACCGACCGCATCAGGAGCACGAAGATCAGCACGCTGCTGTGGGTCGTGGGCCTCATCACCTTCTTCCTCAGCTCCGTGTTGGACAATCTCACAACGGCCATCGTGATGTGCGCCCTCCTTCGCAAGCTCATCAAGGACAAGGAGACCCTCTGGATGTTCGCAGGTCTTGTTGTGATAGCAGCCAATGCCGGCGGTGCATGGAGCCCGATCGGTGACGTGACCACCATCATGCTCTGGGTTGGTGGCCAGGTGACCACCGTGAACATCATGACCAAGCTGTTCGTACCAAGCATGGTCGCATTGCTGCTGCCCCTGCTGTGGATGACCTTCACCATGAAAGGGCATGTGGAGCGTCCCGATGCGACGCGTCACTCCGGTCATCATGGTGGACAGGTCACCACCGGTGAGCGCAACCTGGTGTTCGGCCTCGGCATTGCCGCCCTGCTCTTCGTACCGATCTTCAAGGCGGTGACACACCTGCCACCCTTCATGGGCATCATGTTGGGTCTTGGAGTGCTTTGGGTGGTCACCGAACTCATCCACATGCGCCATGGTGTCGATCAGCGGGGTGATCTCATGGTGGCATCCGTGCTGCGCCGCATCGACCTGCCCAGTGTGCTGTTCTTCCTCGGTATCCTGGTGGCCGTTGCGGGCTTGCAGGTGGCCGGTCACCTTACCCTTGCGGCCCAGTCACTGGACAAGGCGTTCGGCAATATTTTTGCCATCAACACGGCCATCGGCGTGCTCTCCTCGATCGTGGACAATGTGCCGCTGGTGGCTGCCGCCATGGGCATGTACCCCATGACCCAGTTCCCGGCCGACCACCTGTTCTGGGAGTTGCTTGCCTACTGCGCAGGCACAGGCGGAAGCATGCTGATCATCGGTTCGGCCGCCGGTGTCGCGGCAATGGGTATCATGCACATCGACTTCGTGTGGTACCTCAAGCGAATGACATTCCCTGCAGCGCTGGGATACTTCGGGGGCATCATCACCTTCTGGTTGATGTGGCACTGAGCCAGGGGCCGCCCATGCGTTCAGACCGTGGGCAGGCCGTAGCACTTGCACAGCCAGCCCAGTTGGCCGTTGTGCGATGACTCATGCCGCACATGGTGCAGGATCACCTGTCGGATGGTGTTCACTCCGCCCAGATCCATCATCGCGTGGTGCGCTTGTGTGAGTACCTCGTCAGGTAGCGCACGGACATGGTCCAGGGAGAGTTGGTGGATGCGCTGGTAGGTTGCGAGCACCTCGTCCCAGGGGGGAGCATTGGTGGCTGAGGGGTGAGCCGCGCCCAGGGTGTACTGTTTCGCCCACGGGAACTTCTGGAAATTGCCGCCGGTTCCGCGCAGGATGAGCCAGTTCTGCGAAACGGCCAGGTGGGCCACGATCCAGAACGCGCTGTTCAAGGGCTTGCCGTTCACCTCGAAGCGATGGTGAAGGTCCTGGCCTTTCAGGCGCTCCACATGGTGCAGGGTAAAGGCATGGGCATGGTCCATGAGATCGGCAAGGAGATGTGCTTGTTGCATGGTGCAAAGGAATGCACCGTTCGTTCTGAAAGGCTGGACCACTTCGCCGACCGGCCCGGTTGGGCACGGGCTGGGCCCTGACGTGAAAAAGCCCGGCCGCTTCGCGGCTGGGCTTTCATTGGCGGAGAGGGAGGGATTCGAACCCCCGGTACCCTTGCGGGCACATCTGTTTTCGAGACAGACCCGATCGACCACTCCGGCACCTCTCCGAGCGGGCCGCGAAGATAGACCACAAGGCGGACCTGGAAATGGCATTTCGTGCCTTCCGCGTACCTTTCAGGTCAACTTGATACCTGCATGCGCACCTTCCTGCTCATCCCTTCATTCCTTCTGGCTTGTTGTGTCCATGCACAGCCGTTCGCCATCGGCGAGCGTTCCATCACCTTCTATGACGCTGCACGCGATCGCAACGTGCCCACCACGGTACGCTATCCGGCCCTTGCCGGCGGCAGCAATGCACAGGTGGCGCCGGGTTCCTTCCCCGTGCTGGTGGTGGGCCACGGGTTCGTGATGACAACGGCGGCCTATGGGAACATCTCCGACCACTTCGTGCCGCTCGGTTACATCGTGGCGCTGCCCACGACCGAAGGGGGCTTTGCACCGAACCACGGCACATTCGGCGCGGACCTGGCGTTCGTGGCGGGTGCCCTGCAGGCTGCCGGCGCGGAGAGCGGGGGGGTGTTCGAAGGGCACGTGCTTCCGGCCACAGCGCTCATGGGACACAGCATGGGAGGGGGCGCTGCCATGCTCGCCGCTGCAGGCAATGCGGTGCAGGCGGTCGTTCTGCTCGCCCCGGCCGAAACGAATCCTTCCGCTGTGGCTGCCGCGGCGCAGGTCGAGGTGCCCACGCTCGTATTCGCCGCCTCGGAGGATTGTGTCACCCCGATACCGGATCACCAGGGGCCCATGTACACGGCACTCGCCACCTCATGCAAGGCCTTCGTCAATATCCTTGGCGGCGGTCACTGTTACTTCGCCAACGACAATTTCAATTGCACCTTCGGTGAGCTGACCTGCGGCCCCGACCTCACCGTCAGCCGCGCCCAGCAGCAGGCTTTGGTGAACACCTTCGCCACTCCCTGGCTGGCCCACCATCTGTCGGGTCAGGGCGGTGCGTTGGACGCGTTCCTGGGCCTGGTGGCACAACAGAACGGTGTGGAAGCGACCGCCGATTGCATCACGACCGGTCTGGGAGCGCCCGCGGTGGATGCATGGTCCGGTTGTGCAACGCTCGCGGGGGAGCTGCTTCCCGCGTGGACCTCCCGTCCTGTGCGGACCGGTTGGATCATGGATGCTTCCGGCAGGAGAGCCGCCGCGGTGAAGCCCTGGCATGGAAGCTGCTCCATCCCTGTCGGCGAATTGGCACCCGGGGGCTATATGCTGGTATTGATGGATCAGGATGGCGGGGTTCTCGTTCACCGCTTCCTGCGCACGGAAGGGGCTCCGGAAAGGTGATGGGCGCTCCTTGGCCCGAGATCCCCTTGGTAGGATCCCAACCGATCGAATGGTTGCGAGGGAGGGGCGACCTGGGCTTGTGGTATTTTTGTGGCACTGCGTTCAGGGTTGCTTTATATGCTCAGTTCGATGCCCCCTAAGCATTCCGTTCAATTGGTCCTCGGCCTCTGCGGTTTTCTTGTCATATCCTGTCGCCATGAGCCTCCCGTCCCACCGGAACCGCTTCCGGTCGGGGGGGGTCTCCCGTGTTCGCCCACGACCGTGTATTTCCAGCAACAGGTGTTGCCCATCCTGCAGAGCAACTGCACCAACCCGGGCGAGGGCCTCAATTGCCATCATACCGCCACGGATGACAATGACTGGATCTCCCTCACCAGCTACGGAAGCCTGATGAACAGCGGTATGGTGGGCAATGGTGATCTGATGGAGGCGATCACGGACACCGACCCGAACGACCGCATGCCCCGTCCCCCCCAGAACCCGCTGACGCCCCAGCAGATCCAGCTTATTCAGACTTGGATCCAGCAGGGTGCCCAGAACAACAGTTGCGCCCAGGCTGGATGCGACACCACCGATGTCACCTACTCCGGCACCATCGTTCCGCTCGTTCAGCAGCGTTGCCTCGGGTGTCACAGTGGCGGCAGTCCATCCGGTGATCTGAACTTCGATAACTGGCTTACCCTCAACGCTGTGGCCGATGATGGCCGGCTGCGGTGGGCAGTCACGCACGATCCCCAGGGTGTTCCCATGCCACCCAGTGCACCGCAACTTCTCGCTTGCGAGGTGCGCAAATTCACCCTTTGGATCGAGGCCGGTGCACCCGATAATTGACCCATGATCATGCGCGCTCCCATTCCCTTCGTCCTCGGTGCACCGGCCTCG
>JBIJDX010000042.1:0-15614 GCA_044343855.1 Flavobacteriales bacterium
GGTCCTCACGGCAGGTTCACCGCGTACCTTCACAACCCCATGCAACGCTTCCTGCGCCTGGTCCTTTGTGCGCCCTTGTGCGTGGCGTTGCCCACCATGATGACCGCGCAGGGCGGCGTTGAACTGGAGGGCTTGTCACAGGACGGGCAGGTGGTGGTGCAGGCGGTCATGGAGGGGGGCGACCCGCTGTTGCAAGCTGTCTGGCGCGGTGTGCCCGGAGCGGGCGCCGTCATGCAGGTGCAGCCCACCATGGCCGATGCAGGCCAGGTCGATGTCATGCTTGACCGGCTGTTGCTGACCGCCATTGGCGCATACCTCGATGCGCGCATCCATTTCCGCCATGACGGGGTGCTGGCTGATGTGCCGGCGGACGTGATGGCCGGGGAGATCGATGCCATGGTGCGTGCGGCAGTGGAGGGATTGGAGGTGCCCACGGCGGCACCGATGCTGTCCCAGGCAACGCGGGAGCAGCTTGCCAGGCTCGCACGCATCAGTTGGGAGCAGGCAGGCAGGTCGGTGAACGGCACCGGCGAACAGGACAAGTACCTTGCCATCTACTATTTCGTGCGCAGCCAGCGCGAGGAGCTGGAACGCCAACTGAGGGCCGACCTGCTGCCGCTCGCCCAGGTACCTGTCCTGAAGGGCGGTGCAGCGGATCCATGGACCACCGTGCAGGTCAATTCCACCTGTGGCACCGTCTATGACCAGGAGAACTACCTGTGTGCGCTGGACCTGCAACTGGCATCCACTGGCGAAGGTGCCATCGAACCCTCCCTTGGTGCCCGGATCCTTGATTCCATTGAACGCCATGCCGCCGCATCCTCCCCGTCCGTACCTGTGCGCAGGAGGGACCGTTGGCTGAAGGCTGAACTGGACGCCATCAACCAGCGGATCGACCGCATGGACCAACGACGCGACCTGTGGGAACTGCGCGATCGCCTCGAGGACCTGGAGGATCGGTTGACCGGGATGGAAATGAACGTTGGCGAGCTGCAACGGGATGCTGCGCGCCCGGAGAACCCCTTGGCTGACCTGAGCACATTGACCAACAGCAACATCACCCTGCGCTTCACGCAGTCATCCGTATCGATCGATGGTGAGAACCGTGTCCTGCTCAACGAGGTCTTTGAGCAATTGGCCAGGACGCCTCAGGACCGCGTGCTCATCACGGGCTACACCGACCGCCTGGGCGATGCGTCCGTGAACCTGCGCTTGAGCGAGCGGCGCGCCAAGGCCGTGCGTGATCACTTGCTGCAGCGCGGCATCGCGCCGGAACGCCTGCTGGTGAACTATTATGGCGACAGCCGCAGCACGGGTCCCGATCCCAGCGAGCGCAGGGTGGAGGTGGAGTGGCTCCGGTAGGCCGGGCCCATCGTGCCATCCGCATTGGTCCTGTTAAGCGTACATCGGCCTGCACCCCTTCGGTTCCACCCGCGGCAGGAGCGGCTGCGTCCGGCAGAGCGCGCCGTTGGCAAGGGGTTAACCGACCAGTCTAACCAATTGGTTAATATTGCAGCCACATGGCCAATGTGCAGCAGGAGTCCGGAACCGAGGAGCGCATCCTTGATGCTGCACGCCGGGTCTTCGTGCGCAAGGGAATGGCCGGTGCGCGCATGCAGGAGGTGGCCGATGAGGCCGGCATCAACAAGGCTCTTCTCCATTACTATTTCCGCGACAAACAGCGACTCTTCGAGGGGGTGTTCAAGGGAAGTGCGGAGCAACAGTTCAGTTGCATCTGGAACTCCCTCACCGGTTGCAGTGACCTGTTCGATGCCATCACGTGTTTCGTGGATGCTTACATGGAACGCATGCTCAGGGATCCCTGCCTCCCCTTTTTCATCGTGCAGGAGATGAACCGGGATCCCGACGGACTGCGGGCCTTCATCGATCGCGGCCAGGCCAGCCGGCAGCATTTCATCCACCTGGTGGAGGAGGCCCGCAGGAATGGCCTGGTCAATGATATCGATCCGCGGGAACTGCTGTTGAACATGATGTCGCTTTGTGCGCATCCCTTTGTGGCACGGGCCATGCTCACTCACATACACGGCATGAACGATGAGGCCTTCCACCGCATGATCCAGAAGCGCCGAAAGACCCTGCCCGAATTCATCATCCGATCCATACGCGCATGAACGACCTGTTCAAACGTCGCCTCACCATCGTGCTGGGCCTGCTCTTCATTGTGGGTGGCATGGGCACCTGCCGGTGGCTGGCTGGCAGCAAGGCCTCACCACCGCGCACCGATCCGCCGACGCAGGCCCGCGCGGTGCGCACCATTGTTGCGCGCAATGGCCCCGTTCGGTTGAGCATCCCCATCACCGGTCGCCTGCGCGCAATGGACCGGATGCTCATCATCGCCGAGGTCGGAGGTACGGTGCAGCGCACCGGGAGGCCCTTCAGGGAGGGGGTGTCCTTCAGGCAGGGCGAAGCGATCCTCCGCCTGGACGATGCCGAGGTGCGCGCCCAGATAAATGCCCAGCAGAGCGCCTTCATTCGCACGCTGGTGCAACTGGTGCCCGACCTGCGCCTCGACATGCCGGAGGCAGCAGCCAGGTGGGATGCCTACCTCACGCGTGTGTCCGTTGACGGCCCTCTGCCGGAACTGCCCGCAACTGCCAGCGACCAGGAGCGCAATTACCTCGCGGGCAGGGGTCTGCTCGACCAGTATTACGCTATCCGCGCATTGTATGAGCGCCTCCGGAAATATGTTGTCACCGCAGCCTTTGATGGTGTGGTCACTGCAGGGGGTGTCGAGCCCGGCACCATTGTCATCCCGGGAACGCGCCTGGGTGAATTCATCGCCCCCGGCTCGCTCGAGCTTGAGACGGCCATCGGTGAGGGCGAGCTGCCACTGGTGAAGGTCGGCGATACGCTGCAGCTGTCGGGAGCTGATGCATCGGTTCGATGCATCGGTCGCATCATCCGTACCGGGGAGAGCATCGATCCCTCCACCCAGACCATCAAGTTGTTCGTCCAGGTCGATGGCAGGGGCCTGCGTGATGGACAATACCTGGGCGGCACCATCGAGGCAGGCTCGCTGGACGATGCGGTAAGCGTGCCGCGGAGTGCATTGCTTGAGGACAATTCGGTCTACACGGTGAAGGACCCTTCCACAGGCTCGGGGTCGCTCATGCGCCAGCGGGTTGCCGTGCTGCACCAAGGGGTGGACCAGGCCGTGATAAGGGGTGTTGACGACGGCCGGCTGGTCGTCATCGATCGCCTCAGCGGTGCATATGAAGGGATGCGCGTAGCACCGGTGGAGCCATGAAGGGACTCACTGCCTATTTCCTGAAATATCCCGTGGCCGTGAACACCGTCATGGTGCTCATCCTGCTTTTCGGGTTCTTCGGTCTGAAGGCCACACGCAGTTCCCTTTTTCCCGAGGTGGAGAGCCGCACCATCCAGGTGCAGGTGATCCATCCCGGGGCCTCGCCCGAGGAGGTTGAGGAAGGGGTCGTCCTGCGCATTGAGGATGACCTCAAGGGTGTCTCCGGTGTGGAAATGCTCAGCAGTGTGAGCCAGGAGAACGGCGGGGTCATCACGGTGGAGGTTCGCAAGGGTTTCGATACGGATGAGGTGCTCCAGGACGTGAAGAACGCGGTGGACCGCATCCCGACGCTTCCCGACGGCATGGAGCCCATCCGTGCGTTCAAACTCGAGAATATCCGGCCTGCCGTCTCCTTCGCATTGAGCGGCGGGGATGTTGACCTGAAGGCCCTGAAGCTCATCGCCCGGCGCGTCGAACAGGACCTCCGCGGTGTCAAGGGCATCAGCAAGGTTGAGGTCACCGGCTTTCCCGAGGAGGAGATCGAGATCGCCTTCCGTGAGGCCGACCTGCGTGCCAACAACCTCAGCATATCCCAGGCCGCCAGTGCGGTGCGCGCGGCCAACATCGACATCACCGGTGGAAGGATCAAGACCATCGACGAGGAGCTGCTCATCCGTGTGCGTGACAAGCGCCAGGATGCCGAGGGATTGCGCAACATCATCCTTCGCGCGGGTGGTGATGGCCGCATGCTGCGCCTCAACGACGTGGCCAGCGTGAGGGATACCTGGGCCGATGATCCGGCACGCAACTTCGTGAACGGTGTTCCCAGTGTGGTGGTGACCGTGAGCAGCACCGTGAGCGAGGACATCCTGTTCATTGCCGGGACCACCCTCGCTTACATGGAGGCGTTCAACCAGCGGGGTGGACCTGTGAAGGCCACCCTGATCAATGATGCCACAACCGTCCTGAAGCAACGCATCGAGATGCTCGTTGAGAACGGCATCCAGGGGTTCCTCCTCGTGGTGATCACGCTGGCACTCTTCCTCAACTGGCGCCTTGCCATCTGGGTGGCTGCGGGTATCCCTGTTGCCTTCGCCGGCATGTTCATTCTCGCGCCTTCGTTCATCACCATCAACGTGATGAGCCTGTTCGGGATGATCCTTGTGGTGGGCATCCTCGTGGACGATGGCATCGTGATCACCGAGAGCATCTACCAGGAGTTCGAGCGAGGGCTTCCACCGGTGAAAGCGGCTTTCGTTGGGCTCAACAAGGTGCTGCCCGCTGTCATCAGCTCCGTGCTGACCACCGTGGCAGCCATGAGCACCTTCTTCTTCATCGAGGGCAGGCTCGGAGATTTCGCACCGGCGCTGGCGTTTGTAGCCATCACCGCGCTGATGTTCTCCCTGGTGGAGGCAGCCCTCACCCTGCCCGCGCACATTGCGCATTCCAAGGGTCTTTCACGCTCGAAGAACCGCCTGGAGGCCACGATGGACGGCTTCATGGCCTGGTTGCGGGACAAGAGGTACGGGTCGTTCTTTGATCGTTTCATGCGCCACCGGATGCTCACCGCAGGGATCGCCTTCTTCCTGCTTGCCATCACCTTCGGATCGGTGGGTGCGGGCATCATCCGCACCACCTTCTTCCCCGTGATCGAGCGCGATGATATTGCCGTGGAACTCGAGATGGTCTCAGGTACGAGGGAGAACATCGTTTTCTCCGAACTGCAGCGCATCGAGGGCCTTGTGTGGGACCTGGACCGTGAGCTGAGCGCCGGCCGTCCTGACAGCCTCGATGTTGTGCTGAAGGTGCAGACCATCCTGGGCCCCCGCGCCGAGGCCGGCAAGCTCAATATCATCCTGCTGGATGGGGAGAAGCGCGGGTTCCGCGCTGAGGAACTGACCAACCGCCTGCGCGAGCGCGTGGGCAACGTGCCAGGTGTACAGAACCTCACCTTCGGACTGGCCACGCCGTTCGGCAAGCCCGTTTCCGTGTCGCTCCGGAGCAATGACCTTGCCGAGCTCAATGCCGCCAAGGCGGAGCTGCGTTCAGAGCTGGCGAAACTTCCCATGCTGCGCGACGTGGTTGACACCGACCGACCCGGCAATCGCGAGGTGGTGCTGAAGATCAACGACAAGGCGGCCCTTCTGGGACTTACACTGCAGGAAATTCTCGCCCAGGTCAGGCAGGGCTTCTTCGGCCTCGAGACGCAACGCGTGCAGCGCGGCGAGGATGAGGTGAGGATCTGGGTGCGGTATGCCGAGGATGGTCGCGCTTCGCTCCGCGACCTGGAGGACATGCGCATCCGCACGGCGGATGGGCGCCAGATACCACTTGGGGAGGTCGCCACCTACACCATTGAACGCGGTATCCGGGCCATCAATCACTTCAACGGCCAGCGTGAGGTGCGCGTGGAGGCCGACCTGGCGGGTAGCGGCCAGAGTGCCACTGAAGCGCAATCCATCGTCACCTCGGAGATCCTCGCACCCTTGTTGGCGAGGCATCCCGGCCTCAGCTACAGCTTCGAGGGCCAGGGAGAGCAGAGCCGCAAGGTGGGCGGCAGTGCCATGCGGGTGCTGCCCATCACGCTCATCATCATGTTCGCAATGATCGTGATCACGCTCCGGAGTTTCTGGCAGATGATCGCGGTGCTCCTGTGCATCCCGCTCGGCTTCATAGGCATCGGCTGGGGCCATTGGTTGCATGGGGTGCAGATAAGCCTGTTCAGCTTCTTCGGCATGATCGCCCTCATCGGTGTCATGGTCAACGATTCCCTCGTGTTGCTCAGCACGTTCAACGACAACATGAAGACGGGTATGCCCTTCAGGGAAGCCCTGCGTGATGCAGCCCTGAGCCGCCTGCGTCCCATCCTGCTGACATCGATCACCACCGTGGCTGGTCTGCTTCCGATAACGCTCAACCAGAGCTTCCAGGCACAGTTCCTGATCCCCATGGCCATCACCGTAGCCTATGGCCTGACCATTGCCACCCTGGTGACGCTGGTCATCCTGCCCCTGCTCATCAGTGCGCTCAATGATGCGCGACGCATCTTCGGCTGGGCATGGAACGCTTCCACTCCCACCGCTGAATCGGTTGAACCCGCTGTGAAAGAAATGCCCTATGAGGATCTGGAGGAACATCGCAACTAGCATTGCCATGGTCGGCTGCCTCCTGGTGGCAGGCCAGGACACGCTCAGCTTGGAGCGCGCGGTGCAGCTTGCCCTTGCCAATGAGCATGGCATACGGATCGCACGCAATGAAGCGGCCATTGCGGAGGCGCAGGCCACGGCAGGCAATGCCGGCCTGCTTCCGCGACTGGAGGCAAGTGGACGCGGCGCATACAGCGACCTTGACACGCGCCTTGATTTCTCCGAGGGGATACCTGATGTGGAGCGCAATGGGGTGGTGAACACAGGTCTGAGCGGTCAGGTCGGCCTGGGCTACACCGTCTTCAACGGCATGGGGAATTTCGCCGCCCTGGAGCGGGCACGGGTCAATGCGATGCTGGCGGACCTTCGGTTGCGTGCGCAGGTCGAGGGCACCCTTGTGCAGGTGGTCGCTCTGTACTACGGGTTCGCGGCGTTGGAGGAGGATGTGGCCATCACGCAACGGTTGATTGACATCTCCGGCGAGCGGTACCGGCGGCAGGAGGGGAGGGCCCAGCTTGGGGGGGCAGGCCGCCTGGACCTGTTGAACGCCATGGTTGACCTGCAGGCCGACAGCGGTGCCCACCTGCTGGCGCAGCAGGCACTTGAGCGGACAGCGCGGGACCTCAATGTGCTGATGGGAAGGGAGCCCGATGCGCGGGTGAATGTCGCACGTGTCATCACTTATGCACAAGGCCTTTCCCGGGACCAATTGGTGGAGGAGGCGCTGCGCGGGAACGTGCAGTTGGTGGCCGCCACTGCGCAGGTGCGTGCCGCGGAGGTGGATCAGCGCATCGCAAGGTCGCTCCGCTGGCCGCGCGTTGACCTGTCCGCGGCCTATGGGGTGAGCGACCAACGGAATGGCGTGGGCCTTGTCCTGGGCACCTACACGCAGGGCCTCAATGCAGGCCTGTCCATGAGCATCCCCATTTTCGATGGCGGGCGTGCCAGTACGCAGGCGGATCAGGCGCGCCTGCGCGCCGAAAGCGCCGTCCTGGCGGAGCAGCAGGCACGCCTCCAGGTGGAGCGTGATGTCCGCAACGCCTACACCACATGGAGCAGCCAGCGTGAATTGCTGCGCATGCAGGAGGATGCCACGCGCACGGCACGGATGAACTTCGAACGAACGAACGAACTGTTCCGGAGCGGTCAGCTCACAGGGCTCCAGTTCCGGCAGGCGCAGCTCGACCTTGCGAACGCCGAGCGCATGGCCGTGGTGGCGGGTTTCGATGCAAAGGTGGCTGAACTAACCCTGCTCCGGTCCAGCGGCGGATTGTTCCGCGCCCTCGGCATCGGTGATGTCAGGCCCTGACCTGTTCCAGTTCATCCTGAACAGCACCTCGATCGTGGCGCCGCTTTCGCTGCCATGGGTGTGGATGGAACCGTTCATCTGCTCGGCCAGCGCTTCCACGATCTCAAGGCCGAGCTTGCCGTCACTGTCCATGTTGTTCGGGCTGATACCCACCCCGTTGTCCTTCACGAGCAGTCGGTACAGGTCGCTGTCCACGGACTGCAGCGTGATCTCCACGTGACCACCCGTGGCGTGCGGAAAGGCATGCTCATAGGCGTTGGTAACCAATTCGCACAGGATGATCCCCAGCTCGATCGCCGTATCCTGGTCCGCCTTGATCCCGCCGGCACGCACGTCATGGCTGATGGATCGACGAAGGGGTTCGTGCATGCGCGCGAGCGCTGCGATCAGCTGGTTGAAGAACTGCTGGATGTCCACATTGCGGAGGTCCTTCAGGTCGTACATCCGGTGGTGCACAAGGGCGATGATGTCGATCCTGCGTTTCCCGCGCAGGAACTCACTTCGGACCGGACCCTCGTCAAGGCGCGATGCCTGCAGGTTGAGCAGGCTGCTCACCACCTGCAGGTTGTTCTTCACACGGTGATGGACCTCGCGATTGAGCACGTCGCGTTCACCGCTTGCTTTGGCGAGCTTGCGTTCCGTGGTCCGCAATTTCCGGGCGGTCAGCTTGGCACGTTCAGTGCGTTCGTTGCCCACCACGGCCAGCCATATCATCAGGATGCCGACCACCACCAGCACAAGTGCGGCGGCGATCAGTGCCACGCGTTCATCCGTCACCCAGGTGTCCGCGAACCCGGTGTCGATGATCAGCAGCGTGTACAGGAGCGATCCATTGAGCGCATGCTCCTTTACCTGGGCGTGAACGGTCCGGTCCCGGAACCTCAAGGCGAACACCGATCCGGTGCCCTTGTCGGAACAGGCTGCCAGGAGTTCCTGCGCAGCGGATGCATCGGGTATCAGCGTGCTTTTGCGCGTGTGTCCCAGGAGCTTTCGGCCGGAGTCGAAGAGTATCCCGTTCAGCGTTCCCTGGCCCAGCGTGTAGGTGTCCATCCAGCGTGAATCAGTGGCGGTCACCTCCATCATCAACACATGCAACGGAAGGCTGTCCCCGGGCGGGCGGATGACACGTGCGACCTGCATCACGGGTGTATCCCCGTTCACCAGCGATGGATTCCATGTCGGCCTGCCTTGGTTGTCCTCCAATGCGCGGACGAACCATGTTTCCTGCCGCGGATCCAGGCCGACGGTGGCAAGCCGCAGGCTGTCATACGACCCATCGCGCCGGGTGCGGAAGGACTCGATCGCGGGTCCTTCCACGGAGCCCTTTGAAACGATGCGCTCAACCAAGCCGTTCCCGTTCCGCAGCAGGGCACTTTCGTTCCCCCACTGGTCCGCAAGTGAAATGCGCAGGATGGAAGGATGGGCATGCATCAGTGGGTCCCAGCGGTCGAAGAGTTCCCGTGTCAGTCCGGTGGCCGGTGGTTGCACCCAGGCGACCTCCTCCTCCAACTGCTCCTCGGTGCCAAGGAAGAAACCATCCAAGCGCGCGTGGAACGCCTGCTCCTGGCCTGATAGGAAGCTGGCGATGAGGAGCTCCCGACGTGCTTCGATGCGCGAATAGGTCCAGATGGCTGCTGCAATGCCGCCCAGCAGCACCACCGCCAGCGCCACCGTAAGGGTCCGTTCCTTTTGGTCAGGCCGGGTATTCATGGACAGGCGCTTGTCACCTCCACAGAGCTGCTCGTCACATCCACCGCCACATCGCCGCTCTCTATCTGCTCCCTGGTGAGCTGTCCGGTCCTGAAGTAAAGCCCGTTCACCCTGCCGTTAAGCACCGCACCCGCCCGGATGCATGTGTCCGCGTGGAACAACTCGACCGTTCGTCCCTGGCAGCTCACGTCCACCTTCAGGGCGATGTGCCGGTCAGTGTGTTCCACATTCTCCATCCGCATCAGCAGTTCGCTGGGCTTTCCCGAAGGATGTCGCCAACGGTAGGAAAGGTCGATGCCGTTGATGCGGCCTGCCGCGGCCATCTGGGCTTCGGCGAATGCAGGAATGGACAGGAGCGAGAGGAGGATGTATGTGCGCACCATCAGGGTCTAAGTTCGGACATTACGCGGATGGCCTGTTGCACGTCTTCATCGGTCACATCGAGATGCGTCACGAACCGCAGGGTGGATGGGCCGAATGGAAGACCGCGCACGCGACCTGCAGCCATCAAGGTGAGCATGTCGGAAGCCCGCATCCCCGCCCCAAGTTCGGCGATGATGATGTTGGTCTGTACGGGAAGCACGCCTGCGAAGCAGTGCATCCCTGCCATTGCCCTGGCCAGCAGTTCCGCGCGGCGGTGATCGTCGGCAAGGCGGTTCACGTGATTGGCGAGCGCGTAACGCCCGGCAGCGGCAAGATACCCGGCCTGACGCATGCCGCCGCCCATCCGCTTGCGTATCCTGCGCGCCTCGCGGATGTGTTCCCGCGAACCCAAAAGCACACTGCCCACCGGAGCTCCCAGGCCTTTGCTCAGGCAAACGCTCATCGTGTCGAATGGAGCACCCCACTCCTTCGGCGCACGGCCGTCCACCGCCATCGCGTTGAAGATGCGCGCCCCGTCCAGGTGCAGGGCCAGTCCATGCGAGTCGCAGACCTCCCTGATACGCTTGACCTCTTCCAGGTCCCATACAGCGCCGCCACCCCGGTTATGGCTGTTCTCGATGTTGACCAGCCTGGTGCGGGCCACATAGCTGTCCGCTGCATTATTGATGGCCGCCTCGACGGCTTCTGCGGTGAAGCGGCCCCGGTCGTTCGGCACGAACCGCACGCTGCAACCGCTGTTGGCCATGATGCCGCCTCCTTCATAGCGGTAGATGTGCATCCCTTCATCGCCGATCACTTCATCGCCGGGCCTGGTATGCAAGCGGACCGCGATCTGGTTGGTCATCGTGCCGCTAGGGCAGAACAACCCTGCTTCCTTCCCGAACCGTGCGGCAAGTTCGTGCTCCAATGCATTCACTTCCGGGTCCTCCCCGAAGACATCATCGCCAACCGATGCTTTCCACATGGCATCCAGCATGCCCGCGGTGGGCTTGGTGACGGTGTCCGATCGCAGGTCTATCATGGTGTGGTTGTCCGGTTTGTATCCGGCAAGGCGAGGCTCGCCGCCAACGATGCGGAGAAAAGGCGGGCGCCGTCGTGGCGCAGGTGCACATTGTCACGCCAAAATCGGATGTCGCGGAGTTGCTCAACCTCCGGTCCCTGCGGCATGACCCAGCGCCGGTGGGGGCCCAGGGCCGCTCTTGCCCGCGCGTTGAACGCTTCCCGCGCAGCTGTTGTACGGTACCTCGGCGAGGTGAACAGTATCAGGCTTACACCCCGGCTCCGGCAGACCGAATCGATGTGGTCCAGGGGGGCGCCGATGCCCTCGCGGAACAGCTCCTCGCTCCATCGTGCGGCGTAGGTTGCCGCGTTTACGGAGTCCTTCTCTGCGGTATGGAGCGTGCGCGTGGCATCCGTCGGCTGATCGGGCCGCTGCACATAGCCACGGCCCTGGGCTGTCCGTGGGGCGGCAGGTCCCCACCACGCGCGCAGCAGGCCCGGCACCATGCCATTGAAGCGATGCACATCGGACCAGAATGCGCAACGCTCCAATGGATGCAGACCGTTGATCCGGTCGGTCACGTAGGGTACGCTGCCGTAGTAACGCCTCAGGAAGCGAATATCACCCCCGGCCTGGTCCATCAGGGCTTCCTCGGGGTCCACGTGGAGCAGCAGGACCCTTGTCGGCATTGCATCATACTGGTCAAGCACCGCGACCAGACCGGCTTGGAACGCCACCGACATGCCATTGTGCGACAGGTTGTAGGCGGTCGGTGAGAGGCTGTCGGGTATCACGTGATGGTGTGCGCGTGAACTTCCGATCACGAGAATATCGGGCCGGGGCTGAGCGAGGTACCTGTTCAGGTCGCCACCGTTCTGGCCTTCCAGGCTGCGATCATGCAGGTGCTCCAGGAACATGCCCAGCAGGCGGTCCATCGTGCTGGTGGCGATGACCGCAAGGAACAGGTACAGGGCAAACCGCCTCATGGTCAGAATTGGAAATAGATGAACTGGCTCCCTGCAGACACGCCGAAGAGGGCGATGAGGAGCACGATGGTGACGGTTACGGTCAACTGCATGAGCAGCGGTCCCTGGGCGAAACGCTTGTGCACATCCATGCGGCGTTGCAGCAGGAACTCGAAGGCCAGTAGCAGGGGCAGAACGATCAGGATGTTCGCCAGCACCGATCGGTCCTGGATGCTCAATGCCCCGCTGAAGGTTGACATCCTTCCAAGGATCGACCAGGCCTGTTCGAGGGTCTGCGAGCGGAAGAACACCCAGGTGATGCAGATGAACACGAACGTATACGCCACCCCGAGGAGCCTTTTCATCCATCCTCCCGCGATGGTGGTTATCCATCCGTTGCGCAGCGCGCGCTCCAGGGCAAGTGCACCACCGTTCAGTCCCCCCCATATCACGAAGTTCCAACTCGCTCCATGCCACAGTCCGCCCAGGAGCATGGTCAGCATCAGGTTGCGATATGTGTTCCAAGCCCCGTGCCGATTGCCTCCCAGGGGGATGTACAGGTAATCGCGCAGCCAGGTGCCCAGGCTGATGTGCCAGCGCTGCCAGAACTCGGTGACGCTCTTGCTGAAGTAGGGTAGTCTGAAGTTCTCCATCAGGTCGTAGCCCAGCATGCGCGCCACGCCGATGGCGATGTCGGTGTAACCACTGAAATCGCAGTAGATCTGGAAGGCGAACAGGACCGTGGCAAGCACCAACGCGGGCCCGCTCTGCATCTCATGGTTGTTGTAGATGCTGTCCACCTGTATCGCGAGCGTATCCGCCACCACCACTTTCTTGAAGAAGCCAAGAAGGACCTGGCTCATCCCACGCATCAATGCCAGGTGCGAAGGCCGCGCCAACGGGGCCTGCAACTGCGGCAGCAGGGCACTTGCGCGCTCGATCGGTCCGGCCACCAATTGAGGGAAGAACGACACATACAGGGCGAAACGGCCCAGGTGCCTTTCCGGAGCGAGCTGCCTGCGGTACACGTCCACGCTGTAGCTCAGTGTCTGGAAGGTGTAGAAGGAGATGCCAACCGGCAGCAGCCACGCGTGCCGCGCGGGTGTCACCGTAATGCCCACTGACGCCCCGAGCATCACCAACGAATCCTGGAAGAAGTTGTAGTACTTGAAGAAGAACAGGATACCCAGATTGCTGATGATACTGAGCCACAGGCCCAGTCTTCTGCGAGGCTCCTGACCTGATGCAAGCAGCGTTCTCCCAAGCAGGAAATCGATCAATGTGGATGCGACCAGGATCCCGGCGTATGCCACATTCCAATACATGTAGAAGAAGTAGCTGGCCAGCAGGAGCAGTGGCCACCGATGCCGCACAGGGAGCGCCCAGTGGAGGATGAAGACCACCACATGGAAGATGACGAAGATGAACGAGTTGAAGACCACCCGGGTGCGCGGTTCGGTGCTCGGCGAATGTAAGGCGGCCGTTTCAGCCACACATGCGGTTGAAGCCTTACAACCTGCGGCTGAGCAGGGCGCCGTCACGGTCCGTCAGCAATACGCTCGCCACACGTTCGTCACAGCTCACCTTGCGGGCATATGCCGATAGGCCACGGGTTTCACCATCCTGTTCGGAAGCGTCCAGCAGCACCTTTCCGCTCCAGAGGACATTGTCCGCGATGATGAGGCCACCGGGTCGCACCCGGTCCACCACAAGCTCGAAGTAGCGGCTGTACGACTGCTTGTCGGCATCGATGAATACCAGGTCCCACGCGCCGGGAAGTTCAGGGATCAAGGCCGCTGCAGGTGCGATATGCTGGCGCACACGCCCGGAAAGTCCTGCCCGTTCAACATATCGCGCAACCAGATCGGCGTGGCGTCCGTCATTGTCGATGGTGTGCAGTTCACCGTCCGGCGCGAGCCCCTCTGCCAGGCATAACGCACTGTAGCCCGTGAACGTGCCGATCTCCAGGATGCGCCGGGGCCGGACCAGATGGCTCAGCATGCTCAGTAAGCGACCCTGCACGTGGCCGCTCAACATGCGGGGAGAGCTGGATACACGGTGTGTCTCAGCCGATAGTTCCGAGAGAAGCGCCGGCTCCGGGCTGCTGTGCGAGGCGGCGTACCTATCCTGTTCGCTCACGAGGTCCATGGATCACGGGTGAATTTCCAGCGATGGTGACCAATGGCTCAACCCCCTCATGCCCCGGAAGGTCGTGCAGCTGTGGTCACCGATGGTCATGGATCGATCGGGGGAGTGCGTGTGGCGTTCGGCGTCAGGTGGCACATGGCCGGAACGCATCAACCCAGCATCTTTTTCATCATCCATGTGCGTGGGGCCTTGTGTCAAATTTACCATGTGCTCCTTCCTACTGCGTGTCGCTGCCATGGCACCTGCCGGCCGTGTGGAGGTTTTCTACCGGTACTTGAACCAGGCACCCATGAACGGGTTGTATGGTGCGTAGACCGGCTTGCCACCCCCGGCGGTGTATCCGGTCACATAGATGAGCTCCCGGTCCTGCAGGGCCTGCAGCGCATGCACCAGCGCTGCTGATGACGGCAGGTCGTGCTTCTTGATGAACGCACCGGCGGTGGGGGTGTCCACCTCGCCCTCCCTGGATATCGCGGCGAAGAGGTCCCATTGGTTCTTCGTAAGCGCGCTGCGCAGGGTGGCCATGATGGCGTCCTGTTCGCGTACGATGGACAGCAGCACCTCCACGATGGTGTCCCGCCGCAGGGGACGGGCATCACCGAAGAGGCGGTTCAGCAGCACCTGCACGTAGTAGGTGTGCCCGCGGCAGATGTCGTAACAGAAGAGGGCATCCTCCCGCTTCAGGGTGCGCTTGTGGCGCTTCATCACGGCCACGGCGAATGCGGCGTAGGTGCTCCGGTCGATGCGCTGCAGCTCCACCTGGTCGGCACTGCCGAAGAACGGCTTCTTCGCGTCGTTGAAAAGATCAAGCAGCAGGTGCCGCTGGCTTCCGGAGAAGATGCATCGGACCTTGGGGCTTCGCTGGAGCTCGGTGCGCAGCAGGGCGTCCATGCGCGCGTCCTTGAAGGAGGTTACCTGCTGGAATTCGTCGATGGCGAGGAAGACGGTTCGGCCCTGCGCGTTCAGGATGCGGAAGATCTCGCGCGTGGTGGCCTCATCCTGCCGTGCGCCGCCCCGTTCCAAGGCGATGCTGGGCCTGCCCGACAGCTCGTCGATGCTCACCACCGGCCGGAGTGCGGAGAACCAGGCCATCACGTTCTTCAGGAACAGCCTGGGTGATGGGTTCAGCGCCTCGTGCACCGCGTTGAGCAGGATGGTGTTGAACTCGTGCACATCCCGGGCCGCGTAAACGTCCGTGAACACCGTGTGTGCACCGCGCATCCGGGCAAGGCCGTTGAAGACGTGGTGGATGAGCCCGGTCTTGCCATAACGGCGCGGGCTGTAAAGCATCACGTGCCGGCCATTGCGCAGCGCTGATGTGATGGTGGCGGTCTCCGCCTCACGGTCGCAGAACAGCTGCGGCGACACATACGCGTTCACCGCGAAGGGATTGTCCGGCATCATGCCACAAAGTTAGTTCACATGACTAAGATTACACAACTAAACAAACGTTAGTAAAATAAATTGATCAAATGAAACCTCATCATGGCATCTGCACGGCGGCCCATGGGAATGATCATGTCACGGCACTGCATGGTGGCCGTCCTCAGGCTCGATGGCCGTGCGCACATAGCGGTCCACCAGCGAGGCCAGTGGTGTCTTGATGTCAATGGTATGCAAGATGCCGTCGGCCACAAGACCTTCGGCCATGCACAGCGCGCTGTAGCCGGTGAACGTGCCGATG